>JAYSVM010000192.1:0-3487 GCA_043718495.1 Oscillatoriales bacterium | reverse complement strand
TGCGCTAAGGGCAATTCTGAGTCGCTATCTCGATATAAAGCCCAGCGCTCTGAACTTTGAATATAATCTCTATGGCAAACCTTTTTTAGATTCTCCTCTAGCTAAGAATACTCTTTCTTTTAACTTGTCTCACTCTCACGGGGTTGCTCTGATTGCTATTACTGAAAATCGAGATATTGGCATAGATATTGAACGCATTCGCACAAATCTTCCTTATCAGCAGATTGCTGAAAGTTTTTTTTCAGAAGTAGAGAAAGCTGTGCTGCGTTCGCTTCCCGAACATCTCCAACACAAGGCTTTCTTCACCTGCTGGACTCGAAAAGAAGCGTATGTTAAGGCAGTTGGTAAAGGACTTTCTATTCCTCTGTCGCAGTTTGATGTCGCCTTTGCACCGGGAGAACCAGCAGCGCTGTTGCGCTTCCAAGATGACCCCCAGGAGATATTCAGGTGGGATCTAATTGAATTAATCCCAGCTTCAGATATGGTAGCCGCTCTTGCGGTTGAAGGATATTGCTCGCAACTTCAATGTTTCCAGTGGCAACATCAATTTTAATTAGGGCTTGCTGAATAAGTTAGAAAAAATCTATTCTAGCAATTGATTAGTTTTTCAAGCTCGGTTAAGCATAAGTTTTTGTTTAATGTAACCCCCGAACTTTAACCCATCTCTTAGCCCCGCGAAGTGCCAAGTTAAGAAATACTCCCGACGGATGCAGTAATGCAGTAAGTATGCAAGACTCGATCGAGTCGGGTCGAGTATACACCAAGCATGAAGATTGAAGGTCACGGGCAGGCAAAAATCCTGACTCAAGAGGAAATCGAACTGTTATTTAACGATGGTTTGCAGACCGATCGCGATCGCACCCTCTTCGGAGTTTGCCTCTACACCGCCTGCCGCATTGCCGAAGCTTGTTCCCTGATGGTCAAGGATATCTACACGAACACGGGTACAGTCCGCTCTACGATTAACTTCCGCAAAGCCAACACCAAGGGAAAACTCCAAACCAGGACGATTCCGGTGATCGAGGATTTGCGAAGTCTTCTGACATCTTGGAAACCCCACGCGGGTCAGACTTACTTATTTCCAGGCCGCCACCGCTGCCACCATTGGAAGCACTTGCAATCAGATTCAGCCGATCGGATTTTGAGAGAAGCGTTCGACAGAGCCGGCATCGAGGGAGCATCCACCCACAGCTTTAGGAGAACGGCCCTCACCCAGATGAGCAATGCGGGGATACCGCTGCGGATTATTCAAGAAATCAGCGGTCACAGCAACCTAGACCAATTGCAGAAATACTTAGAGGTGAAGCCGGATCAAGTCAGGGGGGCGATCGCTTCGCTCTCCATGCTTTCCTACACCGGAAAACAGCGAAAAAGGGTTCGGTGAAAGAACACCACTTCGCGCACACTCTTGAGACTTGCAAGTTCGTCTCGCAGCGGATTAAAACCAAAGCTTTGGTGCTATCGGTTGATGAGGTGGATGCGATTAGCAGCGGGAGTGTCCCTTGGATGTGAGTTAAAATCGAGCAGCGGGTTAGATAAGTGCGTAGGAACGGGGCGTAGCCATCGCACTTACAAACATAATGGATTGCAGTACAGTTACAAGTTTTAATTAAGCAACAATCGCTAAAAAAAATTAGGTAATTATGAACCTTTTTACTCCGAAACACAAACTATATTCGCGCAAAGACTCAATAGTCTACTACCAAAAAGCACCCGATAAGATTCTTTTTATGATTGACGAAAAGGCAGCCAGCAAAATCGTAAAGTGGGAAGAAGAAACAGTTTATTCGGATGCAGAAGATAAATGTTTGCTAGGAGCAGCAGATGGGAGTCCTAGTTACGATCCGATGATATTTTACGTAGGCAATGATGAAGTGAATTTAATTTTAGGCAAACCATTTAACTATATTTTTCAAGGTGTATTTCATGGACAAGAATTACAGAGTTTGGTTGATTTAGATGCAACGGATTGCCCGCAGATGATAAGAAAGCCGCAACGAGTAGTTTTAAAGATTGAGGGAGAGGCGTACCAAACTCTAATAAATTGGAATTTTTGGGTTGATGAAGAAGCATTTGCAGGTAAATATACTTATGACTTCTATGAAAATCTCACTTTTACTCAAAGAATCATAACTGTTAAAGATACAGCAACAGGTGAAACTTTAGTCGTGGATGATTCTGATAGCCTTTGGAGTTGATGAAAGCGCTGGTTAATGCTGCATCGCGAGGGGCTAGATATTCTCGTCCATCCCGAAACAGGCGACGATGTGGCAGACCACACGGAGCATTCTTTGTGGCTGGGAGAGAAACTAGAGTTGAATGTCGAAGTCCTGCGACAAGCGAACAACTAACACCAGCTTCTTGCGTCATCGCTCTCTGCGGTGCATTACTCTATGTAGAGTAAACTGTACTTGCTGGGTTCGGTAGTCCGTATATTATATTCTTTGCTCGTAACAATACTTCGGACAGTTTTAAAAGAGGGATACGATCACAATAAAACACAGAAGTGAAAAAAGTGAGTGCAATCTGAACCCAAAATGAACAGAAAAAAAGGCACTCTTTTCGGTTAAGCTATAAAAACACACAAGCTCAACAGATTGCTTTATAAATGTTATAGAATCCATCTTACAACAAATGCCAGGGATTAGTCAACCCCAAAAGAAGTTTTTAATCACTTTATTCTCAACTATTTTGCTTGTTTATGGCAAGGTCAACTTCACGAATCTCAGTCGCTATAGTTGTTTGAGCGAAAAAACCTACCGTCGTCACTTTCTCAAAAGCTTTAACTTTCCACAATTTAATCAATATTTCCTTAAAAAAGCCTTACATCCTGAAAACATAGTTATTGCTGTTATTGATTGTTCTTTTTTAAGAAAAAGTGGCAAAAAAACTGACGGCAAGGCTTATTTTTATAATGGTGTAGCCGGCAAATCGGAACAGGGGTTGGAAATTTCTGTGATTTCTATTGTCGAAATCGAGACTCGTTTATCTGATAGCTTAAGCGTACAACAAACTCCGTCACGCCCTCAAATAAAGCCCGTGAAAAAAAACCCCCAAAATCCGAAGAATAGCTGGTCAAAAAAGTCTCGCAAAAAGCCTGACTCTCAAAGCTCAACACCTGACATCACAAGAGTTGATGATTATGCACAACACTTGAAGAATACTCATTGTTTTCTTCCAACTTCTGTGCGTTATTTAGTCGCTGATGGCTATTACTATCGCTCTAAATTCTGGGATGCTGTGCGGGAGTTAAATTTAGACTTTATTGGCAAGCTAAGAGTTGATGCTAACCTACGCTATCTTTATACAGGAAAACAAAATAAAGTGGGAGTTCCTCGCAAATATGATGGTAAGGTTGACTGCCAAGAGCAGTAAAGAATTAAGTGACGTAATTAACATTCATAGACAGCAAGTAGCAAGTCTAGTAGCAAAACCAATCGAAGTTGTTGAATATCAAACACAATCGTGTAAATGCCTCGAATGTGGT
>JAYSVM010000191.1:0-34101 GCA_043718495.1 Oscillatoriales bacterium | reverse complement strand
TCAATAAGCCTTTTATGGACGGGCAGGATGCCCATCCCACAAGAAATTCACTCTTTGTGGAACGGGCTTCTAGCCCGTTGCTGACATTGGTGCAAGATCTCAGTTGAAACCTACTTATCAACAATTACTAATTGTCCAGTGTTAAAAAATAGACGATCCTGCTAGGTCTTTAACGCTCAATAGCATACTTCACTGTCTCTAGCTCCCAGTCCCGACCAAAGTTAGCATCTTACGTTTTTTTACGCAACTTTGAGAAACCAATTTTTTTTATAAATTTAAGGATAGGGCAACCACGGGGGGTTTGCCCCTACATTCTTCGTTCTCAACCAATGACTAATGACTAATAACCAATGACCAATGACCAATGACTAAGGATTAAGCTTAGCTTTCACCATGTCTTGAATTTTCTTACCATCAGCCTTACCTTTAAGCTGCTGCATCGCCGCCCCCATCACCTTCCCCATCTCCTTAGCCGAAGTCGCACCCGCCGAAGCAATAACTTCATCAATCACTCTACTTATCTCTTCGTCAGACATCTGCGGCGGCAAATACTCTTCCAGAATTAGCAACTCCGCCTCCTCTTGTGCCACCAAATCTTCGCGGCCACCTTTGCGGTATTGTTCGATCGAATCCCGGCGCTGTTTCGCTATTTGCACCAAAATTTCCATTTCCTGAGCTTCCGTCAGCCCATCTTGTCCCGAAGGACGAACACTGACTTCTTTTTCGATGATAAATTTCTTGATGCCACGAACAGTTTCCAAGCGAACTTTATCCTTGGACTTCATAGCTGCTTTGATTTCTGCGTCAATTCGTTCTTTTAAGCTCATCGATTTCAACCTTGCTTTGCTAACATCAAAAATCTAGACTATCCCTCAGATTCTTAACTTTTTTTGCACTTTTTTGCAAGTTTATTCAATTTTGATAGGTGCAAAGCTCGCTCAAAGACTAAAAAAATTAGACATTGTATAAAATTTTTCCTTCGCACCTCTAAAACTTACCTAAATTTACTGCTGCATATTTATAGTTTCACATGGTAGGATAGCCGTAAAATAATGTCTTGCAAGAGGCCTGCTGTGATCCGTTCTGCTACTTTACCGCTTCCGCTTCCCGAACCGCCGGTTTCCCCTCACGATCGTTTGCGGCTATTCTCAGGTTCTGCTAATGTTCCCCTCGCCCAAGAGGTGGCACGTTATCTGGGAATCGATTTGGGACCGATGGTTCGCAAGCGGTTCGCTGATGGGGAACTCTACGTTCAAATTCAAGAATCGATTCGGGGTTGCGATGTTTACTTGATTCAGCCAACTTGCTGTCCAGTAAACGATCGTCTCATGGAATTGTTGATCATGATCGATGCTTGTCGCCGCGCTTCGGCAAGACAAGTCACTGCCGTAATTCCTTACTATGGTTATGCTAGAGCCGATCGCAAAACCGCCGGCAGAGAGTCAATCACCGCCAAATTAGTCGCTAATTTGATTACCGAAGCTGGGGCTGGCCGCATTTTGGCAATGGATTTGCACTCCGCTCAAATACAAGGTTATTTTGACATTCCTTTCGACCATGTTTACGGCTCACCGATACTCCTAGATTATCTCAAGAGCAAGCAGTTGACCGATATCGTTGTGGTTTCGCCCGATGTCGGCGGAGTCGCCAGGGCTAGAGCTTTTGCCAAAAAGCTAAATGACGCGCCACTAGCAATTATTGACAAGCGCCGTCAAGCTCACAACGTCGCCGAAGTCATGAACGTCATCGGGGATGTCAGAGGCAAAACAGCGGTGTTAGTAGACGACATGATCGATACTGCGGGCACGATTTGTGAAGGGGCGAAATTGTTACGTCGCGAAGGTGCAAGACAGGTTTATGCTTGTGCTACTCATGCTGTTTTTTCACCTCCTGCGATCGAGCGTTTGTCCAGTGGCGTGTTGGAAGAAGTAATTGTGACAAATACAATTCCTGTACCAGAAGACAAACGTTTCCCGCAATTGACTGTACTTTCCGTAGCCAACTTGCTAGGAGAAACTATTTGGCGAATTCACGAAGATAGTTCCGTTAGCAGTATGTTCCGTTAAATTAGGATAGAACGCAAAAATCAAGCTAATGAGGAGACGGCAGTGCCGTTTCCCTACCCAAAATACATTGTAGGGAAACGGCACTGTCGTGTCCCAATTCTCAGAAATAATTCTGATGATGCCGGAATTGATGTCACTTACAAAAAAATCAACCAAAACGGCCACTGACATATTCCATAGTAGACTCCTCCTTCGGATTTTGAAAAATCACCTCAGTCTTGTCACACTCAACAAGATAGCCAAACCGTTTTCCATCATCAGAAAGTTTAGCATTGAAAAAAGCCGTCATATCAGAAACACGAGAAGCCTGCTGCATATTGTGAGTAACAATCACAATCGTATACTTTTCCTTCAATTCCCGCATCAACTCCTCAATTTTCACAGTAGAAATCGGATCGAGAGAAGCACAAGGTTCATCCATTAATACTACATCAGGATTAATTGCGATCGCCCTAGCAATACACAAACGCTGCTGCTGGCCACCCGAAAGCGAAAAACCACTTTGTTTCAGCTTATCCTTCACCTCATCCCAAAGATAAGATTGGCGGAGCGACTTTTCCACCAACTCATCCATATCGCCCTTATAATTATTCACCCTCGCACCGTAAGCAATATTGTCATAAATCGACTTCGGGAAAGGATTCGGCTTTTGAAACACCATCCCAATCTTGCGGCGCACCTCCACAGCATCAATATCAGGATCATAAAGATTTTGACCATGATAATCAATTCTACCCTCTAAACGAAAACCGTTAACCAAATCGTTCAGGCGGTTAAAACATCGCAGAATTGTACTTTTGCCGCAGCCAGACGGCCCTATCAAAGCAGTAATGCGATTTTTGGGAATCTCCATCGAAACATTTTTCACCGCGTGAAAATCGCCGTAAAAAATATTGATATTCTCTGTCCGCAAAACTGTTTCCGATTCCTTTTTAACCTGCACCATACAGCTAATACTCCAATCAAATTTTACAAAATAAGCCAAAGATTAAAGTGAGAAAGAATCGCCCAATGCCCAATGCCCAATGCCCAATGACTAATGACTAATGACTAATGACTAATAAACCTTTTGGCGAGTAGCCCAGCGAGAAAGAATACTCGTCAGCAAAACCATAAACACCAAAATCAAAGATGCCGCCCAAGCCAACTCTTTCTGCGCCTTGAAAGGAACCGTTGCAAAGTGGTACACCAAAACCGAAAGACTCGGAGTTGGCTTATCAAATCCTGCTGGCCAAAAAGGCGAATTTAGCGCCGTAAAAATTAAAGGAGCAGTTTCTCCTGCCGCGCGGGCAATTGCCAGAGTCACACCAGTTAAAATAGCCGGAATAGCAGCAGGCAAAACCACCTGCAACACCGTTTGATAATTAGAAGCACCCACGCCAACAGATGCCCACCTGATATCTTGAGGGACGATTTGTAGAGCTTCGTCAGTAGTTCGGACAATCGTCGGCAACATCAGCACAGCCAGCGCTGCACCCCCTGCAATTGCCGAAAAGCCTCCCATATTTACCACAAACAAACCGTAGGCAAATACCCCAGCAATAATCGAAGGAACTCCACTCAGGACATTAGTAGCAAAGCGCACTGACCGAGCTATATTTCCACTACTGAATTCAGACAAATAAACTGCTGCCAATACACCAAAAGGAACAGCAATAAAAGAAGCAATTCCCACTGTCATTAATGTACCCATAATTGCATTGGCAATACCACCGCCCGATAATCCTGGTGCAGGAGGTAGCTTGGTAAACAAGTCTAAATTTAGGCGATTGAAACCTTGTGCAGCAACATAGTAAAGCACTGCAAACAAAGGCAAAAGAGTAATAGTCAAACAAGCTCCTGCCAATACCGTCATCGCACTATTTAACAGCGATTGCGAACTGCCTTTGACTTTCTTCAAACTACCTGAATTTAAAGCAAAAGGATTGCGTTCTTCGGGCAAAATATTTGACATAAATCAAAAAAGTATGGGAATTTTCAGCAAACCTTTAATTGTACTTGGCTCTAACTTGAGAAACAATCCACTCAGCCAAGATGTTCACAATCAGCGTCAGAACAAATAGGATCAGCCCCGTATACATCAGAGCTGCTACTTGCAAACCTGAAGCTTCCGCAAACTGATTTGCCATCAAAGAAGCAATAGTATTTGCAGGAGCTAATAGAGAAGCACTTAATTGATTGGAATTACCAATTAACAGAGTTGCAGCCATCGTTTCTCCCATGGCGCGACCCAAACCGAGCATGATTCCGCCGACAATGCCGGAGAAAGCAGCAGGTACGAGAACTCTAAAAATTGTTGTCCAGCGAGTTGCTCCTAAACCTAAAGATGCTTGTCGCAATTCTGGAGGAAGACTTGCCAAAGAGTCGCGGGAGATAGCAGTAATAATCGGCAAAGTCATGATTCCCAAAATTACTCCGGCTGGTAACATTCCTGGCCCAACTGGCGGAGTGCTAAAAATTGGTAGCCATCCGAAGGTGCTGTTGAGAAACTTGCCGACATTAGTAATAATAGGAATTAATACAGCAATTCCCCACAAACCGTAAACTACGCTAGGAATGGCAGCTAATAGTTCTACTAAAAAAACTAATGCTGTGCGGATTTGTAGTGGTAGAAAATCTTCGCTCAAGAAGATAGCAGTCCCTACTCCTAATGGTACTGCAATTAGGAGTGCGATCGCAGAACTGACGATCGTCCCATAAATCATCGGCAATGCGCCGTACTCTTCTTTAACCGGATTCCAATCACTCCCAAATAAAAATCCTAAACCGTACTGTTGAATTGCAGGTAAGGCCCTGTAAGCAACCGTGAGGGCGATTACTAGCAAAATTACCCCAATTCCGATTCCCAAAACCCTAGTTAGCCAGATAAAGCCTTGGTCTAAAGACTTTTCTAGCTGAGAGCGGGAACGACTTTCTGATTGAGCGCTCTGATTATCTGAAATCATAGACAAAAAACCCAATGTATAGTAGTGAAAAAGAGCAATTTTAGGAAAACAGTCAACAGTTAACAGTTAACCCTTCGACTCCGCTCAGGGCGACGCAGTTAACTGTCAACGGTCAACAGTCAACAGTCAACGGTCAACTGACTTCAATTACTATTTGCCAATTTCAATTTTGTAGTCAGCGCTGATGCCATCGGCCGCCGCAGCTACTTTTTCTTTAACGGTTTGGGGCAGAGGAACGTAGCCTAATTCGGAACTAACTTTTTGACCTTCGGTTAAACCGTATTCAACCATCGCCTCGATTGCTTTGGCCTTGTTGGCATCAGCAACTGTTTTGGGAACGAGCATCCAACTGTAGGTAACAATTGGATAGGATTTAGCACCTTCTGGGTCTTCGATAAATGCTCGCAGATTTTCTGGAAGTGGTACTGTCGCTAAAGCTTCAGAAGCCGATTCGTCATTAGGTGTGACAAATGTGCCTGCTTTGTTTTGTAGCGATGCAAATTTAAGATTGTTGTTTTTGGCGTAGCCGTATTCTACATAGCCAAGGCTACCGGCAGTTTGCAGAACTTGGGTTGTGACACCTTCGTTGCCTTTTGCTCCGAGGAAAGTGCCAGTTTTAGGCCACTGTACTGTTTTGCCATCGCCTATGGTACTTTTCCAGTCGGGGCTGATTGCACTCAGGTGTTTGGTGAAAACGGCGGTGGTGCCGCTACCGTCGGAACGGTGGACTACGGTGATTGCTTGGTCTGGCAATTTAGCGCCCGGATTGGCTGCGGCAATTTTGGGGTCGTTCCACTTGGTAATTTTACCGGCGAAGATTTCTGAGTAAACGTCTCTCGGCAGTTTGAGTTCGGGTACATCTGCGAGGTTGTAGCCGATAACGATGCTACCTGCTGTCATGGGCAACAGTATGACGCCTTTTTCTGCTGGAACTTTGGCGATTTCGTCGTCTTTCATGGCGGTGTCGCTAGCACCAAAGTCTACGGTGCCTTTGGTAAATTGTTCGACTCCGGCGCCACTGCCTACGGATTGATAGTTAATTTGTACTTTGGGGTTGATTTTGTTGAAGTCTTGGAACCAACGTTGGTAGAGAGGGGCGGGGAAGGACGCGCCGGCTGCGGTGATGGCTACGTCTGAGGCTAGGGCAAGTTTAGTTGGGGCTGCGGTGCCGGTGGCTGCAACAGGAGATGCGCCGGGGGATGCTGCGGTGTCAGCGGGGCTGGGGCTGCTGCTGGTTGTGCTGCCGCCGCCACAAGCTGCTAAGCTGAGCGCGATCGCCATTGCGGAAATTGCGGTGGTCAGGCGGTTTGAATTCATCAGGTTCAGACGAAAAAGCATGGGTATAAAGGTTGGATTCTGATACAGGGTGTCCGCGACCAGCATAACGTTCAAAAGTAAAGATCTGATTAAGAATCTTTACAATTTACAAAAATTTAACATTCGTGCGATCGATGAACTTGACAATTGTCGATTAATAAGGTAAAACGAATCTTAATTTGGTTTGAATAAGTTATCATTAGATCCGGGCTAAAGGTACAGGAAACCATACAATAGTGATTGTTTTCATAAGGTGCAGGATATGGTGCAAGCGCCACTAGCAAGATTTTCACATGGCTCGATCGACCTTTTGCCGGAAAAATCACCGCTGCAACAACGGTTAGATAGCCTCGTAGAGCAAATAATTACAGGATATCGAATCAACAGAGACGAAGCGCTCGCTCTGACAGAAATAGATGGCCAAGAAAATATTTTACTGTTGTGCGAAGCAGCCGATCGCGTGCGTCAAGCTTGCTGTGGCAATACGGTAGACTTGTGCAGCATCATCAATGTCAAATCTGGCAACTGTTCGGAAAATTGCGGCTTTTGCTCTCAATCGGCTCACCATCCGGGAGAAAACGTCCCGATTTATGGCTTAAAAACCTCCGATGAAATTCTAGCGCAAGCCAAGGCGGCTGAGGAAGCCGGAGCGAAAAGATTTTGTCTAGTTTCTCAAGGAAAAGGGCTTAAACATAACAGCCCCAAATCCTCCGAGTTTGACGAAATTCTCGACACAGTGCGCCGAATTATTGACGAAACTAATATTAAGCCTTGCTGCGCTTTGGGAGAAGTCAGTGTCGAACAAGCTCAAGAATTGCGAGCTGCGGGAGTAACGCGCTACAACCACAATTTAGAAGCGTCTGAAAACTTTTTCCCGAATATTGTCACAACTCACAAATGGAGCGATCGCACTGCTACAATTAAGAACTTAAAAGCCGCCGGCATTCAAGCTTGTAGCGGTGGAATTATCGGCATGGGCGAAAGTTGGGAAGATAGAATTGATTTAGCTTTGAGTTTGCGCGAGTTGGAAGTTGAGTCAGTACCGGTGAATTTGCTATCTCCCAGAAAAGGTACACCTTTGGGCGATGTTCCTCAATTAAACCCTTACGAAGCATTAAAGGCGATCGCAATTTTTCGATTAATGCTTCCAGAGCAAATCATCCGTTACGCTGGAGGTAGAGAAGCCGTCATGGGAGAACTACAACACCTCGGCTTAAAAGCTGGAATTAATGCTATGTTAGTCGGACATTATCTGACTACGATGGGTCAACCCGCAGAACAAGACCGAGCCATGCTAGAATCCCTCGGACTTCAAGGTGGCGAAGCACCAATTCCAGGGAGTTTTGAGCTGAATTCATAATACCCAGATTCTATGTTTATGAAAGAAATCACTAATTGAGAGATACTCGTAAGGACACGGCATTGCCGTGTCCCTACTAATTGAGAGATACTCGTAAGGACACGGCATTGCCGTGTCCCTACTTCATAAACGTGGAATAAACTGTAACAGAACTTGAATCAATCTAAAATCTAAAATCTAAAATCGAATGCCTGTTCCCATCGAATTAATCTGGGCTTTTATCGGTTTACTCCTAACAATAGGAGGCGCATTTTTTCCTGCCTTTTTTACCACTCCAATTTGGTTTGGGGACAATCGAGGATTTCAAGCTTATTCTTTAGGTGTTACCTATCAAATAGGAGCTGTTTTATTGGTAGGGTGCATGGGTGGCAAAAATGCCGCAGCTCTCTCACAAATTGCCTATTTAGTTTTAGGATTAACTCTGTGGCCAGTTTTTGCTCAAGGCGGCGGTATCGGCTATCTCAGAGAACCGAGTTTTGGCTATTTGCTGGGTTTTGTGCCGGGTGCTTGGGTGTGCGGCTGGCTGGCTTTTAAGGTGGCTTCACGGCTGGAATCCTTGGCTTTTAGTTGTTTGTGTGGTTTATTCACGGTTCATGCGATCGGCTTAATTTATCTAATTTTCACTCACTTTCTCCCGCCGACAAGAACCACACCTTTATTCGATGAGATTCTCAAGTATTCAGTTTATCCAATGCCTGGACAATTTGCGGTAGTTTGTGCGATCGCAGTGCTATCATTTGTGTTACGTCGATTGATGTTTTATTAATTCTGAAGGAAGAAGGAAGAAGGAAGAAGGAAGAGGTAACTGTTCAAAATTAGGTTATACTATCATTGCTAAGCTGGAAAGCATTCTAGCTGCGCCTGGGAATGCCTTCCAGCTTAGCAATCAAAAGCGAGATTTGAGTGATATCGTTTCCGGTTGGATCAGTATTGCTCAAACAGTCAATAGTTAACCCTTCGACTCCGCTCAGGGCAACGCAGTTAACAGTTAACAGTCAACAGTCAACATTCAACATTCATGCGTTTTAAAAAAAATCCCTGGTTCTGGGTTGCTGCTATTATCAGTTTAGTTTTAGACCACTTGACTAAGTTTTGGGTGGTACAAAATTTTGAACTGACAGTCCCTCCACAAACACAGTCACTCTTACCTGGGGTGTTTCACTTCACTTATGTTGTTAATACCGGTGCGGCTTTTAGTCTATTCAGTAATGGCGGGGCAATTTGGTTGCGCTGGCTGTCTTTGGGCGTTAGTGTTGGATTGATGATACTAGCTTGGTTCGGGCCACGAATTAATCGCTGGGAACAAGCTGGCTATGGCTTGATTTTGGGGGGTGCACTCGGTAATGGGATCGATCGATTTGTATCAGGCCATGTTGTGGATTTTCTGGATTTTCGGATAATTAGGTTCCCAATCTTTAATCTAGCCGATGTGTTTATTAATGCTGGGATTATCTGTTTGCTAATTGCCACTTTCCACAGTCCGCCGCCTCCAAGAAAACAGGACAATGGCGATTCAATAATCTAAAATCTAAAATCTAAAATCGAATGACTCCTAATCCATTTCTTGAAGAGCGGTTGCTATTTGCTCCAGCAAGCCCTGATGTTGATGCTATACCGACGATTTTTGCTTTTCCCAACGAGTACACTGTTGGCATCACCAGCCTAGGCTATCAGATAGTGTGGGCAACTTTGGCTGTGCGATCGGATATTGAAGTTGGCCGTTTATTTACTGATGTCCACGAACAACTTCCCAGACATCCAGAATTACTTGGATTTTCTTTTTCTTGGGAACTAGACTATGTAAATATTCTCAATTTATTGGAATCTCTAGAAGTGCCAATTTGGGCATCTCAGCGCACAGACAGTCATCCAATTGTCTTCGGTGGCGGGCCAGTTTTCACTGCTAATCCCGAACCTTATGCTGACTTTTTTGATGTGATTTTGCTCGGAGATGGCGAAAATCTGATTGACAATTTTATAAATGCTTTTAAAGAAGTTCGTACAGCGGATAGACAAACTAAATTGCGTCATTTGGCGCAAGTTCCGGGAGTTTATGTTCCCAGTTTATATGAAGTAACTTATCTGGATGCGACTGAGGGGATTAAATCGATTGAACCTATTGATGCAGTCATTCCCAGTGTAGTTGAAAAACAGACTTATCGCGGCAATACTTTATCTGCTTCTACTGTGGTGACAGAAAAGGCTGCTTGGGAAAATATTTATATGGTGGAAGTTGTTCGTAGTTGTCCAGAAATGTGCCGTTTTTGTTTAGCAAGTTATCTAACTTTGCCTTTTAGAACTGCGAGTTTGGAGGGTTCGCTAATTCCGGCGATCGATCGGGGTTTAACTGTGACAAATCGTTTAGGTTTGTTGGGTGCTTCTGTCACTCAACACCCGGAATTTGAAGTTTTATTGGATCATTTGAATCAGCCTAAATATGATGGTGTGCGGCTGAGTCTTTCTTCGGTACGGACGAATACGGTGACGGTGAAACTAGCAGAAATATTGACAAAAAGAGATAGTAAATCGATTACAATTGCGGTGGAAAGTGGGAGTGATCGCCTTCGCAAAATTGTCAATAAAAAACTCACAAATGACGAAATTATTCAAGCTGCAATCAATGCCAAAGCTGGGGGTTTAAAGGGAATCAAACTCTACGGAATGGCGGGGATTCCGGGGGAAGAAATGGAGGATTTAGAAGCGACGGTGGCGATGATGCGGGCGGTAAAAAAAGCTGCTCCCGGTTTACGTTTGACTTTTGGTTGTAGTACCTTTGTCCCGAAATCTCACACTCCTTTTCAGTGGTTGGGAGTGAACAAAGATGCGGAGAAGAGACTGAAGTTTCTGGATAAAGAATTGCGGAAGTTGGGTTTAGAATTTAGACCTGAAAGCTATAACTGGTCTGTGATTCAGGGTTTGCTATCGAAGGGCGATCGACGATTGTCAAAGCTGTTAGAATTAGTGCGACATTACGGCGATACTTTGGGCAGTTATCGGCGGGCTTTTAAGGAGTTGCGGGGACAGTTACCGGAGATGGATTTCTATGTTTTCCAGGAGTGGGAATTGGATCGGGTTTTACCTTGGAGTCATTTAAAAGGGCCACTACCGGAAGCGACTTTGAAAAAGCATTTAGCTGAGGCGATGACTCATACAAAACAACAGCAAGATAAAGGATGTGAAAATTCACTAAGTCCCGTTTAGTAAATTAGATTATAATAGTCTCATGCGTGTCATTAGCCGAAAACGACTAAAAGAATTTTGGGAAACACACCCCAATGCTGAAACAAGTCTGTTGCTGTGGTATCAGCGTAGTTGTGATGCTGAATGGCAAAATCTAGTAGATATGCGTAAAGTATTTCCTTCGGCTGACTTAGTAGGTAACTTTACGGTATTTAATATCGGTGGGAATAACTATCGGTTAATTACTTTTATCGATTATGAATACCAGATAGTGTTTGTCCGCTGTGTTTTAACTCATGCAGAATATGATAAGGAGAACTGGAAAAATGACGACTGGTTTAAAAAATCCTAGTAGCTACTACATTGAGATTATCACAACTTTTCCACCGCGTCCAATTACTTGTGAAGCTGAGTTAATCGCTACACAAAATCGTATTGATTCTATTCTGAGTCGGAGAAATCTCACGCAAGACGATCGAGATTACTTAAATGTGCTAGGTACTCTTGTTTATGATTACGAACAAAAACATGAGCCAATGCCAGTTTTGAAAGGTATTGCACTACTGAAAGCGTTGATGGTTGAAGACAATATTCAAGAAAAAGATTTGACTGATATTTTTGAATCAGAGTTTTGGGTCTCTGAGGTGATGAATGAAAAGCGGGAATTGACGGCTAGTCAAATTCAAAAGTTAGCTAAGTTTTTCCATCTTTCCCCTGTGGCATTTCTTGAATATAATTAGTATATTCTGCCAATTATGAGTCCGCCTTGGCAACCAGTTTAAGATAAGATGAGGAGCGATATACTATAATATAATTATGCCAGAAGTCCAACCGAAAGAAATTCAGCGTTATGTTGCGGTAGACGGTCAAGTTCCATTTGATAACTGGTTTGATTCGCTCCGAGATAGCAAAATTTCAACAATTATCAATAAAAGACTTAACCGAGTTATTTTGGGGAATTTGGGAGATTGTCAATCAGTTGGAAATGGAGTCTTTGAATTAAGGATAGACTATGGTCCTGGTTTCCGCATCTATTTTGGGCAAGTAGGAACAACAATTATACTTCTTCTGTGCGGAGGAGACAAAATCACTCAAAATCGAGACATTCGCCAAGCAATAGAACATTGGACAAATTATAGGAGTTAAAAAAATGCCTAAAAGTTTACCGTATCATGACTTTTTGATAGCACGCCTAAAAAGCCCCAGTTATGCAGCAGTCTATCTCGAAACTCATTTTGAATTAGATGAAGGCGAAGAACCTGACGAAGCATTACTCAGACTTGCTCTCATGGATGTAGCAGAAGCTCTTGGTCAACCAAAAATGTCTCCTGAACAATATGAATTGCACTTAAAAAAGTTGGATGAATTGCTTTCTAACCAAGGAAGCGATGCGATTTACAATCTGGGAACTTGGCTGAATGCTTTGCGATTGAAATTAACTGTTGCTGTCTGTACAGATACAGAGGATAATACTGTAAATGCTGAAATTCCAGCGCAATTAACTGTCTAGCCAAGGGATAAGATTAGGAGCGATATACTATAATATAATTATGCCAGAAGTCCAGCCGAAAGAAATTCAGCGTTATACTACGCCAGACAACAGAGTGCCTTTCGAGGAATGGTTTAATGTTCTCCGAGATGGCAAAGCTAAAGCTAGAATTAAGTTGAGACTAGACAGAGTTATACTCGGCAATCTCGGAGATTATCGATTTGTTGGTGAGGGAGTCTATGAATTAAAAATAGATTATGGCCCTGGATACCGAATCTATTTCGGACAAGTCGGCACAACAATTATCCTGCTTTTAATCGGTGGGGATAAAAGCACTCAAGACCGAGACATAGGGCAAGCTATCAAATACTGGACAGATTATAGGAGTGAAGATAATGCTTAAAAGTTTACCTTACCATCCCTTTCTAATAGAGTCTCTCAAAAACCCAATAGACTCTGCTATGTATCTAGAGGCTTTTTTTGAAGAAGAAAATCCCGAAGCGGAACTTCTCAAAATGGTACTTAGCAATGTAGCAGAAGCTCTCGGTCAATCAAAAATGTCTCCTGAACAATATGAATTGCACTTGAAAACACTGGATGAATTGCTCTCTAAGCAAGGAAGTGATGCGATTTATAGTCTAGGAATTTGGGTAAAAAGTCTGGGATTGAAACTAACTGTTGCTGTTTGTACAGATACAGAGGATAATCATGTAGATGCTGAGATTCCAGCGCAAGTAACTGTTTAGTAATATTTAAAAAATGCCAAATTTTCGCTATTCGTCTCTGATTAATGCCACCGTTGAAACTGTCTGGAATTTTCATGAAAGACCGGATATTCTGCAACTTTTGACCCCGCCTTGGCAACCGGTGAAGATAATTCGCCGCGAAGGTGGACTGGGTGTGGGTGCTGTATCAGAGTTTCGTCTTTCGTTGGGGCCGATTCCGGTTAAATGGGTGGCGACTCATACTGAGTGCGAAGAGTATCGCTTGTTTGTGGATGAGCAAACTGAGGGGCCGATGGCGAGTTGGATTCATCGACATGAGTTTACTACGGAAAATGGTCAGACTAGATTGACGGATACGATCGCATTTTCGATACCAGGTGGCCCAATTGTTGATTTATTATTAGGTTGGTGGGTGGAGATACGGCTAACGGATATGTTTCGCTACCGCCATGATGTCACAAGGAGAGAGTGTGAAAAAAATGTAAACAATGGCTGAATATTATTAGAAATTAGGACACGGCAGAAATTAGGACACGGCACTGCCGTGTCCCTACGATTAATCTGGCGCACGCAGGAACTAACGGCGATGATCAACCGTCCTCGTCAAGATTTGGGATGCTAGTTCCCAGAGGTGGCGCGGGTGCGATCGATCCCAACGGGCGAAAAACTTCCGTTATTGTGGGGATGGCTGGGCAGCCGGCCTGTACGGTTAATTCGATCGCACATGGCGGCAAAGGCTGTCAAGTTACTGTTTAATAGAGTTGGTTGGCGAACTAAGTCTTTAAATCACCGTTAATTGCTAGAGTGAAAAGATAAATAAAAGTGAATAATAAAATTAAGTATCTCAAAGGAGTTCTAGGCTGAAAATTTTTCATGCCAGATACCCCGCGTGCCCGTATAGTTTTTTTGGAATAGATGTTGCCGTGATCGTAATGCCGTCAGAAACTTCGCTTGCCGAGTCAAACCCGTTGATTTTAGACAGTTTGCCAGATTTGTCGCCCACAGGTGGCGGATGTCCCCGCCGATCCAGATTGCAAATTGACTTGATGTTGTTGGCGATCGAGGCCTTGTATCTCGGAGGCGCTGAAGAAATGCTGGCAGTGTCAAAGGAACTAGAATTGGCAGGAATTATCAAAAATCGGGTTGCCCTTTGGCTGATGCGTAATACTAACCCGCTGCGTCGCTATACCCAGCGCCGTTCCCTCACATCAGTGGAGGCAAAAGCGCTGGTGGCGATCACCTGTAATTTGGCACGCAAGCTAACGGCGACAATTCGCCAGTTGCTGCAAGATTCGCAACAGTTGCGATCGAGAAATATCCCTTTCAACCAGCACTTACCGCTGGCTGAGTATTTAGAACGCTTTCGAGCACACTTTCGATCGCGTATGAACCCCAAGCGATCGGTAGTTGCAGCTTACGACTCCGACGAGAAGCTGGACGAACTAGCTTTGAACTTGTTGAGCAACCTGCTATTTTGTACAGGTACAGCCGGAATGCAGAGGTTTTGGGTGAGTCTGTTTGATGGAGAAGTTGAATAATAATGACTATTAGACGTCAGTACAGTCTGCCAAATTGCACCCTGGTTTTAGAAGGGTTGAGCGATGGATCGGCGGCAAGCCAGTTAGACATACGGCCAGTGCTTTCCATACTAATGAGCGCTGAATGCTATGTGAGCGGCCTCGCCGAACCCCTTACCGGAGGACGAGATTTTTTTGAAAGCTTGGTGAGGGTTGTCAGCAGCTACGCTCAAGAATTTATGAGTGGAGTCCATTATCCCGATCGCCATAACCCTGATTCAGCCTTGGTACAGTTGCACAAAATTGATGGGAATTGGCACAGATTGACCGTGATAACGGTCGCATCTGGCAGCGGAGTCCAAATCGATGAAGCAACACAACAGTCCGCAGCCATCGATTTAACAACGGTGCAGCTATTTGATTTGGTGGAAGCGATCGACCAATTTTTTGCCGACTCCCAGACACTACCAGAGTTATCGCTGCAATTAACCCCTGTTTCCAAGCGTTATATTAAATCAGCAGAACCTTTAGCGCAGCGAGTGTTACCGGCTGCGGTGGGGGTGTCGAGTTTGGCAATAGCTGCGATCGCGTTTTTCTTGATGGCAGTGCCAGAAGTCCAGCGCCCCAGAGATCCGGTGCGTCAATCCAATAGTACCGGCCAGAATATCGGTACGCCGAATCCGGGTGGGGCAACACCGAATCCCAATCCAACGCCGTCAGCTTCGGGTTTACTACCGGATGATCGTACTCAGTCGCCTCTACCGACTGCCTCAACTCCGGGCGAAACTCCCAGCCCAACTCCGGGCGAAACTCCCAGCCCAACTCCGGGTGAAACTCCGAGTCCAACTACTAGCCCAACTCCGGCTGCCGATGCTTCGCCGTCGGTTACTCCCACACCTATTTCTGAAGGCTTGCAGAGTTCGGGGGTAGCAGTCGCAATTACTGATCCGACGGAAATTGAGCTGTTGAAAGGAAAGCTTAGCAAGGAAATAGAGGGAGTTTTGAAGGATAAAACGCCTGTGCAAGGAGAGTTGATTTATCGGGTGAGTGTGGGTAAAGACGGTGCCATTGTCGGTTACAAGTCACAGAATGCTCAAACAGTCGATCGCATCGGGGAAACACTTTTCTCTGACTTGCTTTACAAGCCTGTCGGCACTAGGCCACCTACGGAACCGCTGGCTGATTTCCGGGTAGTTTTTGCACCGGGTGGGGCTGTGCAAGTTAGTCCTTGGTAATGGAAGGTTGGACACGGGAAGGGAGGACACGGCAATGCCGTGTCCCTACCCCAAAATAATCATGAGGAGGACACGGCAGTGCCGTGTCCCTACCCCCAAATAGCATTGTAGGGAAACGGCAGTGCCGTGTCCTCTCCAAAATCTAGAATCTAAAATCTAAAATCTAAAATCTAAAATCGCTAAAGTCCTGTTGGTGCGATCGGCCCAATATTTGAGTCAAATCCCCCGACTTGATTTGTCCTAATTATCCACAAAAATAATCCTTGTTTCAATAAGACTTTAGCAATTTCATCTTGAGTGCGTCTGGGTAGCATAGTTCGGTAACTAATCGCAGCTTTTATGGGATTAGTCACGCTAGCAAAGCGGCTTTTTTTAAAGTTACCATAAACTCCTGCCAATGTAGCATTCTTGTGCCAATCTGGACGGACAATGCCGAGGGGAATTAATACTTTTTCTAAATTTTTTGCTAAAGCGACTAACTGGTGAAATCTTTGAGTTTGTGCATCGGTAGGATTTGCTTTTAGCCAGTCTTGAATATGAGAATTTGATTCAATTTCGGTAGTGATTTTTTTGATTGTAGCGTAAACTGCCTGACTAGAATCTTGGACGCAGGAAGTTGCAGGGGTAACTAAACTTGCACCGGTGCCATCTCCGCTGCGGTAACGGGCCATCATAATATCTAATTGCTGGTTTAATTCGTCTAAGGGCGACAATTGGATGCCGTCAAAATTATAGTCACAACACACACAGTCTAATTTACAAATGATATCGCAAACTGGGCGATCGCCTAACCAACCTCTCTCCAAGTCTCCCATGTAACTTTGCCATTTACTCGAACCCGCAACAATGCCGTCGGGATTGTGGGCGTAGACTTGTTTGTATTCTATGTCAAAACGCAATTCGTTGGTAAAGCGATCGCGCACAACTTTTGCTATGCCAAAGGCAAAATGTCCGGTGACAATTCCCAGAGGTGCGGGTTCGGCTTTTTTGCCACCGATACCGCCGAAACAGTGAATGACTATGCCGATATCTCCTTCTTGCCAAGGGGAAGTGCGATCGTTTTTTCTATCCTCGTTGGGTGATAATAATACTATCTTAGCTTGCCCTTTTTCAACCCGTGTATTTTGCCAATTTTCATTGCTCAAATAAGCCAAGGATTTTTGCAGTCCAAAACGTGTTTCATCGGGGATTAATCTGGTGATTTTCCGTGGTTCAATTGCTTGGACGACAAAAATATTGTCTGCATCTTCTGCGCCGTAAATGTACCAGCCGTCTGGATTGAGTGGCGATTTTTCTATGAGATCATTTGTAGACCTCGCTACACCATTTTTGTCTGGCTTGACTTGCGGAATCCGAATGATTTCAGCGGGGCCATCAAATAGTTGAGATGTTTTGTTGAAATGTCGGACAATGAATTTGTCGCTTTCTGGCTTTTGTCTCTTGATGATTGAGATTAAGGCACAGAAACGTCCGATAATTTGTACTGGTTCGCGATCGATTGTCAGTTCATTGCGATCGCCACTACTATAGTTGATCGCCATCACTGGCCGCCGCAGCATAACTGTCACACTGTTTTCGAGTCTACCACCTGCGAGAGTTTCTAAAGGGCCGACATTTTGTAATCCATTCAATCTATCTGGATGGATGTTCCCAGCTTGTTGACTATTTTTAGTCTGTTTTGTGAACTTGATATCTTGTGTGACTCCGTGGAGAAAAAACTGAACTTCGCGATTTGTACTCCATTTCAGAAGTGCTATTTTGCCAATAAAGTTTTGATATTTTTTAGGTGCATTGAATACTTCAAAAAATACCGAACCGTAGGGTGGTCGCTGTTCCTGTGAAGGCAAAATTAAACGTCCATACCAAAGAGCAATTGGCTCATATAAACGAGCAGTCACTGCTGAATGATGGTCAATTATATCCGCTGTTGGCAATTTTGAAATATCCCGGTCAATCGCAAATATATCCTCATTTAAATTGCTAGTTTTTTTGACTTGGGGTATTGAATATTGCCGATTTTTATCCGATATTGTCTGCAACCAATTGATAAAAATCCGAATAAAAATAAAGGTCGTCAGACCAAAAATTACCGTCAAAACGGCTAGCGCCAAACCCAAAATCAACTGCTCAAAAGATTGACCTGACAATAGCAAGATTTTGGGCAATACAAAAATAAATACTGCCATAATACAATGTCTAAAAACGAGTTTTAGGTTCGATCCAGTCAGTGCTGGCTTGAGTGCCGAAAACCTGGGGTTGATCGTCGTTGACAGCTACTGTTTCGCCGTTGGTATCGACTGCACACAGAGGCCAAGTTCGATCGCCCAAATTGCCAGCGCGGAACAGAACGTGCCCCGGACAAACTTGACTCCAACCCAACAATACAGCATGAGTGTAAAGACTACGAGCCGGAGCAACAGTATAAGTATAATTCTCATTTTTGTCCCAGATGACGGCGTAGTCGGACATATCCGAAGAGTTGAAAAGTGCTTCAAATTCGCGGGCGAGAACTCTCGAACCCGTTTGATTCCACGCAACTGGTACTAAAATGGCGATCGTGCCAGACATATCTGTTTCGTCAGTAGCATAAAAACCGCTTTCAGCCAAGGGTGAAGCCGCCGCCACGGTTTGTAGTTCCCCGGTTTTGAGATTTTCAACAAACATCACACTGCTAACCCGACACTGGGAGAATTCCGGCTGTACTTCTAACTCAATTCGACTATAAGCTGCATATTGACCATTAGTCGAAACTAGGGAAGGACTGCGATAGTAGCGGAGGCCAGTACCCATAGTCGAGCTAACTTTAGCATGAGTGGCGGTGATCCATTCCCAAGGCACTGGATAAGGGCTATTTAAGGGGTCGTTCATAGATTTTTTCCAGAATTTCTATATAACTTTAACTAGGCAGACGGGAATTCCCCCACTATACCGTACTCGGTTAGTGGGGGATGAAAGGCGTGTGAGTTGTAGCCAACGAACAAATTTCTTGCATTTCCTCGGTATCCTTGCTATAATATTATCAGAGATGTAGAAAACTGATAATGTACCAAGCCTATAAATTCCGAATCTACCCAACAGCCGAGCAGCAGACGTATTTTGCGGGTGCTTTCGGTTGTTGTCGTTGGTTCTGGAATTACAGCCTTAATTTATGCCAAGCAACCTATAAAGATACTGGCAAAGGACTGAGTAGAGGTGCAATACAAGGACTGCTACCAAGCCTCAAAAAAGAATATCCTTGGTTAAAGTCAGCTTACTCTCAATCACTTCAAGTAGTCGCTCTCAACCTATCTACTGCCTACAAAAACTTCTTTGATAAACGTGGCGGTTTTCCTGGTTTTAAATCAAAGCATGGAAAACAATCCATTAGTTATCCTCAGAATGTCAAGGTAGGTGATAGTTTCATCAAGTTGCCAATCATTGGTGAGGTACATTGCGTAATTCATCGAACACTAGATGGCACTGTCAAAACCGTTACTGTTTCTAAAAATACTGATGGTAAATACTATGCTTCGATCTTGGTTGATGATGGGCTAGAAACACCGGAAAGTAATGCGTCGGGCAAGGCTATTGGCTTAGATGTTGGTCTGATTGACTTTGCTGTAACCAGTGATGGGAGCAAGTATACAAATCCCAAACATCTCAAGAAACACAGTCGCAACCTGAAGCGCAAACAGCAAAAACTCAGTCGTAAACAAAAAGGGAGTAACACCAGGCAGAAGGCTAAGAAATTAGTAGCCAAGGTTCATTCAAGAATCAAGAGAGTCCGGGTCAATTTTCTGCACAAGCTGTCCCGCAAGATAGTAGACGAAAACCAAGTTATTGCAGTAGAAAATCTCAACGTCAAAGGTATGGTACGTAATCACTGTCTAGCCAAAGCTATTAGCGATGCTGGATGGGGGATGTTTGGAACAATGCTCAAATACAAAGCTGAAAAACTAGGCAAGATATATATCGAAATTGATCGATTTTTCCCTAGCTCTTTGACTTGCAATAATTGTCTCCATAAAGTATCATCCATGCCTCTGAATGTTCGTCACTGGAATTGCCCTAAGTGTCACAGCCATAACGATAGAGATATCAATGCAGCGAAAAACATTCGGGATGAAGCCTTGCGGATTTTGGCATTGGGAACCAGTGCTACTGCCAATGGACGGAATGTAAGTCAACCTGGGAAGATTTCGATCTTGCTGGATGCTGTTCCGGTTGAAGTTGGAAGCTCCCGTCATAGCGGTATCCCGCTTGACGGTGAGTAGTTCACTTTAGTTCGTTGCACAATTTAACTCAACTCCTGCTAAAGTCCAACAGGTAAGATAATATCGAAAGTAGTATGGTAAATGCACGCCATAGGGAGAAACCATAATGGCATCTTTTAACCAAAAACCTGCTATTTCCCCAACTCGCGTCCCCAAGTCGCGGGGAAAAGGTGTTTTCGTACTATCCCTGATTGTTCGACTGTTGCTGCTGGGGGTAGGCAGTGGTTTTGCTTGGGTTTTGGGAATGACGATCGCCCAAATGTACCCCTCTACCGCCACAGAAATGCCAGTAGCCGAGAGATTACTGCGTATCACTCAAAATTTGACCCCAGCCATGAAACGCGCGCCAGCAACGCCAATTCCGCTGCTACCGACACCAACCACTACGCCAAGTTCTCAGTCCCAAATCAATCCCGCCCAGAAACAGAAGTTGCAGTCAGATTTGAGACAATTGCAGGGTGAGTTGAACGCCATAATTGGGCGCACGGCGGCTTTGGAAAGTCAGTTAGGTAGCAGTCGCCCGACGGAAACTTTGGAAAAGCGTTTACAGTTGATGTCGCGGGAATTGGCATCAGCGGAAACAGCCACAACTCCTACTCCAGCTTTACCAGTAATTGGTGGAACTCCGACTCCACAGCCTGTAACTACCGCACCACAAAGTGACAATCCCGTGTTTGCAGGGGATGCGCTGATGGTGACTTTGCCTAGCGATGTGTTGTTTGATACTGGCAGTATTTCCTTGCGCGCGGGAACTAATGCAATTTTGGACAATTTGGTGGCGGATTTGCGAAATTACGAAGGCGCGACTGTACGGGTTGCGGGCCACACTGATAATGTGGGAGAAGTGGCGGATAATCGCAATTTGTCTTTTGCGCGGGCTCAGGCTGTGGCGAAGTATTTGTCTAATGTGCTTGGGGAGAAGTATCATTGGGTGGCGATCGGCTATGGAGACAATCGCCCTTCGGTGGATAATGCTTCGGATGCGAATCGTCAGCGCAATCGGCGCATTGAAGTGGCAATTAGTCAATAGTCATTGGGCATCGGGCATCGGGCATCGGGCATTGGTAGCCCGTCAAAAACAACAAACAACAAACAACAAATAACCGATAACAAATAACAAATAACAAATTCCCAATTCCCAATTTATATGAAAATTATCTTTTTTGGCACTCCAGAATTTGCTGTTCCTACCTTATCCAGCCTGCTAAGCTATCCCGAATTTGAGGTGGTAGCTGTTGTCACTCAGCCGGACAAACGCCGGGGAAGAGGTAATCAATTGATGCCTTCACCTGTGAAAATTGCCGCTTTAAATCACAGTCTCCCGGTTTTGCAGCCGTCACGAATCAAGAAAGATGCCGAAATAATTGCCAAACTGCGGGAAGCCGAAGCTGATGTGTTTGTAGTGGTAGCTTACGGCCAGATTTTGTCTCAAGAAATTCTGGATATTCCTAGTTTAGCTTGCGTTAATGTTCACGGTTCGATTTTGCCGAAGTATCGCGGGGCGGCACCGATTCAGCGGTGTATTTTTGATGGGGAAAAGGAAACTGGAATTACGACAATGCTGATGGATGCCGGGATGGATACTGGGGCGATGCTGTTGAAGGCTTTTGCTGGTATTTCACTTTTGGATAATGCTGATTCTTTGGGGGATAGGCTATCAGAAATTGGGGCGGATTTGTTGGTAGAAACTTTGGTTAAGTTGAGGGATGGGAAGATTGAATCGGTTCCTCAAGATGATGTTGATGCAAGTTATGCACCGATGATTAAGGGTGCTGATTTGGTGTTGGATTGGTCGAAAAGTGCGATCGCGCTTCACAATCAAGTTAGCGGTTTTTACCCGGATTGCACCACCAGTTTTCGCGGCAATTCTCTGAAGGTGATGGCTACTGTGCCGGTGGGGCCGGAATATTGGCTGCAAATGCCAGCGGATTTGAGGGTTTTGGAACGCGATTGGGCTGTTTTGTCCGAGTTGTCGGAGGAGAATGGGGCTGTTGTGAAGGTTGTGAAGGGCTTGGGGGCGATCGTGCAAACTGGCAATGGTCTATTATTATTGCGGGAGGTGCAGTTGGCAGGCAAAAAGGTGCAGTCTGGCGTGGACTTTGCCAATGGCACTCGGTTGGTTGTGGGGGAGATTTTTGGGGGTGTGGAGGTTAAGGGTTAGATAAAACCTCGAAAGGTTGATTCGTTTGTTCCCATGTCTGAATAGCTAGATAAAGTTTTGTCTCTTGGAAATGAGCAGACTCATAGGCCACCCTGAAATATTTTTCTAGTACATGGGGTTCGACTTCCTTAGTATTACATGAACCTAATGCTTTACAAAGTGCGATCGACAAAATACAAATCATATCGTGACCACAACAAATATACCATATATCTTGAGTATTTATTTTTAGACTATCCATCTTTGCTCTAATTTCTGCTTCGTCAAGCCCCAGCTTTTGAGAGTTATTTTTCACAGTTTTTATCAACTCGGATTCATTTAATATTAATGTGCGATCGTCCACAAATTTCTTGAAAGCTAAATCTTCAAACTTTAAACAATAATCAAACTTCAGCGAAGCCCATCGCAAATAACCAATATTTTTGGCACTTTCCAATAAAGTCTGGCGAATATCTTTAGCAAAACTCTTTATTTTGTATTCCGATCCGTGTTCCAAAAGCACCTTGTCAAGTGCTGGCGACTTCAGCAGCATAGTTTCCAAATCGTGAGTATCTGTCAACAGCAAGTTCGGACTGAGTGGAACAGTTCCTTCTAATACATCAAAATCAGCATCAACAATAGCCAAAACACCAGCAAAGTTACCTTGTTCAAGGATATTTAGCACTGCAACAGCATTGTTTTTGTTATGGGCAATTTCCACACGACACTTTGTGGAGTCTACCAAGTTTTTCCATACCCGCGCATCTGTATCCCCTTCAGCGATTAAAAAAGAATATCCAGTGTATTGAGATCGATCTCGCAGCAGGCGGATTTGGTTCGCAATGAAGTTAGGGTTAATATGTTCTTTCATTCAACTGGCCCTTTTAACCCCACTGTCAAATCCCATCGATCGTCTATAATGCTTGGAGAGTGAGTTGCTAACAACACGTCAAAGTTGGCAAGCTTAATAATTGCTCGCAAATCTTTGAGAAACTCGATTTGCCATGCTACGTGCAGCGAAATTTCTGGTTCGTCAATGAGAACAAGCGAGTTAGGTTGAACTTTGAATAACAACTCATAAAGCATTACCAGTTCGTGCTGTTCCCCGAAAGATAAATCTGTGGGCGACAAAGGTTTACCATCAGGCGTTGTAAAGGTAAAACCTTTCTCTTTACTAATGCTCATATTTTTATAGAGAAATCGCTGTTTAATAATTCTTACAAAAAGTTCTATTTTAGTAGCGAGTTCCTTAAAAACCATGAGTTTTTTTTCGACATCTTCAACATAAACTGACAAAATATTTTTTGTGGTATTATCAATATGTTGTTCGATTTGAAAATCAGGATTTTCGTCTTTATCTAAAAGACCAATTTCTATGAGGTGAGAACGCTTTTCCTCGATGTCATTTAATTGGTTACGCAGCGTTTCCTCTGTGACATTGGAGGGTGCTTTGTTGTTGAAAATTCTTGCGGGAAAGGTTCTTTCCAGGGATTGAGACAATGCACCATATTCAGCCAGCTTTGCTTGAATCTCTTCTGCAAGTTCCTGGGAATATATACTAACCGATGGAATCATTGACGGGTGTTTCGTATCTACCGCTGCTTCGGGAACACTTGAGGGAATTAACAAACGCTGAGTTTCTATAAAATGAACGTCGATCGAGCTTTTTAATTCTGATAACCACGGCGGTTCTTGCTTAAGCCTCCGTGCTAAATTTGCAAAATTTTCAATAAAGGACATGGCAATATTTTCTTGTGGTAATAATTGCGTAACTGTATTTTGCTCCCCTAATTGGATTACTGAATTTACTTCGTCTTCTGTGGCACTTAAATGCAAATCCAGTTTTACTCCTGGATGTGTTAAGGCATCGGGTGAGAATATTTCTGCTTCTGCACCAGGACGATTAAAATGAAACGTTAACTTTTGTTTTTTTTCATTGTTATTTGTTTGCTCCATAGATTTAGTTATTTGCACATGACTGCCATCATCAAAGTCTAACCGGAACTCTGTAAATGGAATAGTCCGAAGTTCTGAGTAAGGTGAATTAAAAAAATCATTAATTAACCTGAGTAAGGCTGTCTTACCAAATCCATTCGGACTGTGAATAATCGTGATTCTATCTTCCATATTGAGAGAAACCGGATGGTTGAAAACTCCAAAAAGTTTGGTGACAGAAATCTTATTGATTCTCATTTTTACCTCTGGTTATATCAAATCCGTTAGTATCATAATTATTCATTTCTCTCTTCTCTTCCTCTGTGTTCTCTGCGTTCTCTGCGGTTAAATCATTCCGGTACAGCCGCAATTGATATAATTTACTAGAATTCTACCACAACCTCCTCTTTCCCTCCCAACAAACCCTGCGCCGCCTCCAACATACTGTCCGCCACATCTTTCAAATCTTCGCGACTTGCCAGATAAGTCCTAATTTTTGCTACTAATAATTCCGATGCAGCCGGATTTGGCATCAGTGATAGTGCCAGTTATTTAATTGTCCACCGACTAATTGATTGCCACAAAACTCACTGAAAAAAAATCATTCTCAAAAACCAGCTTTCGCCCCCTTTAACTATATCTTCAATGTTCTTGTGGGCCGTTGATCATTAGGATCGTGGATTAAATAACTTCAGTAGGTTGGGTTGAAGCATGAAACCCAACAATCAAGCGTGACGCCCAAGTTTCGTTCCTCAACCCAACCTACAAAAAATGCTATATGTTCAATGTTCTTGTGGGCCGTTGATCCTAACCAGTCCCTGAAAGCTTATTGAGAATAGTACAAGCTTTTGGGGTGAACCAAAATTGCCTCCAGACATTTCCTCCTTTAGACCAATTATAAAAGCTCTACATTCGATCGCACAAATCAATCCTACTTATCTAGATTAGACCCATCAACATATTTTAAAGGAACGACTTATGAACTTCACAGCCAGACTCACACAAATCAGCTTACTCGGTTTAATGCTATTTGCCAGCAATCCTGTCGCCACTTTTGCTATCGGATCATCGGAACCCACCGCAGCAACATCTCGCACTCAGTCTCCGATTGAAACAATACAAATAGCTAACGCATCCACTCCACAACAACTGGTCAGTAATTTTTGTATTCGCAAGGGAATGAAAGTAGAAAACTATTTCGAGACGAGTAATTTCCGCATTTATCTATGCTACAACAGAGCCAATCAAGTATATTACTACGGCGTGAAAAAGAGTAACGGCAGTACGATTTCCCTGCGTGCTCGTAGTGAAGAGGGGACTGGTTATGTCGCCACAAATGGCACCTACGATTACATCGTTACAGGAGCCAACCTCAGCGTTTATAAAAAGGGCAAACTCATTCTCGAACAACGAGTGATTCGTTCCCTCTAGTATCCCCGTAGGGACACGGCAGTGCCGTATCCTCTATTAGCCAGGACACGGCAATGCCGTTTCCCTACCACAATTGTAGGGACACGGCAATGCCGTTTCCTCTATTAACCAGGACACGGCAGTGCCGTTTCCCTACAATTAATCCCCGTAGGGACACGGCACTGCCGTGTCCTCTATTAACTGAAAATAAGAAACCCTCCCCAACAAGGAAAAAGGAGGGTGAAAATAAAATAGAGTTAGAAATTAAAACTTTGGCAGAATTAACAATAAGGAGTCACATCCTCGCCACACTCATCAGCCAAATAACACAAAGCTCGAAACCGAATCCCCACCACTTGTTCGTAAAGCGGGTTTAACTTGCATAGTGGTGGAATGCAAAATAAAATGCGATCGCGAATTTTAACTTCCCGTTCAAACGGACACTGGCTAGGAATAAATTTACACAAGAATCGAGCCAATTTTGGACTGTTAATTTTGGCGCTATCCAGCCACTGTTTCAGCGGATGCAATAAGTCAAATCTCGGCTTTCGACCATAATGTTGAGGATTTGTAGCGACACTAACGGCAGTTTCTGGTTGATCAACCCATACCCAAATTGGCACAACGCGATCGGATACTGTATGCTTAAACACATTCATTTTGCTCTGTTCCTCTCTTATAACGAGGTACCAAGAACCCTCTGTAGAGTTTTTGCTTTTGTAATCTACGATCAGTATCTACAGCACCCCGTTTTGCTTTACCGGATTGAACTTCTTGAATTAATGACTTTATGCGATAAAAATGGTTCCTTGAGTTTGTCAGGTATCTTTTGTTGACTCTCCTCTTGCAGTTCTTTTATAATTCTGACGCATCTATCTGAAATATCCTATACGTGAAAATGCGGAACTTTTGATAAGCTCTGCCGCAAAATACCCTGAAACCTCGGCCCAACTCTCACCCCCAGCGATCGCGCAAAAACTCCTACAATTATAGATAACCAACCCATAGCCCTCACCAATCATGACTAACCCAGAAACCAAAAGTATCACCCGCGAATTGCAAAGCCATGCTGCCATTCTCGGTGGCTGCGTCGCCTTCCTATGGATTGTAGAGATTGTCGATGTATTCCTATTCCGAGGTGGGCTCAATTCCTACGGAGTCCGCCCCCGCAGCCTCGATGGACTTGAGGGCATCCTATTCATGCCTTTTTTGCACGGCAGTTTTGCCCACTTAGCCAGTAACACCCTTCCTTTTTTAACATTTGGTTGGTTGATTATGCTGCGAAAAATCAGCGACTTTTTTGTCGTGAGTGTCGTCACTATGCTAGTCAGCGGATTGGGAGTTTGGCTGACAGGCGCGCCCAATTCTGTACACATTGGTGCCAGTGGTTTAATTTTTGGTTACTTCGGTTTTTTGCTACTGCGGGGCTTTTTTGAACGTAGTTTTACTTCAATTTTGATATCTTTAATTGTCGGTTTATTCTACGGCAGTTTAATTTGGGGAGTGTTGCCATCTCAGCCGGGAGTTTCTTGGCAAGCACATTTCTTTGGCTTTGTCGGCGGCGTATTAGCAGCTCAACTTTTGGGGCGACAAAAACGGGAAATTACTTAGGACTAACTGCTTACAAATTCTGATTTAAGAACTTGTAATTTACCATCATCATAGCTGAGTTCGCGCGGGGTTTGATAGAGGTTTTCATACTAGCGTTGTCAATTCGACACACTTTAAGAATTTTAAACTGGATATTATAAGGATACTAGGATGCAACTCACAAAAGGATTGATCATGAACACAATAATTGCTACTTTTGGCGCTGTTCTGGGACTGAACTCTATGTTAATCGGTCTAGCGCCGGCGGTTCTAGCCCAGCCAACACCCCAAATGCTGGGACAAAATTCGGAAACGACTTTATCTGGTGATTCTCTCAGGACTGTGGAGGACAGAACGCTGGACTCTAACTACCAAAACTGGATTGGTGAACCCGAAACGGTGGGTAATTCTGCTGTCAGAGGTAGTCGCTGGGATGACACTTTTCGGATCAAAAACGATCGCGAATTTCAATTTATCACCACTCCTTCGGATGCCCAGCGCCAAGGAAATCCTTTACCTCCCAAGCCAAGTGACAATGGCGCAGGAGCCGGAGTTAAGATTCAGCTAGGGCTATAATTGGATTTCTTGTGATCGCGATCGCATTTTTTAACAATTTTTATCACAATTGCTCAGCTCTTCCCATCACACTAAACTCCCCCTTCTCAACAGACAATCAGTACAATTACACTTCTGATACATATCGCAAAAACCCACAAAACTGGTGGTGAAGGTGATGGGAAAGGCTCAACTGATCGATTATTTACAGAGAGAGTTAGCAATTTCAACTTCGGCGATTGCGGTTGCTCTCCGACACGGCGAACAAGATGCCACCCAACTACCTATGGTTCTGTGGCAGTACGGGTTGGTTACGCTAGAACAACTCAACCTCATTTTTGATTGGCTGCAAACTCAGCCGACTTAACAATTATCAATATGTCGATGACTCTAAAAGATGCAATCAAACGATACGATCAAATAAGCCTCGACAACTTTTAGTTATCGAGGCTTATTTGATTTAATTTGGTGGCGGGAAGTGGATTTGAACCACTGACCTTCGGGTTATGAGCCCGACGAGCTACCAGGCTGCTCTATCCCGCGTCGCTTTCTCCATGTCCTAATATAAACACATCTTTCTGAAAATAGCAACCCCTAAATCAAAAAAACTTTTGAGATTGTGGGAGGGGTTGCTGAAATCGTCTCCCTATCAGGGCTGTGTTAAAGCATCGACACTTCGCCGACAACCTCCAAGCGCTTGAATTCGCTGAGAGTAAGGTAAGTTTCCGAGAGAGTTTCCGCGATCGCCGCAGTGATCCATCCCAACTGCTTGAGCAAATGAATCGCCACCGCATATTGAGCACGCTTTGCCCCATCCGTCACTTTAATTGCCAAACCCATACCTTCGCCAACCAGACCAATGCACTGCACCCCTTCGGCACCAGATTTGCTGACGACTTCCCCTTGAGTCAAGCGCATCAGTTCAGTGTCAAATCTCCCCTCACCCGAAATCATTGTCGGGTGATGAGTCATGGCGCGGACAATCCGTTCCATATCCACATTGTCACCTGATGCCAACTTAGCGTAGAGAGAAGCCATCTGCCCCAACTGCAATAAATAAGTAGGAGCACCACAGTCGTCGCGGGCGCTGATAAACTCTTCAGCAGGCATTGCCAGTAAGTCAGCCACCTTGCCCAAAATAAGCTGCTGGACGGGATGTTTGCGGCGCAAATAAGTTTCCAGTGGCCAGTGGAGTTGCTGACAGACAGCCAGCATTCCGGCGTGTTTGCCTGAACAGTTATATTGCAGGGAACTTTTTTTGCCTTCAGGAATCGGGCATTGAAGTTTAGAGGGGTCAATGTCACAGTGCCACAGGATGTTAAACACCTGTCGTGATTGCTCGATCGTACCTTGATGAGAACTGCACATAATCGCTAAATCTCGATCGGTCAGTTCGTAGCGTTCTAAAGTACCAGTCGCTGTCACAGCCAAAGCTTGAAAAGGCTTGAGTGAAGAACGGACAAAGGCTGCCGTTTCCGAGTTGCCAGCAACGGACAGAACGCGGCCGCGATTGTCACAAACAGCGGCTTGGACGCGATGCTTAGACTCCACAATACCTTCGCGCAGCAGTCTGACTTCCAGTTCTGGAGCTTGGGTTCGTTTTCCCCTTGTCATATCAATTTTAGATTTTAGATTTTAGATTTTTAGATGGATTTCGGTTGCGCCGTCAGGATATAGAGGACACGGCAGTGCCGTTTCCCTACCCCGATTAATTGTAGGGACACGGCACTGCCGTGTCCTGGGTCTACCCCGGTTAATTGTAGGGACACGGCACTGCCGTGTCCTGGAGACAAGCCGTTTACTGGCGGTGGGTAGTATGAATTCCGATGCTACTGGAATTGCCGATTACAAACAACTCCAAATTAGTCCCCCGGCAACCAGGAATAGCATCAAACCATAAAATGTCTGCCGCAGACGCTTCAGAATAGGTTCTAGCTGGTAGTTGACAATCAATCGGTCTTGAAGCAAGACTTCGGGAGTTTTCAGCCAGGATTGACCGTCGTACCAGCCGGATTCTTCGTAGACGACTGTGGGGTTAGAAAGGCGCGATCGCACGTAGAACCAACCCAAATACAGTCGCAGCAACGCTAATCCTAGAATAAAACTGGCGCCAGTGCCACTACTAATAGCAAACTGAATTGGATACTTGACCGGAGCAAAGCTAGCCGCCGCCAGTGGCCCCGATACCAAGCAACTCCAACTCCACACCCAAGCAAGTTTTGCCAAATACTGCGGCCAACTGAGAGTTCCCCAGCCAAAAAACCAGGATTCTTTCAGTTCTTGGTATTCATTGATCGGTCGTTGTTCTTGGGGAACAGGACAAATCGAAACAAAAGTATCTTTCACATTAGCGATCCTCTGCGACAGAAAAGTCAATGCGTTCGGCGTGTCCCCAGAACGCTTCTAGATTGTAGAACTCGCGTTCTTGAGGTTTCAAAATGTGGACGATCGCATCGCCGTAGTCCATCACTATCCAACTGGCATCTGATTGACCCTCTATACGCAGTGGCAGGCGTTGCCATTCTTCTTCTACTTGGTCGGCGATTGCTTGCGAGATCGCTCGTACCTGCACGTTGGAAAATCCGGTAATGATCACAAAGTAATCTGCTAGGTAGCAGACTTCTGATACACACAGCAATACAATCTCGTGCCCTTTGCGGTCTTCGGCAGCATGGGCAATGGTCAAAGCCAGAGGGCGGGTGGGGTCTGGAGATGCACTTGGAGTCGCTATAGACTGGGCCAAGGTATATTCAAGTTGGGTTCTATCTGACATTCAGTATGTATGTTCCTAAGTAGGGGCTAATTGACGATTGACGATTGACGATCGGTTGTTGGGAGTTTGAGATCAGAAATAGCAGCTTGGAAAAAGCTAAAATTTACACTTCCGGGTACTGTAAGACACGGGGATTATTAGGGGGAAAATTGGAGGGACAAGCCGGAGATTGTGGTTAATTTTGTTAACGACAACACATCTTTTTGTACGACGTACATTTATTTTTACCTTTGAGCATTAAACTGTCTTCTGGAAGTCGTATTTTGAGATAGTTGCTAATTATTATAACAGAAAAATACCCTTCCTATTCAGTTGACGAGTCCCCAAAGATTGAAGGCAGGTTAAAACCTCCAACTGACTTTCGGCTTCCCAATTTTTTGGGAATTGCCTCCATGATCCTAGCTAAATTTTGCTTTTAACTTGTAATCTGTTCGATCAACTCCCGTGTCAAATTTCCTGTTTCTGGCGATTCGCGAGCCATTTGCAGCGCCCAATTGCGGGTAAGTACGGTGCGTGGGTGGATGTAGCAGCGAGTTTCTAGCAAATATTTCAGAGAATAATCGCTAGTTTGCCAGACGGCTGCATAAAGATTTTGCACGCTGACTTGTCGCAGTGCTTCTAGTTCGGGAGTGTTGCCACGGCTCGGTTCTATAGTGTCTGCTATAAACACAGTACAACTGAGTTGACTCATATTTGGCCTGCCAAGGGTGTGATTGGCGATCGCCTCCAATATTTCTCGATCAATCACCCCGAACTCGTCTCTGGCGACGATCGCGCTGGCATCTGCGTGTAGCAGGTGCGGGTGCGCGACTAACACTGAGTCTAGCTCTAAACCTTCCGCCTTTGCCATTTGCAAAAGCAGTTGAGGTTTAAAATATTTTGCCAAATCGTGCAACAATCCAGCCGATCGGGCTTTAGCTTCATCCAGCCCGTAAAGGCGAGCCAAATCACCCGCAGATTGCTCTACTCCGAGAATATGTGTGATGCGAGCAGCAGGAACGCGGCCTGAGAGCCAATTGAGGACGGTTTCGCGCATTGATGCAAGCATCAAATATTAACTCCGAAATTGTATAATTTCTTTTATTTTAACGTTTTCTTTTCAATACACTACATATCTCTGTTCATAGCAATAAATTATTTGACAAATGTGGGTAACTGTGAGTCACCCACATCTGAAATCCTAACAATTCCCGTTTTTAAGAAAAATACCATCTCCCAAAAGAGAGTCCCATTTATGGGGTAATTTTTGTCTTAAGTTCGGCGGATAGCACTAAATCAATTTAGCAATGACATCACGCTGGAACTACTGGGTCGAAGACAACAGTCAACCTGTCAGCCGGAACCATCCGCTTGAGAATTTGCAAGTGACCGTCTGCATCAGACCAACTGCGAAACTGACCCACAACCACTTTGTCCAAATTCGGAAGCGAACGAACTATAGTCCACGGCTTAAGACATTTTTCTTGCAGCATAATAGATATACCTCCTTTTTCAATGGGAGCCAAAACCAGTCAACCATAATTTTCCAGGGCTGAGGACTGGCTTTTGACTGTGTAAACTCGCCCTTCTCTCAAAACATATCACAAAAAAATAGTTTGTGATTATATCTTATTTTTAATTAATTTTATAGCTAATTTCTACCCAACACATCATTTATGGTAATTGGGAATTAGGAATTGGTCATGGGAATAACAAATAACAAATAACAAATAACAACTAACAACTAACTAATCACCAATGACCAATGACTAATGACTAATGACTAATGACTCATGACTACACATCTCGCCTTGACAGCAAAAACCAAATCCCACCCAAACCCAAAACACCGCACAAAACCCCACCTTCCCAGCCAAAAACAGTCCCACCAGGCAAATGTCCAGGCTTTCCCTTAGAAGTGAAATTTATCTCAGAACAGTACACCCATTGATTATCAATCCGCCAGCCCACCCGATCGCCAAACTTTTCCCAAACAGTAGCATCATAAACTCCCGGCTTCCCCCCCGACTTTAGCCACAGACCCTTTTGCACAGAAAAACCAAACCTGCGGTGACTGTGATGCACCCAAAGTTGATCAATAGTCCGCAAATCCTTAGCCGGAAACTTCCTGATATCTTCCTCACTTAAATAACCTCTAGAAGTTTGCTCCATCACCTCCAACATTTTCAGAGAAGTTTCCTCATCAGCACCCCGCCAATTTTGAGCGGAAAGCAGTCTTTCCAACAAAGAATAATTAATCCCTTTCTCCGATTCTAAATTCACAGAAACTAGAGGAGTTTCGGTAACAGGTTGAGTCGGCATAGAAGGACTAATAACTGTCACCTGCTGCGACTGCGGCACCGATGGGAAAATAACCCCAGAAGTAGGTTTTAAAACCTCTAAAACTTCCAGAGCAGACTTGTAGCGGTCTTTAACATACTCCTGAATCAACTTATCCAAAATTTGACCTAAATCCTGGCTAATCTTTGTGCCTTTAGGCAAAGCCTCCCTCCACAGCCAGCGACCTTCAAGCGGGTCGTAAAGGTCATCATGGATATCCCCATAGATATCCAAATAAGGCATCACAGAAGTCAGCAAGCGAATGCAAGTCACCCCTAAACTGTAAAGGTCGCTAGCAGGAACAGCCTTGCCATGCCGTTGTTCTAGAGCCGCATAGCCGGGAGTTCCCAACTTAGTTCCGGCTTGGATAGGAGCAGCAGCTACTACCTGTTTAGAAACCCCAAAATCGATCAGCACCAATTTGCGATCGCGATTGCGGCGGATCACATTTTCGGGCTTAATATCCCGGTGAATTACATTTCGCTCATGAACAAAATTGAGCAAAGGCAACAAATCTAACAGCAGTTCCCTAGTTTTGATTTCGCTATAAGCACCGTACTTATCTAGCTCATCCTTTAAATTATTGCCATCAATAAACTCTTGCACCAAATACAAGCGTCCATCTTCCTCAAAATAAGAAATTAACTGAGGAATTTGGGGATGTTTCAGTTCATAGAGCCTTCTTGCCTCTTGTTCAAACAATCGGACATACTTTTTAAAATGACCAGGCTTTCGCTGAAACTCCTGTGGTGGCGACAACTGCTTGATGACGCACAGTTCCTCAAACTTCCCGTGATTAACAGCTCGAAAAGTTCTGCCAAATCCCCCATCGCGCAGGGGTTCAGTTGCTGCATAAAGGTCTTTCAACAGCAACTTTGAACCGCAATTAAGACAATACTTCGTGCCTGGTGGGTTCTGACGCTTGTCTCCAGGGCAATCGAGATTAAGGCAGTAGGTCATATATTAAAAACAGGTGAACAAAATTATCAGAAAACTGGGTTGAAAACCCCGTCCTATCAGGACGGCTTTAATTATAAATCTTTGTTGCAATCCAGTCAATCTTGTAATGAAAGATATAGGATCAGGTGGGAGGTCAAGCCATGCTAGTTTTTGAGTTTAAAGCCTACGGGAAATCAAGTCAGTTCACAGCAGTAGATGAAGCAATTCGTACAGCTCAATTTGTCCGCAATAGTTGTTTACGCTATTGGATGGACAACAGAAAAATAGATAAGTACGACTTAAACAAATATTGTGCTGTACTGGCGAGTGAATTTCCGTTTGCCGACGAACTT
>JAYSVM010000020.1:0-27312 GCA_043718495.1 Oscillatoriales bacterium | reverse complement strand
AAGTCGGGATAGGGCATTGCCACGACACTTCGACTTCGCTCAGCGCAGCGCTCTAAACGGACACAGAGAGAAGGTAAGACCACTTATGGCACATCTCGATGAAGTGCAAGAATCCCCGCGCGTTCACGCCGGGGAGTATGTCAACGCCCCGATAAATCAGTGAACAATCAACAGTGAACAGTCAACAGTGAACTGTTCACTTAAAAGGCCAACTTAATGACGGTTAAACTATCGTAAAAAACTGCTGACTAGCCACAGAGTTAAAAACGTAAACAAAGCAATAAATTTCTCTGTTGTGATAAATGCGGGATTAACCGCAGAGGTTAAAAGACCTCCCAGCAACAAGCCGACAACTAGGGCTAGCATAGTGATTAGCACGGCCCGGCCAAATTTTTGTTCCTTGCGATTCAGAAAATAAAGACAAGAGCCGACCCCTAGAGCTAGAGTCAACTGTAGTAGAGAATTATTAGCTGCTGGATAAATACTCAGCCCACCCAATCCTGCATAGATTCCAGCCGGCCACAGAATGTCCGATCGACTAGGAGTATCGATAAGCCGTTGCAGCCAAGCAGGACTACCAGACGGAGGAGACGGAGTAAAGCTGGTCGGTGGAGGACTCAACCGCTCAGGAAAGCGGATGCGTTCGGGTACTTTAATTTTACCCTCCTGTCGTTGTCGTAAGCGATCCATGAGGATCGCGTCGTAAGCAGCTTCGATCGATTCCAAACGTTTCTGATCGTCGCTGTACTGTTCAGCTAGACGAGTGCGGGCTTCTTGCACTTCATCAAAAGAAGCATTTTCATCGACCTCAAGCAGTTGATAGGGAGTTGGATCACTCATTTATTTTAATAACCCGCTGGAGACTCTAATTATATAGTGCAATCTTAACAAGAGGAAAGCGGGGCGGGGGCTTTGCCGCTTTCGCAAAAAGCTTAGTTGCTAGTTTTTAGGGACACGGCACTGCCGTGTCCCTACTTACCTGGAATCTACTGTAAAATCTACCTTCAGGAGGAAGTTGTCGCGCCGCCACTGACAATTCCGGACCACTGAACTTTTTTAAGTGGATCGCGGCGGTAGGAGAAAAAGCGATCTGAGTCAGAGTAAGTACAGTGAGGAGCGATCGCCACTTGAGAAGAATTAATTCCCAACTGTTGCAATTGCAGAGCATTGCAGCGCCGAACATCCAAACGTACTTTTCCCGGTGCTGGATCGGCGAACACAGGCGTTTCGGGAAGTTGATGCAAAAACTCTAGAATGCTGTCGGCTGTCGCACTAACCGCACTCTTGGGAACAATAGTAGCTCCCAGTTTCGCTGCTACTTCCACAGATACCTGGTAAACCTGTCCAGCGATCGCCGGTCCCATAGCAATCCTCAGATTTTCTAGTTGACTGCCAACTGCTACAAGTTGATCGATCGCCTCTGGTAATATCTTAGCAGCAGTCCCGCGCCAACCTGCGTGCACTGCGGCGACGAGTCCCGTGCGATCGTCAGCAATCAACACAGGTACACAATCCGCCGTACAGACCCAAATCGCCTCAAACGGACGCTCCGCAACCAAACCATCAGCCTCAGAAAAGATTTCAGCAACAGTTTCCGACCCTTGAGGAATAGTAGAAACCGGAGAAACCTCACCTGTTTTGAGTACCGCATTGCCATGTACCTGCTTGACCCTATAAACTGGCGCTCCGTGCGAGAGAACTTCCACTAAGTCGATCGGGGCGCGGGGCGAAAACTGAGCCGTAAAAAAGCCATGAGACCAAGGTGCAAGCAAGCTACAAGTCAGATAGGGTAAGCCTTCCCAAGTCTGCCACTCCCAAGTAACACCGTCAGGTTCTCCAACGCATTCAGAGTCCCGAAAAATTTTCAAGCGATCGCCAGCTAAACTCATAAAATCCCATCCTTCCAAAAGCGAGTCATTGGTGTTGTATCAATAATTAATAATTTTGCCAATTAAGCTGAGTAAATTGAATCGCCCAGCTAGGTTTGACTGAATAATCCCGTTAACCCGGTACAATAGTTTGGGCTTTATTAAAAACCAGGATTACAATAAATTTGAGCCTAACTTCGAGTTCCTTGGACCCATGTTGAGTTGGGAAAAAAATCGTGAAACCAGTTTCAGACAAGCATTGGACAACCCCCGTGAACACCAAAGAGCAAAATAAGAAGCCTACAGGCGCACAGAATCTGAAGCGTCTTTTGTCCGATCGCTCCCTGCTGGTGGGACTAGGTTGCCTTGCCAGTTTGGGACTACTAAGCAAAGACGTAGTTTGGGCACAAACCGAAATTCCAACCGCAGAACAAGCTGTCCCCGGCGCAGCAGACCTTCAACCCTTATTTGAAGCTCCTCTCCCGGTACAATCGGCTCCAATCGCAGAAAGGAATCCAACAGTAGATATGGGGCGGGAGCCTCGCTACCAAGAACCAGCTTACGAAGCAGAATATGCCCGACCCCCAGCCGCACCTGCGACCCCAAACTATTATCTCCCAGAACCCGCACTAATTCCGCTACCGGAGTCCACTGCTCAGGAGCCGGCACCTCCTTTTGAGGCACCAGTTAACCCCGCCAATGCTTACAACGATCGCCCAAACTACAATAGCTACGAACCGCCAACGATTGTAGAATTTGCAGAGCGATCGAGAGGCTGTGAACAAAGCGGTGCTTGTGCGCCTTCGGCGATTTCTGAGGCAGCCACAGCAGATGCTGGGCCGACAAACAACAGCAATCCCAATCCCATCGCTCGTGACTCCTATGTTGCCGCCCCTCCATCTGGGAATGTTCCAAGGAATGTTGCAGGCAATAGTGGTGACAAGGGTACCGCTACACTCGGTCAAGCTATTCAAAAAATAGGCGGTCAGGTTTGGGGTGTTGGCACTAGACAGCCAAAATATGTTGACGGACAAGTGGCTGATTCGGCTAATCCAGCCTACTCGGCTAATCGAGGCGAATCGGCTGAGGCAGGATATTATGCTAACGCTGCATCTTCTGGATATTCTGGGGGAGACTCAAGTCCAGGATCGAGCATAGGACTCGGCCCCATTGAAGTCGGCCCGATTAGTGTCAGCAGCGGTAGCAATACAGGTTTTGCTTATTACAATCTCACCCCACGTCCAGCAGGTAAGCCCGGAAATGGAAATACCAGTCTGCTGTTTCCACTATCCATTGCTGCGGCAATTACTTCGCCGTTTGGGTGGCGGACTCATCCAGTTATGGGTCACGGTAGGTTTCACACTGGGACTGACTTGGGAGGGGAGCTGGGAACACCTGTGCTGGCTGCTTATGCGGGTCAAGTCGCGATCGCCGATTGGTTAGGTGGCTATGGTTTGACAGTGGTGCTCAATCACAAGAAAAACTCTCAGGAAACTCTCTACGGACACCTTTCGGAACTGTTTGTGAAACCAGGAGAGTGGGTGAAACAAGGAGATGCCATCGGCCGCGTCGGTAGTACGGGAATGTCTACAGGGCCTCACCTCCACTTCGAGATCCGGCAAATGACGGCTCAGGGTTGGGTGGCGATCGATCCGGGTTCTCAGCTAGAATTCGCCCTAGCCAGAATGATCGGCACTTTGGAGATCGCTAAATTGCCACCAACAATGCCGGACATTTTGGCAGCAAAAGACCTGAAGGGATTCAAAGATTTGGAAAATAATCTGCCCCAACTCCCACCTCTACCAGTGGGAATGGACATCGAAGTCCACAATATCCAACCACCATTTCCTGAATTACTGAAAGCTGATGTTGTGGCGGCTCAAACGAAAGAGTCCCCGGTATCGCCACCAAAAACTCAGAAAACTCAGAAGCAAGCTAGCAGATAAAATTCGTAACAGGCAAGATGCCTGTTCCACAAAGATTAAATTTCTTGTGAAACAGGCATCTTGCCTGTTCATAAAAGGCTAAATAAATTTGAAAGAAACCGATCGACTTATTAAGAAATGACATCGACAAAGCTTAGCGTTTCCGTCAAAGGAACAGGATTTCCCATCCTGTGTTTGCACGGTCATCCAGGTTCTAGCGATTGTATGTCCGTCTTCACAGAACATTTATCTCAGCGCTTCCAAACCATCTCTCCAGACTTGCGGGGATATGGTAAAAGCCGCACTTCTATTCCCTTTGAAATGAGCGATCATCTCCTCGATTTAGAAGCACTTTTAGACCGATTGGAGATCGATCGCATTTTAGTGATCGGGTGGTCTTTGGGAGGGATTTTAGCCCTGGAATTAGCGATGAAATATCCGCAGCGAATTACGGGTTTGATTATACTCGCATCCGCAGCTAAACCGAGAGGAAGTCACCCTGCCATATCTTGGCAAGATAACCTTTATACGGGTTTAGCGGGAATCATCAATTGGGTGATACCGGGTTGGCAGTGGAATATCGATACTTTTGGGAGGCGATCGCTCTTTCGCTACTTGATACAGCAGCACACAAGCACCCCTTACCGCTATTTAGCTGCCGCAGCTATTCCTGCCTATCTCCAGACTTCTAAGATGGCTACAAATGCGTTAAATGCGTCTCTCAGGGCTGGATACAACCGACTACCAAACCTGGGTGAAATTCAATGTCCTTGCTTATTCATGGCCGGAGAGGGCGATCGGCACATCACCTCAGCATCCAGTTTAGAAACAGCCCAACACCTCAATGACTGTCAGTGGGTGTGCTATCCAAATACAGCCCACTTATTCCCCTGGGAAATTCCCGATCGGGTACTCGTAGATATCGATCGCTGGATCGATGCCCTCCCAGAGTCAGCTTTAATTCTTAGCTAAAATCCAAATATAACTTTTCATATCAAATCCGGTAGCATCGGAATTATTAGTAGCCGAAATGAGGAGACGGCAGTGCCGTGTCCCTACCGACAATAATATTGTAGGGACACGGCATTGCCGTCTCCTCTATATCATTCCGGTGTAACCGGAATTGATATCACTCTAAGATCGCTAACTGCGCCGAATATTAAAACAACACCAATCTTGGCGCTTCCACAAAGTAGCGACAATCCAACCGTTTTGTTCGAGAGTATCAGCAATTGGCTTAGCTTGATCGAGCAGAATGCCGCTGAGCACAGCCCAAGTTGTGGGTTTGCTAATTTCAGTGAATTGGGGAATTAAATCGATGATTACTTCTGCTAAAATATTGCACATGAAACCGTCTAAAGGCTCATCGACCAGTTCTTTTAGTCGATCGATACTACCGAGTTCGGAAACTAACTGCTGCGAGTTAATGCGGTTGAGTTGTCTGTTGCTAATGGTCGATCGCACTGCCAAAGGATCTGTATCCAAAGCATAAACCTTTGTGGCCCCTAACAACACTGCGCCGATCGACAAAATACCCGATCCACAGCCAATATCGGCAAGTACATATTTTTTGTCGTCAAAACCGAGACGCATTTCTAGCGACTCCAGACAAAGTTGAGTGGTAGCATGAGCACCAGTACCGAAAGCTACACCGGGATCTAAACGCAAAATGAGGCGATCGGGATTAGTCGGTAAAGGCAACCAAGCCGGATAAACTAAAAAGCGATCGCCAATTTCTTGAGGTTGCCAATGCTGCTTCCAAGTAGTGCCCCAATCCTCCTCCTCAATCAAATCCCACTGCATAGCTGGCAAAGGCAAACCCGCGCAGAGGGCATCTTGGCGCAGCCATAACGACAGGGCAGCCAAATCCAGCAATCCAGCCTTTTCTTCGGGGAGGTAAGCCGACATCAAACAAGAATTGCTTTTCATCTGACTGACACTTCCCTGACAGCCGAACATTTCAAAACGCCAGAAGATGATATCCTCTAATGCCGGATCGCAAAGAACTCGAATTTCCCACCAGCTATGTGCCATAACGATTTTAGATTTTAGATTTGAGACTTTAAATTGGGGGGTAGGAATCGAGATATTAATACAGCAATTAATATTTTGAAGAAAGCAATTATATCAATTCCGGTTGCATCGTTAGGTGATGTTAGCTGTTAACTGTTGACTGCAATGTAGATAGTGTAGGTTGGGTTGAGGCTTTGGGAAACCCAACTCTTTTAAAGTAATGTGTTGGGTTTCGCTGACGCTCTACCCAACCTACACTATCTATGAGAGAAACACCGCGAGTGCTGGTTTCAGAGATGATGGGTGAAACCCTAGGTGAATTCGCCAACAGTCTCTTGTAACGACACACTATAACGGGAAGAATGTCACAATACCTCAGAGATTGACCGTATAAGCGTCCCGAATTCCGGGAACTTTGATGATTTCAGCCAATATTCCCTCTGGTAAAGGGTCATCCAGGCTCAGAACCATCACTGCGTCACCACGCACGATTTTACGGCCTACCTGCATACTGGCAATATTGACATTAAAACTGCCCAACTGGGAACCAATTCTGCCAATAATTCCCGGCATATCGCGATGTAGGGTAAATAACATATGGTGAGTGGGGGCAACGTTGACTGGGAAATCGTCAACGCTGGTAATCCGAATTTCGCTGTCGCCAAGCACAGCACCAGTGACGGTATGTTCGCCGAGGGTTCCCTTGGCACTTAGGCGCAGGGAGCCTGTATAGTCGCGAATGGAGGCGTCTCTGGTTTCGACGACGCGAATTCCGCGTTCTTTGGCTTCGATGCTGGCGTTGACGTAATTAACGCGCTCTCGCAAGGCTTGGGAAAGTAGGCCTTTGAGAGAGGCGACGACTACGGGCTGGCTTTGATTACTTGCCAATTCGCCTTGGAGTTGGACGTTGAGGTAATCGACTCGTCCTCCGGCTAGTTGGCTGACGAGGTTGCCTAGGGTTTCGGCGAGTTGGAGGTATGGTTTGAGTTTTTCGATCGAGTCTGGGTAAATTCCTGGTATGTTAACAGCCGATCGCGCTGGCAATCCTAACAGTACATCACGAATTTGTTCGGCAACATCGATCGCTACATTCACTTGAGCTTCGGCAGTGGATGCACCCAAGTGGGGTGTCAGCACGATGTTTTGGCCAACACTTCGCAAAGGAGAATCAGCTTCAAGAGGTTCATTTTCATAAACATCGATCGCGGCACCAGCAATCTTCCCTGACTTAATTGCTTCAGCCAGGGCTGCTTCGTCAATGATGCCACCTCTGGCACAATTAATAATCCGGGCCGTAGGCTTCATTTTCGACAGCACCTCAGCGTTGATTAGGTGCAAGGTTTCGGGGGTTTTGGGGATGTGCAGGGTAATGTAGTCGGATTCCCGCATCAGCAATTCGAGTTCTACCAACCGACAGCCCAACTGTTCGGCTCTTTCGGCGGAAATGAAAGGATCGTAGGCTAGGAGTTTCATACCCATTGCTTTGGCTGCGGCGGCGAAGTGGGAGCCGATTTTGCCCAAACCGACGATACCGAGGGTTTTTTTGTAAACTTCTACGCCGATGAAGCGATTGCGTTCCCATTTACCACTTTTGACAGATGCGTTGGCTTCTGGGATGTGTCTGGACATGGAGAGCATCATGGCGATCGCGTGTTCGGCGGCAGCGATCGTGTTACCTTCGGGGGAATTGACGACGACAATTCCTTTGCGGGTAGCGGCGGGTACATCTACATTATCTACACCGACACCCGCACGGCCGATGATTTTGAGTAAGTTGCCAGCTTCAATGATTTCTTTGGTAACTTGGGTGCCAGAACGGATCATTAAAGCATCGTAATCTGGAATAATTGCTACCAGTTCTGCTGCTGAGAGTCCTGTATTGACATCAACTTGAGCGACTTGGGAGAGGATATCAATTCCGGCTTGGTCGATCGGATCGGATACTAAAACTTTAGGCATAGCAAGCAATTGAGTGGAATCAGTAAAAATAGGCGGAGCTAGCATAAGGTTGAGCTTAGACTGGGAACAGTGTTTTACTGCTCAGCTTAAACTAGCCTTTGTGCAGTCTGAATTGTATCTGGATTCGGTCTTGACCGACCGTTTTTGCTGGAAATATTTTAGGTTTCAGGGTTCTTTAGCGCTCGAATCGTCTTAAAATCCCCGAACTGCTTAGCTAGTATGTCTTTTCGGGTTATAATAAAGTTGAGGTATCTCAGCCTAACTATCAGGAATTGTTTTTAATGAATTATCTTATCGCCGTACTGCCCGATCGAATGCAAGCCGAAGCTGCCTATTGTGCTCTGGAAAAAGAAGGCTTACCGATGAAACAGGTAAGTATTTTGGGCCGTGGCTACAAAACTGCTGATGAATTTGGCTTGATCGACCCGAATCAGCAAGCGAAGAAACAAGCTAAACTTATGGCTATTTGGCTAATTCCTTTTGGGTTTATTGCTGGCGTTACTTTTAGTTTGATGACTGAGTTGAAGACTTTTGCCTGGGCAGGAGAAATTGGCGATCACCTAATCGGTGGTGTATTCGGTGCGATCGCAGGTGGGATGGGTAGTGTGTTTGTGGGAGGCGCTGGTGGCATGGCTTTTGGTAGCGGTGATGCTTTGCCATACCGCAATCGTTTGAATGCTGGTAAATTTTTGATTGCGGTTAAGGGTACTGATGATTTGACTGGGAAAGCTGCTAATATTTTGCAGCAGTTTGAACCGGAAAATATGCAAGGTTATACAGAGACTTAGTTAACGGTTGACTGTTAACTGTTGACTGTTAACAGTTGGCATTCTACTCACGTAATCTTTGGAGGCAGTTATGGAATCATCAACTATCGCCCTACATTCTCCCCTAGAATTAACGCTCGAATTAACTGACGAGCAGTTTTTTCAATTGTGTCAAAACAACCGGGATTTAAGATTTGAACGCACGGCTAATGGAGAATTGATTATCATGTCACCTACGGGGAGCGAGACTGGCAGACGAAATTCTGGCCTAAACTTTCAACTTACAGCTTGGAATATTCAAAACAATTTAGGAGTTGTTTTCGACTCTTCAACTGGATTTAAACTGCCCGACGGTTCAGATATTTCTCCGGATTCTGCTTGGGTGCGACGCGACAGATGGGATGCCTTAACTCCCGAACAAAAAGAGAAATTTGCGCCGATTTGTCCTGATTTTGTAGTGGAATTGCGTGAAGCGAAGCTATCCCGTAGGGAATCGGCTAGCGATTCATTAGAAAAATTGCGGGCTAAAATGAAAGTGTACATCAAAAATGGAGCAAAGTTGGGATGGTTGCTCGATCGCAAAAATAGACAAGTTGAAATCTCCCGCCCCGATAGAGATGTGGAAATTAGATATTCCCCTGCAACTCTGTCAGGTGAGGATGTATTGCCCGGTTTTGTTTTGGATTTAAGTGATATTTTGTAGGTTGATTTAATTATGGCAAATTTGCAAAGAGAAGAACTATTAAAAGGTATTGAAAATCGTGAATCGGTGGCGCGAGTGATTGACTGCGCTGAACAAGCTATTAAAACTTGGGAAGTTACTCTGACTGATTTTATGTCGCCTCCTGAATTAGCAGAAGCTAAGGTTGTATTTAAGCGTTTGAGTGATGTGGAGTTGGTGGCTTGGGGCGGCTATCCCCAGGCTGAAAGACAAAGAATTGCGATCGCGCGATCGGAAATTGCGATCGACTCTGCTAGTGTTGACATGGCTGCGATCGAAATCGCTGGCAATTTCCTGTTCGATACAGCTTCTCATCGCGACTTTTTGGGGGCGATGTTGGGCACGGGAATCGTCCGGGAAAAAACGGGTGATGTGATTGTGTTGGGGGAACGTGGGGCGCAGGCGATCGTGATGCCTGAGATGGTAGAGTATTTGGAGATGAGTTTGCAGCAAGTGCGATCGGTAACAGTAAAAACTCGTCGCATTGAGTTGAGTGAACTCAAGATTAGAGAACCAAAAAAGAAAGAAATGGTGACAGTAGAAGCATCGATGAGATTGGATGCTGTGGCTTCTGCTGGATTCGCCATGTCTCGCAGCAAAATGGTCGATTTAATTGATGGTGGTGATGTCCGAGTTAATTGGAAAGACATCACTCAAGCTAGTCATAATGTCAAGTCGGGAGATTTAATCGCTGTTAGCGGTAAGGGAAGATTGGAAATTGGGGAAGTTGCTGTTACGAAGAAGGAACGTTATCGAGTGCAATTAACTCGATACTTGTAATTTATAGCCTAGAAACTTAGCCCAGAAACCGGGTTTTTTCCGAGAATATTGTTACACCGCCTAAAAACTACAAAAAACCCGGTTTCTTTGGTTGTGATGCGTAGCCTCAGAAACCGGGTTTTTTCTAATAACATCGATATACTACCCAAAAACTACAAAAAACCCGGTTTCTCAGTCCTATCCCTGACTCAATATGTCTAAAAATTCTTGGACAATGCGATCGGGTTCTTCGTGGCATCTGTTAGCGTCGCAATAGTGGATGATGCTGATACCGTGAGATCCAAAGATGCGATCGCGCGTTTCATCTTTTTCTGTGTCGGGATGCCATATTTCCAGAATACCCCATTTGCCTTGGTGGAATATCAGGAAATCTGGTTCTTGGTTTTGTCGGCCGGAGGGTGTGGTGAGGCGGGCTTTGGAGTTGGGGAAGAAGAGGGTGTTTGTGCGATCGAGCGCTTCGGCAATTTTTACTTGTTCTTGGCTGTGAAAGCGCAAATTATTCCAGTGATAAATGCGTTCTTCTGGGTTAGATTCAATTTCTTGGTTATTTCCATTTTCATCCTGCATCTTTTCATCGCCTAAATCTGATTCTGTCTTATTATCAGGATTGATTGCATTCTCTAAATTAGCTGGAAATGAATTGGCTCCGTTTAAGTTGGCAAAGCATAATATTGAGCCACTTAAGTCGGCTCCACTAAGGTTAATTCCCATTAACTGATTTCGCTGTGAGTTCACTTGATGTCGTCGCAACTATCCATTTACTACTGATTTCAGATTATTTCTTTTGACATTATCATCAAAAGCTTTTGATAGCAACTTCCATAATTTTCCAGCAATGTACTTGATATATTCATCATCATAACTGTAGATTCGAGAAATTTCTTTATAAGACTGTCGTCCTTCCCAGCATTGTTTGAAGATTAGCTCTTGCACGTCGTTCAACCGTTTGCCATCTAGAACTGTTTCCACGAGCGCTAGAGCTTCATCAGCATTCATGGGTCAATTCTCCTTAAAATATTTTTTCTATATTCTAGCACTTGCAGAAATATCTGATCGCTTTTGATCACTTTTGATACCTTTCGATCGCTGTTCAACCTGAACCATAGGCACTATAGTAGAGAAAAGCTCAGCCAAAGCGACATTTATGGATGAAATAAGTGATTTTTTTAATGAATGTACAGCAGTTATTACAGAGATTGTAGTTGCTGTTACTGGTGGACTGGGTTTAGTTGACAATGCTCTCAATCAGTACCCTCCAGAACAACCATGTGAGCGGGTATCGGGTGAAACGTCAGAATTGAATTGCAGAGCAGACGACAATTGGAAAGCCTACAATAACATAAGGGACATACAAAGACCAGAGAACAAAAATGACGATAACGGTTCCATTTTTGGCTTATTTGGCGGCGGCGGAGATGATGAAGAATCAGATTCTGGATACAGCTATGAACCTGCATCATCTGTAAAAGAATCATCTGGTGAATGGTCATTTTTGGGATGGTCTGGAACTAATGGAGATTATAGCGTCGATACCAGTACCGACTATGAATCCAGTACCGACTATAACTCCAGTAGTGATTATGACAGTAGCGACTACGGCGGTGGTTCTGACTCTGACGGCGGCGATGGAGGTAGTGACTCTGGCGGTAGTTCTGACTCAGGTAGCGATGGAGGTAGCTGGTGGTAGATTTTCTGCAAAACTTTACTGAATCAACTTTCCCAGTAATTTCTAGCATAGCAGGTAAAACAAATCATGCAAGCTGACTTCTTTAACCAAATTAGAGATGAACTAAATTCCTTCAGCCAAGAGCTAGATTCTAAGACAAGAACTCTACTAGATATGCAACTGATATCCATAGAAGAACTTGAAAGACTCAAGAAAAATGCTTCTGTTTACACTGAATATTTAGACCGTGCTTTAAGGGATTCATCACTAGCATCAACTCAAAAGGCACTTATGGAAGCCTATGTTAAAGACTATAAAGTAAGAATGACTCAGGAATTAGAAAAGTTTTGGAGTCGTTTATACTCTGATACAAATGTAAAGAATGAATTGAGAAAAGCTATTGACCATTTCATAGCACAGTTTGACCAATAACACAATCAAGAAAATCTGAAGGCTCTCGCAGAAGAACTAAAAATCATAGAAAATAACCTATGGAATAAGTTTAAAACAGAACTAAAAAATAGAGGTGAAACTCAAAGATATAAAGTTGCCGAACAAATTTTGGAAGAGCTTTTAGAAAAATTGAAGTCAATAACGGTGGGCCATGATTACAAATTTCTACCTAGCAATGAGATTGTTGAGAAGGAACTTGAACCCCATCTCGACGATCCACAAATTCCTAGTGAAACAATACATATAAATAGAGTAAAAACAAACAAATGCGAAGGTAAGAGAGTCATAAATTATTTAGGCTGTTTAGGCAAAAGAATCAGGAGGTCTGTCAGTAGTGTGGTTAATCCTAGCAGAAGCAATCATTAAAATATCGATCGCAGCTATTGTTTGTCATTTCCTGTATCTACTTATTGCAAGAATAGCCATCCAAAAAAGTTCCTTAGATATTCCAGGAGGGTTAATTGCAAGACTTTTAAATGATTGGTTCGATGTTTACCAAAAAACTAATACAGATCGGCAATATAAGCTGATATTGCTTATCCACTTATTTCCAGCCTCTTTGATAACAGTATTGATATGGCAAAGCCTTTTTCAGGCTATTTTGATTCTTAACGGAATTTTATTGTTTTTGATTGTTTTCTCAACTACTACGAGGAATTAGGACATGAAACTTGGTAAAGGCATTGATATACCTGTAGAGGTGCGCGATCGGAGTGGCAATCTTGTTCAAATCGTAGATGCTGGTGAAATTTTTGTAAGTCGGCTTGTAGAAGGCGTTGTGGCATTAGTGGATAATGCTCGTAAAGGAACTGTCAAAGCCATCACCTTTACAGTTAAGGATACATTTACAGTAGTTGAAGTAACACTTCATGAGTGCAATATGAGAGCGCGATTGGATAAGTATGAAATTACTGGTAAAGTTTTTGCCGAGTATATAAATAGAACTGCAACATCTAACTGGACACCTGAAGTAAAACAAAAGGTAATGGCTGCCATTAATCAAGATTTAACAAATCAGTTGGAAAAACTACTGGGTCAGCCTATAGATACTAAAATGTTTAAAGATGTCGATTTTTTTAAATCCTAGTTAAGTATATTCAGTTTGAAAATTCATTTGTTTTAATTATTGGAGGTCAATAATAATGTCAGAGCCTAAAGATAATAAGCCTGTTCGGTTGAATAATAACGCACTAACTAATCCTTTACATTCCCCCGCAAGTTCAATTACAGGAACTTTAAGTCAAGTTTACTCAGACGTAGACAAGACTGTTTATGAATTGAATTTGAGAGGGAGAATAGAAAAACTGACGGCTCGAACTCGCATAGAGGCTGATGATAATTCTCCCTACAAGTGGCTACTTTAGATGAACAGCATAATTTCAACTCATAAATTTACACAGTTCTAAATGTTGAGACACCATAAAAACTTAACTTGGATTTTTTATAAAAGCCGCTTACTCTGTAGCTTCTTATGTTTTTTTATTTTCTTCTGTGTACTATCCTTTTCAGTACAAGCTCAAGATAACCTGACACCTAGCTCTCCTTCTAACTGGGTATTTATGCTTGATACATCAGGCTCAATGGTAGGCGGCCAAGGTAAACAGGGCGATATCGTAATTAAGGGCGAGGACATCTTTGAAGAGGTAAGAGCAACTCTCAAAGATATCGTTACTAAGTATCCTCAAAAAAACAGTATAGTTAGTATTTATTCATTTAACGAAACAACAAATTTTCAAAAGCAGATCAAAATAGAAACAGAAAATGATCGACAATCATTTTTGCAGACAATTGATAAAATACCTAGACCAAAAGGAAATGAAACAACCTGTTTATATTCAGCAGTAAAAATTGGACATCAGGTGGCTTTACAGTTGACAAAAACCAACTATCTTGCAACGAATTTAGTTATAATTACAGATGGATTTGACAGCCCAGACAAATGTCCATCATTAAGAAAATCAGGAGAAAATATATCAAACGAGTTGTTCAATAACCTTCGAGAATTTAAGCTGTATAAGGTTAATAATGATAAGCTTAGACAAGCAAAATATAGTTTGCCTCCCAATCTTAATAAACCTACAACACAACTGCCAGCTAGTTCTACTCTGATACGTAACAAACCTGCGACAGAATTACCCAATAGTACATTTTCGGCAGTCTATAAAATAATTGATAGGCTTCCCGAAGTGGGACTCAAAGTTTCCCTACTTTCATTAGCTATTCACGGTTTATACTTGTTATTTGTAAAATTATCCCTTAAAAATAGCAGTCAAGACGTGCTAGGAGGTTTGGTTGCTCAAATGTTTAATACTTGGCTAGATGTTACTCAGAAAAGAGCTACACTATTCCAATATAATCTGATGATTTTAATACACATTTTACCCGCATCAATAATAGCTGCTTTTCTGTGGCCGTATATTTCTATACCCATATTTATTATCAACTTGGCATTAGTATTGCTAATGCTTTTATTTTTTACTATGCGTCACTGAATTAGAAGATTCAAGTTGTTTATAAGCGATCGCCCTCCAATGCAAATCCCTTCCACTCCATCATACTTTCAAAGATTCTCGCTGCTGCTCACTACAAGGCACGACCTAAGCAGTATACGGTCTAACATCCGGCGGTTGAAGTCCCAAAACAATTGATTTAGCCGGAATTCCCGCTGCGACTAACTCCTCAGCAATCAGGCGATCGGTATTATTTGCTTGAATCCACACCTGAGAGTCAATAATATCAATATGAATCACGCAATGGTGAATACGCTGCTCGTTAAACCAACCTATATTCATTAGCATATAGCGGTCATTTTCTACATCAAAAATTGTGGCGTTTTGCGTCCCACTATCACAAACGGGAATCTCAGCGTATTCAGTCAGGAGCTGTCTAACAAGTTGGCGATAATTATTTAAGCTATTATGATAAATGTCTTTTGCTGGCACGATCGCTCTCTTTTCCTATCTAAGTTGAGACTATTATAAGCTGTTACGCATTTAAACCACTAACGAAGCCTGTAGGGTGCGTCAGCTCAATGGCTTACTAGGCAAGGGAAACACTGCGGGCTGACGCACCCTACAATACTGAAATTGGTAAACAAATCACGTGGCCCCAGAAACCGGGTTTTTTGCGAGGATATCGGCACACCGCCCAAAAATAGCGAAAAACCCGGTTTCTTCAGTTTTGGGTGTAGCCAGAACTCAATTATTTTGACGCGCAACCTGTAAAATAATTAAAAGGGTATAGGTGAGTTTTATGGGGTGTCTTACCGATCGAGCTTTTGAAATTTTGCGCGCAGAAGTTGATAAGTGCGCGGCGGCTGATGCCTTAGCTGGTAATGTGTACCGGAGTATGGTACTCAAGCGGCTGGAGAAAATGCGATCGCAAAATGGCACTTTCGCGTCGATAGAAGAAATCCGTGACACTTTCAAAGATGAATTTCCCAACTTTAGCGAAAAAGCTCTCAAAGCCGCCGTCAAAGCCAATCGCCCGCCCGGATTGTTCGGCAAAATTATCTTTGCGGGCGGTTTCTTAGGCGCTGGGGCGGGGATAATTTGGCTGCTAAATCTGCCATTTCCGATGATTCGGTGGCCAGTAGCAAAGACTATGCCGATATTATTGTTGCCCAGTTTTATCAGTATGGATCACAATTACCGGCAGGCGATCGCCCTTGTGGAACAATCCGATCAATTGATCAATAAAGCCACTGCTGTTGCTGATTTCGATTTGGGCGAAATTAAATCAAAACAAGCCCAAAAATATCTTGATGCTTTGCCAGTTTGGTTTTTGGGTTACTATCCAAAAAGCTACTGCTCTTTTGCTCGCTGTACTTGGCGCTTTACTGTTGATGAATTTCAAGCAGCCCGCAAAAATATTGGACGCATGGATGCTCAGATTTTCCAGCAAAAAAATGCTTTTACTCAGTTAACTCAAGTCGAACAAACTCTCACTGGCGCGAAACAGGAGTACCAACAAGCCAAAAATGCGGCAGAGAAGGGAAAAGCTAGCATAAATTGGCAAAGTGCGATCGACCAACTCAATCAAATTCCCGCCGAAACTCTAGCCGGAGAAACTGCTAGAAAAAAACTCCAAGCAGCAGAGAGAGATTTTAAAGCTATGGGCGGTGTAGCCACCGGATCAGTGCGTGCAGACAACTTCATCGAAGCAGCAAAAGGATTTGCCTTAACTGCGGCTGTAGCATCTCAAAAACCTCCACATTCAGCAGAAAACTGGCAAAGAATAGCAGATTTATGGCAACAATCCATCGAACGACTCAGCCAAATTCCCTTTGATAATCCGGGCTATCTTGATGCTCAAACAAAACTAGCTGAATATCAAAATAATTTAGGCACTACAAAGATTAGACTGAAAACTGAGCAAGAGTCAGTGGAAGCTTTGAATCAAGCTAAAACCTTGTTTGCGAAATTCCAAACTAACCTAAATTCTATCAGTCAAAATCCAGGTTATGGTCTCGGTTATTTGCAGGAAATCATCAACCAATTAGAATCTGTAAAACCGGGAACGACTGTTTATCCAGAAGCTCAGAAATGGTTGCAATCGGCTCGTAAAAAACAGAAAGCATGGCAAAAGAATTAAAAATGGGGAATAGGGAATAGGGCATCGGGCATTGGGCATCGGGCATTGGGCATCGGGTATCGGGCATTGGGTATCGGTAGAAATCAGGACACGGCGGTGCCGTTTCCCTACCGATTATTTTGGGGTAGGGAAACGGCATTGCCGTCTCCTCCATTCCTTCTTCCTTCTTCCTTCTTCTATAATCACCAAATTGGGTCAACATAAAGATTAATTGTCACTTGCTTTTTTCCTGAAGGTACGCCGGAAATACAAGCACAAATTATCTCTCCGTTTTCAAGTTCGACTTCGCAAGCATGACAAGAACCCATGAGACAGCCGGTGGGAATAGAAATTCCTGCACGTTTTGCTACATCCAACAAAAGCTCTCCCGCTTCAGCTTCAACTATTACATTTTCTGGTAAAAAACAAATTTTTGCCATTCAATTTTAACCTCTTCTCTAACAATGAACAGTCAACAGTCAACAGTCAACAGTTAACTATCCCAAAATCTGTTTGATATCTAAATGCTTTTCAACCGTATCTGCGAGGGTTTCCAAAAGAGCTTCTCGATGTTCCCGGTAATTAGGAATTCCTGTCGGTAGAGCGTGTAATCCTCGCTGCTGACGCAAGTGATTTAACCAAGCGCGCCGCCAAGCTCCGTTGTCAAAGATACCGTGCAAATAAGTACCCCAAACTGATTGAGAATTATTGACTATTCCTAAACTATCATCATCAAATAGTGGTTTAGTCAAATCTGACTCCAACAGTTGTGTTCTTCCTTGATGAATTTCGTAACCTGAAACTGGTAAACCCGGTTGAGGATAGTTGGAAGTTACGACACGTTGGCAGGCAATTTTATTGGGTGCGATCACAGTTTTTAAAGGCAATATTCCCAATCCTTGGAATTCTCCTTGTTCTCCCTCAAGACCATCTCGATCGATTATACTTTCTCCCAACATCTGAAACCCGCCACAGACTCCCATCACAGTACCGCCAGACACTAAATATTTTTTAATTGCGTCTGCCATACCCGTTTGTCGGAGTACCTGCAAATCAGAAATTGTAGTTTTAGAGCCTGGTAAAATTACGGCATCTGGATGCCCTAAATGGTCTTTAGGGCTGATATATTTTACGGTGACGGTGGTTTCCGACTCCAGGGGGTCAAAGTCGGTAAAGTTAGAAATTCGGGGCAAGCGGATGACGGAAATATTCAGGTCTGTGTGAGAATGTGGAGAACGCCGATCGAGCAAATCGAGAGAATCTTCGGCGGGAAACACTTCGTCTATCCAAGGAATCACCCCAACTACCGGAATTCCAGTCCGCTCTTCTAGCCAAGTCAGTCCTGGATCTAAGATGGATTTTTGACCTCGGAACTTATTAATAATGAACCCTTTAATTAAAGCTCGTTCGTCTGGATCTAGCAACTCCAAAGTACCGATAATGTGAGCAAAAGCTCCGCCGCGATCGATATCAACTACTAGCACAGTCCGAGCATTTAAATGTTTGGCTACTCGCATATTTGTTAAATCGCGGTGCTTGAGATTAATCTCAGCAGGGCTGCCTGCTCCTTCGCAAACAACCATGTCAAATTCTTGCCGTAGAAATTCTAAAGATTCCTTAATAGCTTGCCAGCCGATATCAAAATACTGCTCGTAATATTGAGTGGCTCGCACATTTCCTACGGCTCTGCCTTTGATAATCAATTGAGAAGTCATGTCTCCTTGGGGTTTGAGCAAGATGGGATTCATTTCCACCCAAGGTGCTACGCCAGCAGCCCAAGCTTGAACTGCTTGAGCGTAGCCAATTTCTCCGCCAGCGGCTGTGACATAGGAATTCAATGCCATATTCTGCCCTTTAAAAGGGGCGACTCGCCAGCCTTGACGAGAAAAGATGCGACATAATGCTGCAACGAGTAAAGATTTTCCTGCGTGAGAAGTTGTTCCCACGACCATAATTGCTTTCATAATATTTACTTGATCTGGTTTGATGCACCAATTTTTGACTATTTTCTGAAGGTTGGATGCTCCAAGCAAAAGGTAAAAAACTGAAGTAAAAAATCTAGTTTTTACCTTTTGCTTTGTGTTTTAGGGAATCATCGGTTCTTCGCCGGAAACATTTTCAGACATCGCCTCAATCTCTACTACAATCACTTCTACTTCCTGTTTTGTGTCAGTGTCGATCGCCTGGAATGACATTTCCACTTCCACAGGTGTTGCCGAAACCATTTCCACCACAGTGATTTCTGAAAGTTGAGTCGGAGAAATCGCAGTTTCTGCCGAAATCAATTCTGCCATTGCTTCGACATCGAGAGGAAATGGCACTCCTAGATTTTCTTCAACAGCAGTGACAGTAGTGCTGCTAGTTTCTGTCGCTACTTCTAGGGCAGCTTCGGCTAATTCTGACTGGAGAATTTGCTCAATATCTGGTGTCGGAATTGTGGATATTTCAGATGTAGGTGCGATCGACTCTGAAGGCAATTCTGAAGCTTCTTTCGCTGTTGTCACCTCAGTATTTGCGGGGGATTTGCTTTTGTCTGAACCCCTTCCTAACAAACCGCCGAGACTATTTTTGATATTGCCAAATAGACTTCCGAAACCTGCGGTTTTTTTGGAGACTTTGGCGGTAGTTGGGGCAGCCGTTGGGGCCGCAGACTGGGACTCCTTAGCCGCAGACCTCCACATTTGGTCAAAGTCATCATCATCTAGCTCTTGTTTGAGCTCTGGCTGAGTCTCTGTTGCCTCCACAGTTGGTGCTGTGGCAATTTCTGCAATTTTTGGCTCGATCGCACTTTCGTTGATTGCTGCTGATTCTACTGGGGTTTCAGTAACAGGATTGGCGATCGACCAAACGGCTATTGGCTCAGTTGTGGGTGTGATTGAGTCGGCAATTGGCAACTCAGGGACGATCGCACTTTTGTCCACAATTTCCGCTACTGGGGAAACGTCTGTTTTTGCCTCGTTGCGATCGGCAACAGGTACTGGAACAGTATCAGATTTCGGTTTGGGCGATCGAACAAATTTCGGTTTTTTCGATGCGGGTTCTGGCTTCTTGCCAAAGAATCCCGCAAACGGGATGCCCGCAGTCGGCAAATTCACAGATTCAGGAATGGGCGTTTGCTGAGCAATGGGCGTCACTTGCCTGCGTAAACTCAAAGTTTCCCAAGCAAACCAGCCCAACAAAGCCACAGCAGCCATTTGACCAAGCAGGAGAGCACCAGTAATTCGCCCTGCACAAGCCCATAAAATTAATCCATAGAAAAGTCCCACCCCGCTCCAAGCAAAGTCACTTTTGCGGTGAACTTCTGGAAAGAAAAAGGCCGCCATGTAAATACTGAAGCTGCCCAAACCGACCGCCAACGCCAGAAAGTATGCAAGCATATTGTCGGTACCTCCGCTGTATCAAATAACCTCTACGCGCTAATTCTACCTTTCAGCGGGGCATGATGGCTGCTTTTTCTGTTGATTATTTTGGGCATTGGGAGAGGGGGAGAGAGGGAGAGAGGGAGAGGGGGAGAGGGGAATTTTCCCTTTTCCTTCTGCCATAAGTGTAACTTGTGATAGATATCACTTACATGAGCCGGCACGATCGCACTAAAAAGTCAAAGATGTTTGTATCTTGGTAGATGTAAGAGGAATGGTGCCAAGAGTGCATCTTGTGGAGGCAGTGTCATGTTAGAAAAACTGTTGTTAGCCGTCGGCTTAACCTTATCACTGCACGTATTTACCGGAGTAAGTACGTCCCCTAAATTACCTCAAAATTATGTATTGCGATCGAACCAAACTTTGACTCAATTCCTAAAACTTCCCCTCGTTTCAGTACCAACGCTAGCAGAGATCGAAATATAATCCTAATTTTACGTGCAAGTGCGATCGGGCTGAGCTAGAGTATCTGGCTGATATTTTCTTGGATCGGTTGTCTTTCCAATGTAGAGTATAGTCACGATTAAACTAGGGAAGATTAAAATGGGACTTAGCGATACTCTATTGGATGAAAAGAACAGAGACACTGTTGTTGATGATTGTGTAAAATTGATTGACGAACAAGTTGCTGCTGCATCGGGATTCGGTGGTTTGGCTCTGAAAGCTGCCTACTCTACTGTTAAGGGAATACGTGCTGACTATTGCGCCCAAGTTGTAGATCAACTTTTGCCAGAAATTGCGATCGCACTTGATCCGATGTGGACTGAAGCAGTAAACAATGGCAACCCAGTCGAATATCTGGCCGAAAGAAAAGCTCAAGTAGCAGACGAATTGCTCCAAATCAGCGACAAAAGAGTCGAGAGTAGCACAAGAGCAATGGTTAAAGGAGCCTATGGCAAACTCCGCCCCTCAGCGAAGAATTACGTCGAAAACGGAATACCAGGTTTAGCCAAAATCATTAATAAATATAATAGTGCGGGCTGATAAGCCAAAATTAGGACACGGCATTGCCGTGTCCCTACAATATTATTCTCGGTAGGGACACGGCACTGCCGTGTCCTCTATATTAACTGCTAAAATAATTAATTCATACTCAATATCTGCAACATTGCCTGTCCAGTAATTCCCAACCCCAATAACATTACCAACATCGCGCTAATCCCAGGCAAAAACTTCACTACTGCCATTTGTTTTGGCAATTTATCAAACTTCCCTTTCGCATAAACCAAGATTAATCCGATCGCAGTCAACACCACAGCCAACCCCAAACTAAAAGCTACCACCAGCGTCATACCTAAACCGACACTACCCAAAGCTGACGCACTCAAGAGCATCACCAAAGCCGAAGGACAAGGTAACAAACCGCCAGAAATTCCCAATGCTAATAAGCTTTTCCAAGTAACAGGAACACCGTCAGCTCCCGGAGGTAAATGTGAGTGAATGCGGCCATCTCCGTGATGATGATAATGCTCAGATATCTGAGGCTTTACAGGCTGAAATTCTCTTTCCCAAGTTCCCCGGTTTAATAGATTAATTGGTTTTTCATAGCTGGTATTTAGGACTTTATTCCTGAAACTCCAATTTTGATTAAATATTCTAGTCTTGAAATATTTAATTACTGAACTCTTGACTGCAAAACTATTTCGAGTTCTTTCCATAAGTAGCTTGCAACCAATTAAAGCTACCAAAAAACCAGAAATTAAATTCAACCAAGGATTCAGTTTTTCTGGGTCAATTAAATGAGAAGCAAACAAAGTAATTCCGCCCACAGCAAACACACCAGCGGTGTGAGTAATGGTAGTTGTCGCTGCTAAAAATACAGCGTGTAGGGGAGTAGCCCGCGCACCTACCAAATAAGCGCCGACAATGGTTTTTCCGTGTCCAGGAGACATTGCATGGATAGCTCCCCAAGCAAATGCTCCTGCTAATGCTAATAGCAAACTCCAACTTGCATCCCAGATTGATTCATTTTGTGATAATACAAATTCCCGATTTTGTGGTGTAAATACAAAGCTCTTGATCGCGCCTCCTTGGATAATTGTTGCTTGACAGCTAGCTGTGCTGATTCCTGGGACAAATAGATGATAGTTAATCCACAACTTGCTTTTTGAGTTTAAGTTTGTGGCAGGTAAGTTAGGAAGTGGAATTTGAGTAAGTGCGGGCCAGGTGTAGTCTAAGATTAAAGTGCTGTGGGTATTGGGTTGTTGAATTAATGTGGCTGTTTTTGATGCTATTTCTATGGGTTTGACTGCTACATTTCCTGGAATTCTGTTACTGTTTTTGATGGTGATATTTTGGCTGAAAAACTTTTCTAGTTGTGCTTGATGGTTACGAACTTCTGCGGGTTGTAGTTGACTGTCTTGATTGTCGTCTGCAAATTTTGTTAAGCCAGTAGGGAAGGTTAAGGTTATTTCGGTTTGGGCATCGTTGACTACTATTTCTGCTACTGATAAATCTGCCCAGTGTGAGTAAACTGGATTGATTGAGGTTGTTAGTAATAATGAAAATGTTGCGAAAAATAGGATGAAAAATTTTGGCACTCGCTTTGATTTGTTTTGCATAAATACCTTCTTTTCAAAATTTTTATTGTGGGGTGGGGGCGGGTTTACGAGATTGTTTTTTTAGGCAATGATTGTTGGTGGAACCCGCCCCTACAGTGGTGGGGGCGGGTTTGAGAGATTGTTTCTTTTAGCCAATGATTGTTGTGGAACCCGCCCCTACAGTTAATCTTGAAATTCATGATTTCCTAATGTTTGATTCGATCGCCTATTTAGACTAGGATCAATTTCCTTGGCTGTTTGGAAATAAGCGCGAGATTGAGAGTTTTTGCGTAATTTAAGTGCGATCGCACCAGCCCGATCGAACATAGCCGCATCTCGAATGCCCGATCGCACTATTTCGGCCATCACATCATCAGCCTTTTGCCACTCGCCAGCCATGGAAAGCGCCCAGGCTAAGGTGTCCAGCGTCACAGCATCCCTACGAATTTTCACTTCCTGTTTCATTAAGGCTAATGCTTCGGCGACATCCTGCGATCGACCTTTTTCTAGCAGCAAACTCGCCAAATCCCGGCGGTGCCCGAACCCAGCAGTTCCAGAAACCTGTTCCTGTCGTAGCCCAGCCTCCGCTTTGTCGAGGAGTTTTCTGGATGCGATCGCATCTCCTTGTAACTGTTTAATTCTCGCCATACCGCGATCGACAATGCGATCGTACACCGTCGCAGCCCCTCCAGCATAGGCAGAAACCTTACTGTAATAACTTTCCGCCTCTCGATAATTGCCAGATCGCACTTCCAAATCCGCCATATAAATCAACGCTAGCGGGTATCGAGGTAGCAACCGCAAAGCTTCCAAAAACAGCGCTTTCGCCTGCACAAACTGCCCACGACGGCTGTAAAATCGACCTAAGAGCGATCGAGTCCGCGCCGAACTCGCCACCTCACCCGGTTCCTCCAGGGCCAAAGCTTGTTTGTAATCCTGCAAAACCTCAGCATCTCGGCCCTGAGACTCCCTCGCCAAAGCCCTCAAAGTTAGAGATCCCAAGCTGGGAAGCCGATTAACTAAGGCTTCTGCTGCTGCGTTCGCCTCACTAACTTTTCCCATTGCTAAGTGAGATGTGACCGAAAGTGCGATCGCATCTTCATTATCAAAACCCACTTGTTTAGCCAACCGCAAAGCCGTCACAAAATCGTGTCTAGCCTCAGCAATTCGAGCTAAAACTAACAGCGCACCATTGTTGTTAAAAGGCAAATCTGCGATCGATCTTTGAGCCGCTTGTTCAGCCAACAAAAACCAACCACCTTCCCCAGTTGCGCGACCCATTTTCAAATAAACCCCAGCCAATGCAGCCCGGTTCAAACCACTTTTTGAATCAACAGCCAACCGCTGCTGATAAAAAGCAATTTCTTGCTGAATAGCATCTTTCTGATTCGGATTATTCCTCAAAGCTTCCGAAAAATGATATCGGTAATTAGCATCAAGATTTGCCGGACTTTTCTCGGAAAACTTATCTGCAATCAAACGTAAATTAGGCGGCAAATTAATCACAAAAATACCAACCACAGGAACTGCTACCAGCACCCACAACCAAAAAACATCCGATTTAATTCCTTGTCCTATTTTAATACTCATAAATCTGCGTTCATCAGCGCTCATCCGCCATTATCTGCGTTAAAAAAAAGCATTTTCTATTGTCGTAAGGTGCGTCGCCATCTATAATCTGCAAGTTTCATTAAATGTCTAACGGCGACGCACCCTACATTCTAATCACTAATTCGGCAAAGCCAAATAAGGAAAACTCGGTTGTAAAGGCTTGTGTCCCTGAGATGGATTTCCGGGTGTTCCCTCATAAGAAACGTTATCACCAACCGGAGAACCCACCAAAGCTCCCAAAGTGATGTCAATAACATCATCCAGCAGCATCCGCCCTCCAATCAAACTTCCTTGGGCATTTGTCGCACTACCATAGCCACTTGCTTTAGTCGTATCAATCCGCATGACATCTGGTAAGAAAGCTCCTGCGATCGCATTTGGATCGACATTATCCCGACCATCCAACAGATCCACAGCATTCAGAGTAGCAACAGCTTCCTGTCGCACCGGAGCCGCCGCAGGACTCAAATCCAACCTCGGAGGAATATTATTAAATGCCTCCAGAAACCCAGAAGTCACGATCAAACCTTCATTGATTGCAGGTCTAGCCAATCGCTCAAACTGTTTGAAACCACCAGCTCCATCTCTGATAGAAATAGTTGACCACACATCAAAAGTATTCGCCCCAGTTCCTGCTTGCAAAAATGCTTTCGGAACTCGCACAGCAATTGTATTGACGTTGTAACCTTTAGTAAAATCGATCGCTTGACTTGCTGGCTTAAAACCTACTTTTGCCCCTGTGCCCAAAGCTCCAGCACGCACACGGAAAAACTGTTCGACATCGAAGAAAAACGGATCTTCTCGCAAACCTGCGAATACAGTTAAGTTAGAACCGCCGACAGGTACTGTATTCAAAACAGCATTAGAATTCAGCGGAGTTGTGGCAATTAAGCTATTATTAACTGTTGTCTTCGTAGTAGTTTCTACACCGCCGCGAACCACAGTCACAGCCGCCGCTTGCATACCTTGATTATTGGGCGGACTAAATGCCAATCGCACAATTATATCTGCTCGTCCCGTGGGAGTAGAATTCACATCACCCACCTGCGTAATGTGAAATTGGTAAAGAGCAGTAGTGCTGAAATAATATTGATAGCGAGCTACAGATCGGGGATTTGAATTCATGATGAATACTAAATCTCCGTTAGCAGCACCAGAATTCTGGTCTTGTTCGCGAAATACGTAGAGGTCTGTTAAATTGACTGTGCGACCTTTGATGTCTACTTCGCCGTCGTCGTGATCGGAAGCTGCTATGATCCCTGGAGTTAGTAGGGCAATTAGAGCTAATTCAACCGCTAGTATTGTTCGCCGAATTTTTTTTGTCATCTTCATATTTGGCACCTCTATTGTAAAAAAGGCAGTCTTGAACAGGCATCCTGCCTGTTCCACAATAATTATTGGAGAGGTCAAATAGACAGGTTGAAACCGATCGGGCTTTTTTGCTGTCACTGAACCTTCCCTCATTAGTATACGAAGGTTTGACAATTTTGGATCTGTACGAAAAAATTAAGTTGTGTAAAATCGCTCTACTTAGGTGATAAACTGCAAGATACTTTGGGAATTTTACAATTCAAAGCACGGCAAAATTAGCCCGAAAAGGCATACTTCCGCTTGTATCCCCAACTTCAAACTTATACTTATATTCGGGTTCTGTAGTTATATACGCTGAATATTTTATTTTGGATCTGTGCAGTCAAAACACATTTTTTTCGGTACACTGAAATGACAGCTCAAAAGTCAGGGGATGAATCACTACTATTAGTACAGATTGCCCAAAAAGACCAAACAGCATTAGCTAAACTGTACGATCGCTATGGTCGCGCTAGTTATGCTCTTGCTTACAAAATCCTGGGTTCGGTAGAAGAAGCTGAAGAAGTTGTACTCGATGTTTTTTCTCAAATCTGGCAAAAAGCAGCAAGTTATGATGTTTCCCGCAGTCGAGTAGATACTTGGTTGTTTATGCTGACGCGCAGTCGTTCCCTCGATCGACTTCGAGTTTTGCAGCGCAGTTTTCGGGCGGTTGTTGCTTCTTTGGAAGATGCGAAAATTCCTACTTATTCTATGGCAGAACCGATGGAAGATGCCATACTAGAAGAACGAAGCGAACAAGTCAAAGCAGCGCTGGAAACATTGCCGATAGAACAACGACAGGCAATCGAATTAGCCTATTATCAAGGATTGACTTGCGCTGCAATTGCCACTAAGACAGGTATTCCTATGGGCACTATCAAAACCAGAATTAGGTTAGGTATTTCTAAGTTGCGTCAAGCTTTGAGTGAAATAGTTTAGATTATGGAAATAATGCCAGATGAGCAATTTAATATCCTTGCAGCCCTTCGAGCTCTCGATACGATTGACGAGTCAGAAAGTCGCGCCCTTGAAGAGAAATTGCAAGAGTCACCAGAACTTCAAAGTGAATTAGATGCCTTTGAGGCTGCTGTTGGTGCGATCGCCTATACCGCCCCTCCCGTACCTGTCGCCCCCAACCTTAAACACCGTTTATTCCAGCGTATAGCCGAACTTTCCCCAACTCCCACCGAGGAAGTTAATTCTCAGCCAGTTGTTCCTGCTACTGAGAACAATACTCCTTCTGTAATTGTGCGATCGCAGAATGTGAAATGGAGAAAATATATAGTTTCTGGTATTTCGTTTGCTAACCTTTATGTCGATCGAGAAAAGCGTGAATTTACCTGTTTCATGCGGTTAGAAGCGGGAGTCGAATTTCCCCTACATCGACACGGGGGAGTAGAAGAAGTATTTATGTTAGAAGGAGATTTAGAAGTCGAAGGAGAAGTTTGTTATCCAGGAGATTATATTCGCTCATTTCCTGATTCTATTCATGGGCCTGTCTCCCACAACGGATGTTTATTGTTGGTTAAATCATCCCTTGATAATGAAATGTTAGTTAACAGTTAACTGTTAACTGTTAACTGTTGACAACCAACAACTAATCTCAAATCCGGTAGCATCGGAATTATTAGTGGCCGAAATTAGGAGACGGCAGTGCCGTGTCCCTAC
>JAYSVM010000190.1:0-34225 GCA_043718495.1 Oscillatoriales bacterium | reverse complement strand
GACCAGCCTACGAAGACGAAACGATCGCGTTTTAGCCAGTCGTCAAGTACATCAAAGATGCCTTGTTCGTTCTGGGCGCGTCCGACTGCAATTGTCATAAAAATACTCGGTAAGTGGGAAACTCAGTGGCTTGTGTCCTGAGAGGAAAACGAATCGGCGATTCCAATCGCCTTGAATCCCCTTGCGGGGGTGGAGAGGTATGGTTGCCTCTCCAATTCGAGGTATGGTTGCCTCGTCTCCCTTTCGGGGTAATGTTAGCTTCGCCAATGTTATAAGAGCTTGTGAGGCTTGCAGCACTGTCTCAGTGACTTTAAGACTGTTTAACTGCAAGCGACAGAGCGGAAAACTAGCATCGCATTCTCCGGTGTCGTGACTCAAATAACGTAGACCTCGAGAGTCTTAGGCTGGTCAGCACAGCTTGCAATTTCTTACAAGCTCAGTCCCTTTAGGGCTGAGTTACTGACTACGCAAATCTCCAAATGGATATAATTACAACGGATCTGTGTCTAATCCATAATCTGCAACTGTTGATTCTGCTTAATAGAAGAAGAGCTGGATTATGAACAGACTTTACTTTTCTTTACCGTAATCAAGATTATAGGGGTAATTCTTTACAAGAGCAAGTATTTCTTAAAGATTTTTTCGGATCTTCCTTTTCCTTCAAGTCCCGGAAGTTGTCCTTGCCCCAACCTGGATCTGGGGACTTCTGCTATATATACTGAAGGTAGAGCTCCAAACTTAGATTGTTAAGACTATATGTTCAGCATTGACATGATTGTGAAGAACACGCCTGTATCGCTTTCGGTGCAGCGGAAGTCGGCGGAGGACGCTGAGGCTGTCTACCAGCAGGTTGTAGAGGCGATTCGTAACTCCCAACCGCACATTTTGGAACTCACCTGTGAGAAAAATCCTGAGAAAAAGGTGGCTGTACTCAGCAGCGAGATTTCTGGGGTGGTGATTTCTGAGAAATCGGGGGCTTCATCTACAGGAAGATCCCCAGGTTTTGTCTCGATGGCCGTAGCAGAATGAGGGCTGGGGGTGTTGGTGGCGATATGAGTCAGCCGGCGGTTGCTGTGCGGGATTTGGGTTTTTGCTGGCCGTCGGGCGATCGCGTTTTGCAAAATTGCTCTCTCGATGTACCCAAGGGCGAGTTTTGGATGCTCTTGGGTACTAATGGTAGTGGCAAATCTACGCTGCTGAGGCTGATGGCGGGGCTGCTGCACCCCCAGTCGGGGGAAGTTGATCTGAGTGGGCGGGTGGGTTTTGTGTTCCAAAACCCGGATCACCAACTGGTGATGCCGACGGTGGGTGCGGATGTAGCTTTTGGTTTGGTGGAGGAAAAGCTTTCTAATCTTCAGGTGCGCCAGAGGGTGGCTGAGGCTTTGGAGGCTGTGAATTTGCTGGATTTGCAGCGGCGGCCGATTTATGCTTTGAGTGGTGGCCAGAAGCAGCGGATTGCTCTTGCTGGTGCGATCGCGCGTCACTGTGAAATTCTATTATTAGATGAACCGACGGCTTTGTTAGATCCTGATTCTCAGTTGGATTTGGTGGCGGCGGTGCAACGGTTGGTGAAAAATCGCGGGATTACGGCTTTGTGGGTGACTCATCGTTTGGATGAGTTAAATTATTGTGATGGGGCTTTTCTGTTGGAGAAAGGCCAAGTGGTCGATCGGGGAGATCCGGCCCGTTTGAAGCAACGGTTGATGCAAAATCCAGATCTTTAGCTGTTAAGCAATTTCAGAATTAAGCAGGCAATATCATAATTGTCAGCGTATAAACACTACAAGTTTTCCCATTCATTTTGTGAAATATTTGCCTGCATCAAAATTCGCCTGAGCAAATTTCTGCTGATGTCTTCCTGATGCGGATTCGGAATGCGAACTCGCAAACCATCTCGCTGCATAAACTGGTGTTTTCCACCTGAAAATGGGCCATCAAAACCAGCAGTCCTGAATGCAGCAATCAAATCCCGGCGGGAAATTGAACCAAAAACTGGCATTAGGCAACAGACTCCACTTTCAAAATAGCACCATCAAATTCTGGCAACTCGTGACCCATTGCAATGCCAAGCAATACCCATTCTTCTAGCACTTCTAATAATTCCGATCGGCATTCTTCTAGGGTACTGCCTGTTGCCCATACTCCAGTAGCAGCGGGAATTGACCCGTAAAAGCCGATCTGATCCTCAAGTATTTCATAATGTGCAGCCTGCATTGCGTTTTGAAAGTATTTCTGAATCATTTTTTTCCTGTAGGTTAAATCAAAAATGACTGCACGCTAAATTATTCTCGCAATCCCCGATCGCGCAACAAGCCATCTGCCCAAATTGTATCAGCCTCTGACAGTGCTGGTATGACTTCCCAGTTGCGATAATCTATCTTCAGATCATAACTTGCGATGTCGTAAATTTGAGTAAATAATTCCTGCAAGTTGATGACAGGTTCAGTATCGCCCGATCGCAATGGCAGAGGAAAAGCTGGCATCGGGTTCTGCACATTAAAAGTATACAAATCTGCTTTAGGACGGCGATTTCCCCGACACACCAAAACTCGATAATCGCTTTCAACATCATTGCCAATAATTGGCATTTTTCGACCGCGCCGCAATAAATCTATTTCAATTAAATTGGTGCGACTCCCTAAAATTTCTTCTCGTTTTTTTTCGTACATTTGTCGTCCTTTGCCTGTTCGCTTATTTGTAGGCGAGAGGACTTCAATAAGTGTGATTAATTCTTTCCCCCCCCTTTCTCTAATTTCTAAATAGCCTTCCCTAACCGTGTATGGCATGGGAATAGTTACTGTTAATGGTTGTGTTGGCCGCACTGCAACTGCTACGTTTGATGTGATTAATTCGGTGGCAGTTGGCTGCTGGATTACATTTACGTCAGGAATGCCAATTGATAAATCATCGTCAGCCGTTTCATACATTCTTACTTCGACCGACACTAAATACTTAGGACGCAGTTGGGGAGATAAAAACCTGGCAATTTCAATAATTAGCCAGTGGTGTAGGGCGGGCCAGAGTTCGTGATGCTCTAAATATGGGTCCATACCGGGAAAGGGAGATGGCATTGATGTGACTCCTTGACTTAAGTCTATTTATAGTTTAGTTGAATATTTGTGGAACAGGCATCTTGCCTGTTTCTTGGGCGAAGTAGTATTGTTTCGATAGTTGATAATTAATTAAAGCCGTCCTAGAAGGACGGGGCTTTAGACCCAATTTCTTGGTAAAGAATTTGATAAGATCTTAAAACCTGGTTTCTGATCGTCGGAGTACCTTCGCCAGCGGTGCAATCGTCTTCTCACTCGCCGCCCGTCCCACCGCCCGGCGTGAGTACACCTGTAGCGGGGGAATTCCCGTCTGTCCAGTTAAATTAGGAAGATTGAAAACATCTATCTTTAGATAGATGTTTGTGAACCTAGGATAAAATCAAAAATAATCTGTGTTAATTTTGCAAGGATCGAGTTATACCAATTTAATGGGTCGTTGCAGATACAGCACTTTTCAGGTATGTGAGATACATAGACCCAGATTTATCAAACGTTTCAGTCTTAAGTTGACACCAATAGGCACTGCCGTGTCCCTACGGGATATTGATAGTACCTATTAGCCCCTAACTACCAGAAACATCTTAGAACTTTTGTTAATCAATCTATTTTGGAAAAAACTACAAAAATCATAGATATGGGCAAGAGTGAATTTACAGTTTCTCAGGCTACCAAAACTTTTGTGAAAACGCTAAATATCCTTTTACTAGAAGACAGTCCGCTAGATGCCGAATTGATAGAGGCATATTTAGTTGATGGCGGGCTGGACTTTTCTTTGCAGTGTGTGGAAACGCGGGGAAATTTTGTAGCAGCACTGGACAAAAACTGCTATGATATTATCCTTGCGGACTATATGTTGCCTGAGTTTAATGGGCTAGAAGCGTTGGAAATAGCTCGTGCTAGTTATCCGGGACTGCCCTTTATTTTTGTATCGGCTACTTTGGGTGAAGAAGTGGCGATCGAGACTTTTAAAAATGGTGCTACAGATTATGTTGTCAAACGGCGTTTGACGCGGCTAGTACCGTCTATTGTGCGCGCACTACGGGAAGTTCAGGAACGGCTAAATTGCCAACAAACAGAAGCAGCACTCTTGGCTACCGAGGAAAAGCTGAGGTGTTTGGTAGAATCTAACTTGATGGGAATTCTATTCGGTGATGTTAATGGCGGCATCAGCGATGCTAATGACGAATTTTTGCGGATGATTGGTTACACGCGCGAACATTTGCAACGCGGGGAATTGCGGTGGATTGACATGACACCTGCGGAATATCTACCCTTGGATGCGATCAGGATCGCAGAGGCAAAAGCAACGGGGATTTGTACTCCTTACGAAAAGGAATACGTGTGCTTAGATGGTAGCCGGATTTCGGTGTTGGTGGGGTATGTTTTGTTGGGGGAAAATCGGGAAGAATCTGTGGCTTTTATTCTCGATTTGAGCCATCGCAAACGGTTAGAAAAAGAACTTCATGATCGGGCCGAGGAATTAGCTACCTTGAACCGAATTAAAGATGAATTTCTAGCAACTTTGTCCCATGAGTTGCGGACTCCGTTAAATGCGATGCTGGGATGGACGCAATTGCTGCGTTATCGCAAGTTTGATGAAAATACGACGATTCGGGCATTGGAAACGATCGATCGCAATACGAGGATTCTGGGGACGCTGATCGAGGATTTGTTGGATGTGTCGCAGATTATTACCGGTCAGCTATCGCTGAATTTGGGGTGGGTGGATTTGATGTCAAGTGTTGAGGATGCGATCGAAACTCTGGCAACTGCTGCGAGGGCAAAAAATATTGAAATTGTGACTGACTTTGAGCCGACTTTGGTACGGATTTTTGGAGATGCGGGGCGTTTGCAGCAGGTGGCCTGGAATTTGCTCTCGAATGCAATTAAGTTTACGCCCGCTGAGGGGAAGGTGATGGTGGCGTTGCGGAAGCTGGATGGTAGGATTTCCACTCAGTTAGCCTCCGAAGCAAATTTGTTGTCGGCTAGTGTCGAAATTGAGGTGAGCGATACGGGAGATGGGATTAGCGCGGAGTTTCTGCCTCATGTTTTCGATCGGTTTAGTCAAGCTGACAGCTCTGCGACTCGATCGTACAACGGATTAGGTATGGGTTTGGCGATCGTCCGCCATTTGGTGGAAATGCACGGGGGGACGGTGCAGGTGGCATCTGCCGGGAAGGGACAAGGATCGACTTTTTTGGTGCGGTTGCCGATGCAAGCGAGAACGGGTAAAAGCGGATTTTCTGCTGTTGGATCTGGGGAGTTTGCGATTCGAGAAAGAAGGGCGATCTCACCTATAAATGAGTGTTCTGTTAATATCAACCTTTCTGGAGTGCGGGTGTTGGTGGTGGATAATGATGAGGATTCCTTGGATTTTGCGCGGGTGGTACTCGAAGATTGTGGGGCCGAGGTGGAGACCGCAGTCTCAGTCATGGAGGCTCTAGAAGCCATGCAAAGGCAATCGCCGGATGTGTTGGCGATCGATCTGGCAATGCCTATGGCAGAGGGAAAAGAATTGATCGAGGAATTGCGATCGGTTTCTGAGTGGGCGGAAATTCCGGCGGTGGCTTTTACAGCCTATGGTAGGGTGGAGGAACGGGTGCGAGCGCTGCGGCAAGGTTTTCAAATTTCTGTGCCTAAGCCGATCGATCCTATGGAGTTGGTGGTGACAGTGGCAAGTTTGGTGGGACAATTGCAAATTAGTTAGAAGAAAGGATGTTATTTCATCGACTAGCGACTAATTGAATTCGCCCTTCATCCATTTCATTCATTAATAACTCTAAAGCTTCATAATCAATATCCGATATGTAGCCCAAACGAGTCAGTTCGTAGTTGATTTCATTTTCAATATCTGGTGTCAGCCGCTTGATATTGAGGGCTTTTTCTACAAGTTTACGAATAGCATGAGTTGCTTGCATGGTAGATCGGAGAACTTAGTATATTTCAATTTTCCTATACATTATATCTCTCTGTGGTGATCTAAATCAGCGCTAACAGGTGATTTCAATTACATTAACGTAGGGATAAAAAATAATTAAATGATGGTACAGTAAAACTACTCCAATCAACTGGTCGGTTTCCCCAACATCAATTTTAACTGATTAGTGTTAAATAGGCACAAACTTCTTCTGTAGGTTGGGTTGAGGCTTTGCGAAACCCAACAAATCTCGGAAAATGTTGGGTTTCGTTCCTCAACCCAACCTACAATTAATGATTTAGGAAAATGTTGGGTTTCGTTCCTCAACCCAACCTACAATTAATGATTTAGGATTGCTATATGCCAATAACAGTCGAAGAATTACTTACATCAGAAATTAATCAGCCTGCTCGTTATCTAGGCAACGAGTTGGGGGCTGTACGCAAGCCTTGGGATTCAGCAACAGTGCGTTGGGTGTTGACTTATCCAGAAGTATATGAGGTTGGTGCTTCCAATTTGGGGCACATTATCCTTTACAACATTTTGAACGCTGGGCCAAGGCAATTGTGCGATCGCGCTTATTTACCAGCACCAGATTTGGCTGCTAAATTGCGATTGACCAAAACTCCTCTGTTTGCAGTGGAATCCAGGCGATCGCTCACTGAATTTGATATCCTAGGATTTAGCCTCAGCTATGAACTTGGAGCGACAAATATTCTGGAAATGCTAGATTTAGCTGGCATTCCCCTAACTTGGCAAGAAAGAGCGACAAACTCCGAACTGCCACTAATTTTTGCTGGTGGCCAAACGGCGACTTCTAATCCCGAACCCTATGCTGACTTTTTTGACTTCATCGCTTTGGGTGATGGCGAAGAATTGTTGCCAGAAATTGGCTTGATTTTGGCAGAAGGCAAAACTAATGGTTTGAGTAAACAAGCTTTGTTGCTGGATTTGGCGCAAATTCCCGGCGTTTATGTCCCACAATTTTATGATATGGCGGCAGATGGTTCCGTCCATCCCAATCGCCCCGATGTTCCAGAACGAATTTTACGCCGGGTGGCGACTCCGATTCCAGCTTATTCGATCGGGCTAGTTTCCTATGTTCAGACAGTACACGATCGACTGACAGTAGAAATCCGCCGTGGTTGTACTCGCGGTTGTCGCTTTTGTCAACCGGGAATGTTGACTCGCCCCGCGCGAGATGTGGAACCTCAACAAGTCGTAGAGGCGATCGAACAAGGGATGAAAGCCACCGGGCACAGCGAATTTTCCCTGCTTTCCTTGAGTTGTTCAGACTATCTGGCACTCCCAGCAGTTGGGATGGAAATCAAAAACCGTCTGCAAGATAAAAATATTTCCCTGTCTCTACCCAGCCAGCGGGTTGATAGATTTGATGACAATATTGCCGATATTCTTGGTGGTACGCGCCAAAGTGGGTTGACTTTTGCGCCGGAAGCTGGTACTCAGCGGATGCGGGACATTGTGAACAAAGGTTTGACTAACGAGGAATTGCTTAGAGGTGTGAAAACTGCGGTCGATCGCGGTTGGGATAAAATCAAGCTGTATTTTATGATCGGTTTGCCTGGGGAAACAGATATTGATGTTGTGGGTATCGCTGAAACAGTCCGCTGGTTAAGTCGGGAATGCCGGATTGATGGGCGACGCAGACTGCATTTCAACTTGACAATTTCTAATTTTACGCCTAAGCCTCACACTCCGTTTCAGTGGCATTCGGTTTCTACTACGGAGTTTTCTCGCAAGCAAAAACTGCTGAAGCAGGAATTTCGCGGCATGAATGGTGTCAAGGTGAATTACACGGATGTGCGGATTTCGGCAATGGAGGATTTTGTTGGCCGGGGCGATCGACGTTTGAGCGCTGTAGTCCGCCGTGCATGGGAACTTGGGGCTGGTATGGATGCGTGGTGGGAAAGTTTGGATCAGGCGCATAAGGCTTGGACTCAGGCGATCGCAGAATCTGATCTTACCTGGAAATACCGCCAAGTCGAAAGCGGTGAATGGAATTTGTTTGAGGAATCAGGAACCCCCCCCTACCCCCCCCAAGGGGGGAAATTAGAGGGAACTACCCAAGGGGCGGGGGCGGGCACGGGGCCACTGCCCCTACTGGATCAACCTTTACCGTGGGATCATTTGGATACGGGAATTGACAAAGACTGGCTAAAACTTGATTTGCAAAAGGCTTTGGCTGCGGCAACTGTTCCCGACTGTTCCTTTGAAGGCTGTTCCCACTGTGGGGTTTGTGGCACTGACTTCGGACACAATGTCGTTGTACAACCATTGCCAATTCCGGCATTTGCTGGGGAGTTTGTGCCGGTTCTAGAGCGCAAACAGCGGTTTCGGGTTTGGTTTGGTAAAGTTGGTGAAATGGCTTTGCTTGGTCATTTGGATTTGATCCGATTGTTCGATCGCATGGTTCGTAGAGCCGATTTACCAATCTCTTTCACCGGCGGCTTTCACCCCAACCCTCGCATTTCCATCGCAAATGCCCTGCCTCTTGGCGTTACGAGCACTGGAGAAATTGCGGATTTTGAGCTCACTGAGTTGATGGATGTTGAGGATTTTCGGGAAAAATTGGTGGCAACTCTCCCGGATAATATTCCTGTTTATCGGGTTGAGGCGATCGATGTCAAATCTCCTTCTGCCAATCAGTTGTTGGAAGCAGCGGAGTACCTGATTACTGTGGCCGTAACGGGTGTATTGGCAGAAAATTCTGAATTAGAACAACAGAATTTGGCTCCTGTCTCTGTCGATTCTAGAGATGACTGGGAAGCTTGGGTACGGGCGATCGTCCAAGCTGAAGATTTCTGGCGGGAGCATACTACCAAGTCGGGTAAGATACAGCAAGTCAATTTGCGCGATCGGCTACAGGAACTAGAACTTGTAGAACATCAATCTGCCGCCAGTCATGACTCTCAAGGTAAAGCCGTCTTGCGCTATCGGGGTAGTTGTCGCAGTGACGGCAATGTGCTAAAGCCAGAACATCTGGTTTTTATGCTCGAACAAGTCAGCCAGCAGGAAATTCAGCTTCTGCATATTCAACGCAGTCAGCTAATTCTGAGTTATGGTTAAGATAGAAAAGTCGAAGGCGGAGTATTCCACCGGATATCAAGCTATAATTGCTTGTTATAGAAGTCAGGACGGCTCGATCGCGATTAGTCGCTCGTAGTTTAGTCAACCAGCAACGCGGGCTGGGTGCAAACTGCCTCTGTTCAAGACTTCAAGCCTTTTTGTAAATTCAAAGGCTAAATCTAGCACCAAACTCGCAGGAGCTTGTTCACAGCTAAATTTAGCGATTGAGTCGGATCGATCGACAGCAAAGTCGATCGGCAGCTTAATCAAAAATTTCATCGTTTAAGCCGGTGAGTATGTGAGTAAAAGAAATCCTAAATGCGTTTAGCAATGGGATAAGGGCTGTTATAGTTCAGCCTGCCAGAATCACACCTGCAAAGTAAACCTAATTGTCCGCATTTGACCATTGGTTCACAAACTATTCAACAATAGATCTTTAATCGACTGACCAGGTTTTAGGGGTGGTGGTGATGGAAATCGCAGTCGAATGGCAAGCTGAATTCAGTTGAGGACTAGGACACGGCAGTGCCGTTTCCCTACTAGAGGACACGGCAGTGCCGTTTCCCTACAGAACTACAGGACACGGCAGTGCCGTTTCCCTACTAGATCTCTGTACTTCTTACTTTCCCTCGAAACCAGCCCTTAACCACCACTTCCCGGAGTTATCAGTTTTTTGTGTAAAGTTGTGTGTTAGGAAATTGGTACGGTGTCACTGAATTGATTCGCTGAATTCAAATCAAGAGTTGTAACGATTGAATTTTGAGTGAAAGAATTCGTAATTCACAAATCAAAATTTAATATTGATAACTCATTAAAAGCGTCCTTATTTCTATCTTCCAGCTAATTCTGCGAAGCATAACTCATAACTAAGTCACAGCTAATAACTCTTGAAGCTACTACTAATTAAAATCAAAGTGAAAGGCACTATTCAGCGTAGGTGTCTGGAACTTGCCGACAATTTTTTCGAGGAAATTGAATGACTAAGCAGATAGTGATAGCAGAGCAGCATCGGATTGCTGCCGTCTTTTCAGAAGATCAAATTCAAGAACTCGTCGTAGCCACAGGTAGCCACCAAGTTAGTGATATTTACTTGGGAATTGTCGAAAACGTATTACCTGGGATAGATGCCGCCTTCGTTAATATCGGCGACCCAGAACGCAACGGGTTCATGCACGTCACAGACCTCGGCCCACTGCGACTCAAGCGATCGGCAGGAGCAATTACGGAACTTTTGACCCCACAGCAAAAAGTTCTCGTACAGGTAATGAAAGAACCCACGGGCAGTAAAGGCCCACGACTGACAGGCAACATTACCCTACCCGGTCGCTATTTGGTGCTGATGCCCTACGGACGGGGAGTCAATTTGTCACGCCGGATCAAGTCAGAAGTTGAGCGCAACCGCCTCAGAGCCCTGGCTATTTTGGTCAAACCAGCCGGGATGGGACTTTTGGTACGCACCGAAGCTGAAGGCCAGACCGAAGAAGCCATCATGGAAGATTTGGAAGTCCTCCAAAAACAGTGGGAATCTGTTCAAATTGAAGGCGGTACGACGCGAGCACCGGCACTCCTCAACCGAGATGACGATTTCATCCAGCGGGTGCTGCGGGATATGTTCAGTGGTGATGTGAACCGGATTGTGGTGGATTCGCAAAATGGGATTAAGCGAGTCAAGCAGCAGTTGATGAGCTGGAACGGTGGCAAGTTGCCTGCGGGAGTTTTGATCGATCATCATCGAGAGCGCGCTCCGATTTTAGAATTTTTCCGTGTCAATGCTGCGATTAGAGAAGCCCTCAGACCGAGAGTAGATCTACCTTCTGGCGGTTATGTGATTATCGAGCCGACGGAAGCATTGACGGTGATTGATGTCAACTCTGGTTCCTTTACTCGATCGGCCACGGCACGAGAAACTGTACTCTGGACAAATTGCGAAGCAGCAACAGAAATCGCTAGACAACTGCGATTGCGGAATATTGCTGGGGTAATTATTGTTGACTTTATTGACATGGAGTCCCGCCGCGATCAGTTGCAGGTGTTGGAACAGTTCAATAAAGCTCTCAGGGCTGACAAAGCTCGACCACAAATCGCCCAACTTTCGGAACTGGGACTGGTAGAACTGACTCGGAAGCGCCAAGGTCAAAATATTTACGAATTGTTCGGCCACACTTGCCCTACTTGCAATGGGTTGGGTCATTTGGTGCAACTCCCCGGCGAAGAGGAAATGGCCCCAGCAGTACGGGAATCGGGCGATCGCACTGTTGCCACCTCAAACCGCGTTTTATTAAATTTGCCAGAAGGATTGGAGCGTCGAACTTTAGCCCCTGTAGCCACTGCAACTTCTTCGCCAGTGCGGGAAGAACGCTCCCCTGAACCTCAGCGCGCTCCTTGGGAGCCTCAAAACGAAAGCTTGGATTTTGAGAGTGGTGGTAACGCTTCCCCTTTGGATTTGCTCAACCATCCCAGTTATCAGGATTTGGCGAATGGTACTCGTCGCCGCCGTCGTCGCCGGATTGGGGAAGAGGCTTTTGGACTACCGGTGGAAGAAGAACCAGTACGCAGCAAGTTGCGACTACCGAATACGACGATCATCGCACCTGTTGCAGAAACGAGAGCCGAATATCTCGCACCCCCCGGCATCAGGGCTGCTTCTGAGGGCTTCGGATTAGTCAATATGGCGACTGTTGGGAGGCGCGAAGATTTCGAGCGGGTGCGTCCCACTAAGTCGGAGTTAATGAAGCCAATGGTGGAACCTCCAGAGGTGATTTCGGTGGAAATGACTGCTGAGGAGCAGGATGTTTATGCTGTGATGGGCGTTTCTCCTTTGGTGCTAACGAATCGTAGTCTCAAAAATCCGAAAAATGCGATCGTTTCAGTCACAATGCCGGGAGAAACCCCAATTAAGCCGCCTTTTGAGCAGCTAGAACTTGAATTTGAACCGACGGCGCAACCGGATGATGATGATCGGGAACAGGATTATTATGCAGAGATGTCTGTAGTTGAACCTGTATTTTCTCCTATATTTTCTGAGGATGCTGAGGAGGTTGAGGATGCTGAGACAGAAATTTACGATGAAAGTCCGATCGACGACATCGATGACTTTGACCCAATTTCGGAAATGTCAGAAATGAGCGAAGAGGCGATCGAATTAATGGAATCTGATGAATTAATTCAACCGGACGAAACAATTCAATCGGAGGAACCGGAGGAACCGGAAGAACCCGCGATTAATCGCCGTCGCCGTCGCCGCTCGTCTGCCCTATTGGACGAATAACCATGAAGGAAGAAGGAAGAGGGAAGAAGGCCCTTCGACTCCGCTCAGGAACCGCTTCAGGAAGAAGGAAGAAGGAAGAGATAGAAATTTTTACTCTCTTCCCCTCTTTTGATCTGCCTCTCCCCCTCTCTCCCCCTTCCTCTCCCTCTCCCTCTCCCTCTCCCCCCCTCCCTCTCTCCCCCTCTTCCCCTCTCCTCCACTCCCCCTCCCAGATCATTGCAGGCGTGGATGAAGTCGGACGGGGGGCTCTGTTCGGCCCTGTCGTGGCAGCAGCTTGTATTTTGCCGATCGAGCTTTTGGATGAATTGGCAAACTGTGGGGTGCGAGACAGCAAGCAATTGACAGCCGCCAACCGGAGTCGGTTAGCTATCAAAATCAGGGCTGTGGCTGTTGACTGTCAAATTGGCGTGGCTTCGGTTAGGGAAATTGACCGTTTGAATATTTTGCAGGCTTCTTTGTTGGCAATGAAGCGGGCAATTCTCAAACTGAAGGTTACTCCTGATTTATGTTTGGTTGATGGCAATCAGAGAATTCCTAATTTGGCGATCGAACAAGAGACAATGGTGAAAGGTGACTCGCGATCGATTCAGATTGCGGCCGCTAGTATTGTGGCAAAAGTTTGGCGCGATGAATTAATCATCCGCTTAGCTGTTAAGTATCCTGAATATGACTTGACAAACAATAAAGGATATGGTACAGCTAAACATAAATTGGGATTAGAACATTACGGCGCATCTGTCCTTCACCGGATGTCATTTAGTCCTTGCCAAAAATAGTTAGTTAAAAGTACAAAATAACAAAGTCTATCTACCTATTAACGTGGATACTCCGCTATAAATTATTATCTAAACCTTGGTCGGAAGCCGATTTGCTGGAAACTATTAAATCGGGTTTTGTGAAAGTATGAACCAACCCATAATTATCTGTGTAGATGATGAAGTAACTTTACTCAGGGGCCTTAAAATAGAACTGCAAGAGGCCGTCGGTAAGGATTATATGATTGAAATAGCTGAAGGAGGAGAAGAAGCATTAGAGTTAATAGAAGAATTGCTACAGGATGGGAATCAAGTAGTTTTAATTATTTCCGACCATATCATGCCGGACATGAAGGGAGACGAACTATTAAAACAGGTTCATCTAATTTCGCCCAAAACCATCAAAATTATGCTCACAGGGCAAGCAGACATAGAAGCAATCACCAATGCTATAAACTATGCAAAATTATACCGTTACATCACAAAACCTTGGCAAACTGAAGATTTAAAATTGACCGTTAAAGAAGCCCTAAATAGCTATCTTCAAGATCAAAAACTTACAAAACAAAATGCCCAGCTCCAGCGCATGAACAATGAGTTGGCAAAGTTAAACATTGACCAAGCCACACTGATTACTAAACTACATGAAAACGAAAATCGCTTGACACAGTTTTTGGAAGCAATGCCAATGGGTGTCGGTGTACACGATGCTGATGGCAAAGTTTACTATATCAATCGGAAAGCAAAAGAGATATTTGGCAAAGGAGTCATGTCCGATATCCCCGCTGAACAATTCTCAGAAGTTTATCAACTTTATCAAGCAGGCACTCTTCAACACTGCCCTATCGAAAACTTGCCCATCATCCGAGCATTGAGGGGTGAAACTTCAGTAGCTGATAATTTAGAAGTCCGACATGGGGACCAGATTATTCCTCTAGAAATTCAGGCTACCCCAATTTATGATCAAGATAGAAAAATTGTCTATGCTATCAACACTCTTCAAGATATCACGGAACGCAAACAAGCTGAAGCCGAACGACAAAAGTTCATTGAAGAACTTTTTAAAGTCAATTGCAATTTGGAAATTGCACTGGATGCACAATTAGAAATCGCTCAGGCGACAAGTCGTTTTGTACCAAATCAATTTTTAAGTTTTTTGGGATGTGAAAGCATTGTTAATGTCAAATTAGGAGAAGCCGTGCAGTTGGAAATGTCTGTTTTATTTTCTGACATCCGCGACTTCACTACTCTTTCAGAACAGATGACACCCGAAGAAAATTTTAAATTTATAAACTCCTATCTGAGTCGTATGGAACCGTTGATTGTTGCAAATCAGGGGTTTATTGATAAATATATTGGCGATGCAATCATGGCACTGTTTAGCGAAGGTGCCGATGATGCTGTTCGTGCGGGAATTGCCATGCTGCACGCCTTAGTCGAATACAATCAATATCGCGCTTCTGTAGGTTATATACCAATTAAAATTGGAGTGGGAATTAATACTGGTTCTTTGATACTTGGTATAGTTGGTGGACCTAGCAGGATGGACGGTACTGTGATTAGCGATACGGTTAATTTAGCTTCTCGAATTGAAAGTTTGACGAAAAAGTATGGGGTGTCGCTGTTAATTACTCAGCAGACATTTGATCACTTGAGCAATCCTGCTGATTATGCAATTCGCGTCATCGATCAAGTTCAGGTAAAAGGGAAATTAGAAATGGTGACTGTTTATGAAGTTTTTGATGCAGATTTGCCGGAAATTAAAGCAGGTAAATTAGCTACCCTGCAAGTATTTGCTGAGGCTGTGTCTTTGTACCATACAGATGCTTTTAATGATGCTGCGGTACTTTTTGCAGATTGTATAGGGCAAAATCCGGGAGATCAAGTTGCTCAATTTTATCTGCAACGATGTCGTTAGTTAGTAGTCATATCATTTCCGGTTGCATCGGAATTAATATTACCCAAAATGAGGAGACGGCAGATTAATTGTAGGGACACGGCACTGCCGTCTCCTGTATATCATAGGTCGTTGCAACCGGAATTGATATCATTAGTGGGTTTGGCTATTAAGTATCTACAAGATTACTTGACAAAAAACAAGGAATATGGTAAAAATAAACATAAATTGGCTTTAACCGTTATAAACAATCACATTTTTACCAACAATCTTTTAATCCTCGTCGAAAACATTAAAATAACGGTAAAAAATCTAGCTAATTACAGCGCAATTAGATAAAATTTGAAATACCAGAATTTTAGATTGAAAAATTCAGCTTACTAAGCCAACCTAAAAAAACCGAATACCCAGATACCCGACTTCTTTAAGAAGTCGGGTATGTAACAAAAGAATCTTTATTTAACTTCTTCACCATGAATGATAATTTGTTAACAATTCCCGGCTATCGCCTAATTGAGCAAATCTATAATGGCTCTAGAACTCAGGTTTATCGAGGACTTTCCGAATCAAATCAAACACCAGTAGTCATCAAACTACTATTAGGTGAATATCCCACTTTTAGCGAACTCATACAGTTTCGGAATCAGTACACCATTACCAAAAATCTTGACCTGACGGGAATTGTCAAACCCATTACACTCTTAAACTATCGCAATGCTTTTGCTATGGTAATGGAGGATGTTGGTGGTATCTCCCTTGCTGAATATATTGCTAATCCCAAGCAATTAGATGATATCCAATCAAATAACTCTGAAGTTTCCTCTCCCCAGATTTCGCCTCTACCGCTAAATGAGTTTTTGCCGATCGCAATTCAGATCGTCCAAACCCTAGAAGGACTATATCACAACCGCATCATTCACAAAGACATCAAGCCCCAGAATATTTTAATTAATCCCCAAACTAAAGAAGTAAAACTAATTGACTTCAGCATTTCATCTCTTTTACCTAGGGAAAATCAGGAAATCGAAAATCCCAAAGTCTTAGAAGGAACCCTAGCTTATATGTCTCCAGAACAGACGGGGCGAATGAATCGGGGTATCGACTACCGCACCGACTTTTACTCACTGGGAGTCACATTTTACCAACTACTAACAGGGCAATTGCCATTTGACTCCAACGATCCAATGGAGCTAGTTCACTGTCATATTGCCAGGATTCCCACTGAGCCAATCAATCTGGCTCCAGCGATCCCAGTGATGGTGAATAAGATCATCATGAAATTAATGGCAAAAACTCCAGAATTACGCTATCAAAGTGCTGCTGGACTGCGCTACGACTTAGAACAATGCTCGCAGCAATGGCAGAAAAATGGCACTATTAGCGAGTTTGTATTGGGAAATCGGGATATTTGCGATCGCTTCATGATTCCCGAAAAACTCTACGGTAGAGAAACTGAAGTTAAAGCACTATTAGATGCCTTCGATCGCATCAGCGAAGGTAGCCGAGAAATCATGTTAGTTGCTGGCTTTTCTGGCATTGGTAAAACCGCCGTCGTCAACGAAGTTCACAAACCCATTGTCCGTCAACGCGGTTATTTCATCAAAGGAAAATTTGATCAATTCAAGCGCGATATACCCTTCTCTTCCTGGGTGCAAGCATTTCAGAATTTAATCAGACAATTACTCACCGAAAGTTCCAGTCGTGTGCAGAAATGGCGACTCAAAATATTAGAAGCATTAGGCGATAATAGTCAAGTCATTATTGATGTCATCCCGGAATTAGAGCGACTGATTGGTAAGCAATCACAAGTGCCAGAACTACAAGGAAGTGCATCTCAAAATCGCTTCAATCTTTTATTTCAAAAAATCATCAGAGTATTCGCCACAAAAGAACATCCTTTAGTGATTTTCTTGGATGATTTGCAATGGGCAGACTCCGCTTCATTAAAGCTAATGCAATTGTTGATGAGCGAAATAGATACACGATATCTATTGTTAATGGGAGCATATCGGGACAATGAAGTTTTTCCAGCCCATCCGCTGATGCTGACCTTGGACGAGATTCGCAAAGACTCAGCAACAGTCAACACAATTACCTTAGCACCCCTAGATCAACCTTCCCTAAATCGCCTGATTGCCGATACATTTTCTTGTCCAATAGAAAGGGCGATGCCTTTGACTGAAGTGATTTTTGCCAAAACCAAAGGCAATCCTTTTTTTGCAACTAAATTTCTGAAATTTCTGCACACAGATGGATTTATTTCATTTGATTTTACCCCCGCAACGGGGGGTTGGCAGTGCGATATTGGTAGATTGAGAGCGCTTTCTTGGACTGATGATGTCGTAGAGTTCATGGCAATTCAGTTGCAGAAACTGCCAACAAATACTCAGGAAGTTTTGAAACTTGCTGCTTGTGTAGGGAATGAATTTGACTTAGCAACTTTGGCAATTGTCTCCAAAAAATCTGAGTCGGAAACAGCGGCAGATTTGTGGCCAGCACTACAAGAAGGATTAGTTATTCCTATTAGTGAAATCTACAAATTTTTTCAAGACTCGGAATCAGTGGAACTTCCACAAGTGTTTGACTTATCTGTTCCTTACAAGTTTTTTCACGATCGAGTACAACAAGCAGCATATCTTCTGATACCAGAATCTCGGAAACAGTCAACCCACCTCGAAATTGGGCGACTATTGTTGCATAAGGGAGGACATGGTAGTGCCGCCCCTAGGTCAGCAGAAATAGAAGAAAAGATTTTTGATATTGTCAACCAGTTGAATATGGGTGTGGAGTTAATTACCCATCAAACAGAAAGAAATGAACTCGCTCAGTTAAATTTAATTGCCGGAAATAAAGCTAAAACTTCAACGGCTTATGAAGCTTCCCTAAAATATTTGAATGTGGGGAGGAAACTCCTAGCAAAAGATAGCTGGCAAACCAGTTATGAGTTAACACTTATTTTGTATGTAGAAGCCACTGAATCAGCCTACCTCAGCACTGACTTTGAACAGATGGAGCAACTGGCTCAAATTGTGGTGCAACAGGCAAAAACCATTTTGGATAAAGTCAAAGTATATGAGGTTAAAATTTCCGCCTGCATAGCAGAAATTAAGCAACTTGAAGCGATTGAAATTGGTTTACAAGTATTGCCTTTACTTGGAGTAAACTTGCCTGCATCGCCAACTCATGCAGAAATTCAACAAACAGTAAAAGCAACAGCAGAGGCTTTAGCCGGAAAGAGCGATGAGGAACTGCTAAACCTGCCTCCGATGACTGATGAGTACAAATTAGCTGCTTTGCGAATTATTGCGAGTATGACTCCTGCGGCGGCTCAAGCAGCACCATTTTTAACTCCGCACATGGGGTGCGAAGAAGTGAATTTGTTGCTTAAATATGGTCATTCAGTTTTCTCACCCTATGCTTTTGCTGATTATGCGATCATTCTCAATTTGGTAGTCAGAGATTTTGAGGCATCTTATCGCTATGGCTGTTTTGCTGTTGATTTGTTCGCACACTTAAATGCTCAAAAAATCAAGAGTGCGGTATTATTTAAAGTGGCAGCATTTTCGGTGCATGGGCAACAGCATCTGCGGTTAACTCAGCCACTTTTTGCGGCAGGTTATCAAAGTGGTTTGGAAAATGGAGATTTAGCGCACTCTAGCTATTGTGCTATGGAAAAATGCCAATATGCTTATTTTGCTGGAAAAGAACTGACTGCACTGGAAAGGGAGATGCAAAACTACAGCTATGCGATCGAAAAAAATCGGCAAATCACTCCTTTAACTTGGCTGAATATATTACAGCAAACAGTATTAAATTTATTAGGCAAGTCTGAAAATTCGCTGGTATTAATAGGTGAAGTATTTAACAATGCACAAATGCTTCCAATTCTTGAAATAGCTAAAGATAGATTTTCACTCCACGAAATATATCTTCATCAAGCTATCCTTTGTTATCTGTTTGATGACAACAAAATGGCATTAGAAAATGCAGCCAAAGCTGAAGAGTTTTTAGATGCCTGTGTGGGATTGATCAATGAGCCAGTCTTTTATTTTTATGATTCTTTGGTGCAAATTTCTGCTACTGATTCAGCACTAGAAGTTAGGTTATCAAAAGTGGCAAGTAACCAAGCAAGAATGCAGAAATGGGCAACATCTGCTCCGATGAATTATCAAAATAAATACGACTTGGTAGAAGCTGAGAAAGCACGAGTATTGGGCAATACAGTCGCAGCAATGGATTTGTACGATCGCGCGATCAAGCTCGCCAAAGACAACGAGTACATCAATGAAGAAGCTCTCGCCAACGAACTTGCAGCTAAATTTTACTTAACCTGGGGCAAAGAGAAAATTGCCCAAGTCTACTTAACTGATGCTTACTACGCCTATGCACGCTGGGGGGCTAAGGCAAAAATTGAGGACTTAGAAAAACGCTACCCAGAATTACTTGTACCTATTTTAAATCATAAAAAGAGCTTAAAGACAGGCGAAACAATTGCTCAAATGATGGCTGGAACTTTTACAACTACGAATTCAGGTATTTCACAAATTCTGGATTTGGCAACAGTAATCAAAGCATCTCAATCAATGTCAGGCGAAATTAATCTCGATAAGTTGCTTTCCACTTTGATGCAAGTGATGATGGAGAATGCGGGAGCAGAAAAAGGAGCTATGATTTTGATAGAAGGAGATTCATTGTTCGTGGCGGCTCAATGTATGAGTGGTGAATCGTGCAATCTCAAATCAACTCCCATTATTGAGTCTAAGGAAATTCCGATCGCAATTATTAACTATGTCTCCCGTACCCAGGAAACCCTCGTAATAAACGATGCGACGACTGAAACTACCTTTGGGGCTGACTCTTATATCATCCACCATCAACCAAAGTCGGTTTTGTGTCTGCCGATTCAACATCAAGGAAAGCCGATCGCCATTCTTTACCTAGAAAATAATCTGGTGACAAATGCCTTTACGGACGATCGCCTGGCCGTCTTAACCATCTTAGCCTCTCAAGCAGCAATTTCGATTGAAAATGCCCAACTTTATGCTAATTTAGAAACTAAAGTAGAGGAGCGTACCCAAGAGCTTTCACAAGCTTTAAATAATCTCCAATCTACCCAAGATGAATTGATTCAATCGGAAAAAATGGCTGCATTGGGACAATTGGTGGCGGGAGTTGCTCATGAAATCAATACACCTTTGGGAGCAATTTGTTCCTCCGTGGGTTCTATTAGCGATTTCTTGAGTCAAAATCTGAATCAACTACCATCGTTTTTCCAATCACTATCGCCACAACGCCAACAGCAATTTAGTGAAATGCTGGTGCGATCGCAACAAAATACTACCACTGTATCGGGCCGAGAACGTCGCCAATTGAGGAAAGCTATTGTCAGTCAGCTACAAGCTCAAGGTATGGCCCAGGCTGATACTGTGGCGAATCTGCTGTTAGATGTGGGAATTTGCGATCGATTGGAACCTTTTATCTCGATATTCCAAGATGCGGAGTGCGAAAACTTCCTCAAAACCGTGCGCCAGTTTGTCCGTTTACAAGAAAGTACACGAGACATTAAAACAGCTTCTGAAAGAGCGACTAAAATTGTATTTGCACTCAAAACTTATGCCCGATTTAACCAAACAGGAGAAATGATTGAAGCAAATATTATTGATGGAGTTGAAGTTGTTTTAACTCTGTATCAAAATCAACTTAAACAGGGAATAGAGGTAATTCGCAATTATCAAAATTTGCCCCAGATTCGCTGCTACTTCGATGAACTAAGTCAAGTTTGGACAAATTTAATTCATAACAGTTTGCAAGCTATGAATAACCGGGGAGTTTTGACCATTGATGCTAGGGAAGAAAATGGTTCTATACTGGTGAATATTACTGATAGCGGCGAGGGGATTCCTGAAGATATTAAGGCGAAAATATTTCAGCCTTTCTTTACGACTAAACCACCAGGAGAAGGTAGTGGTTTAGGGCTGGATATCGTTAGGAAGATTGTAGAAAAACATGGAGGTATAATTGAATTTGAATCGATGTTAGGTCAAACTACTTTTACTGTCTCTTTACCGATAAATAGCCAAGGAGGACACGGCAATGCCGTTTCCCTACCCTAAAATAATCAATCGACCTGCACGTGAGATGTAACTATCACCTGATGAATTGTAGTAAGGTCGGACACGGCAGTTTTCCTACCCTAAAACAGTCAATCGACCTGCGCGTGAAATGTAACGATCACCCGATTAGTTGTAGGGATACGGCACTGCCGTATCCTGACTAGAATTAGCAACTTACAAAAAACTAAAAATGCCTAAACTCTCAATTTTATGTGTTGATGATGAAGTGATAATTCTGAACAGTCTGCTGCGGCAAATGCAAGCAGCATTCGGTGATAGCTATGTCTATGAGACTTCAGAAAATGCGGAAGAAGCCCTGGAAATTCTGGAAGAATTACAAGAAGAAAGCACCGATGTAATTGTCATAGTCTCTGACTGGTTAATGCCAGGAATGAAGGGCGATGAATTTCTGATTGAAGTCCACAAAAAGTTTCCCAATGTTATCAAAATATTATTGACTGGACAAGCAGATGAAGCAGCCGTAGAACGGGCAAAAGAACAGGCAAATCTTCATCGTTATCTGCAAAAACCTTGGAGTGAACAGGAATTAATTGCTTGTATTAAAGAAGGGTTGGAAAAATTATGAGACCTGTAATTATCTGTATTGACGACGATCAGACGGTGCTTGATAGTTTGACGAGGGAACTATCTGTAAATCTTGGAGATCTGTTTGAAATTGAAATGGCTATGGGCGGGATTGAAGCTTTAGAATTAGTTGATGATTTGCTCGCTGATGAATGCAAAATTGCTGTGGTAATCGCTGACTATATTATGCCCGACATGAAAGGGGATGAAGTTTTAAAACGTATTCATGAGCGATCGCCTAATACTCTGAAAATCATGCTAACCGGTCAAGCTACTATCGAAGGAGTCAGCAATGCAGTTAATTCTGCTCAACTCTATCGCTATATTGCGAAGCCTTGGGAAAGTGTGCAACTCAATTTAACGCTCCAAGAAGCGTTAAAAATTTATTGGCTAGAACATCAGTTGGCAGAACAAAATATTCAACTGAGAGCTAATGAGCATCGTCTCGCTCAGTTTTTGGAAGCGATACCTATAGGGGTATCCGTTTATGATACAACTGGAAAAACCACCTATGCTAATCGGAAGGCAAAGGAATTATTAGGGATTGAAGTGTTACCGGAGATGACAGTTGAGCAGTTGTCTCCAGCGTATCAAGTTTATCGCGCTGGCACTGGACAATTGTATCCTAATAATGAGTTACCGATTGTGCGATCGCTCGCGGGAGAAACGGTGCGTGCGGAAGATTTGGAACTGCATCAACCGGATCGAATTATTCCCTTGGAGGTTTCAACAACACCAATATTGAATGAAACGGGAAATATTACTTATGCAATTTGTACTTTCCAAGATATCAGCGATCGCCAACGAGCAGAATCGGATCGCCTCCGTCTAGCCCAAGAAAGGGAAGCTAAGAATGTTGCTTTGCAGATGAATCGTGAAATTGAGGTAAAAAACCAAGAATTAGCCTCGGCATTAGAGGAATTGCAAGCCACCCAACAGCAATTAATCGAGTCGGAAAAAATGGCGGCGCTGGGACAATTAGTTGCTGGAGTTGCCCATGAAATCAATACTCCGATCGCTGCAATTAGATCATCAGCGGGAAGTATTTCGGGCTTTTTGGCTTCAACCCTGGAAGAATTGCCGGGACTGTTTCAAACCCTTAACGAAGAGCAAGGGCAAGAGTTCCTAGCGTTACTTGGGCGATCGCTGAATCAAGCATTAACACTTTCTACTAAAGAAGAGCGCAAGTTAAAGAAAGCCTTAAGAATTCAACTGCAAGAATTAGAGTTTTCTGAGACTGACGCTGAAAATTTTGCTGATACACTGGTAATTATGGGAATTTACAATGAAATTGATGTTTTCTTGCCCTTGTTCACTAGACCAGATGGTTTTAATGTATTAGAATTAGCTTATAAACTTTCACAGATAAAGAGAGGTATGACAACTATTCAAACAGCTACAGAGCGAGCCTCAAAAGTGGTGTTTGCTTTGAAAACCTATGCCCATTATGAACAGTCTGGTCAAATGACTCAAGGCAATTTAATTGAAGGGATTGAGACTGTCCTAACCCTGTATCAAAATCAATTTAAACAAGGAGTTAATGTTATCAGGAATTATGCAAAATTGCCACCCATACTGTGTTATCCAGATGAACTAAATCAGGTGTGGACAAATCTGATTCATAATGCCTTGCAAGCGATGGAGAATCGTGGTACTTTAACTATTGATGTGATCGTTGTTGGCGATCGGGCAAAAATTAGCTTTACTGATAGTGGTAAAGGAATACCTGAAGAAATTAAGTCGAAAATATTCGTTCCTTTTTTCACCACTAAACCCCCAGGAGAAGGTAGTGGATTGGGACTAGATATTATCAATAAAATCATCGTAAAACATCAGGGGAAAATAGAGTTTGAATCGATTCCTGGTGAAACTATATTTAATGTTTTTTTGCCAATCTCCTGACTACTGACTAATTTGTTCGATCGGCAATTCAATGATAAACTCTGCTCCTTGACCCGGTGTAGAGATACAACTGAGTTTACCACCGTGTTCTTCCACAACTTTGTGGGAAATTGATAAGCCTAAGCCAGTGCCTTTTCCGGCTGGTTTGGTAGTAAAAAAAGCATCGAACAATTGCTTGGAGACTTCCTCTGGCATACCTGGGCCATTATCGGAAATCCGAACGATTACGTTTGAGTTTTGGATTTCTGTTTTAATTTTAATTTTGCTGCGATTTGCTTTAACTTCGACAATAGAACGCCTTTGATTGTACTCCTCGATCGCATCGATTGCATTTCCAATCAAATTCATAAACACCTGATTGACTTTCCCTGCATAACACTCAACCAAGGGTAAGTTTCCGTACTCCTTGATGACGGCAATTTCGGGATGGGAACCTTTAGCCCTGAGTCGGCTTTGGAGAATTAACAATGTCCCATCAATTCCTTCGTGGAGGTTAACCCTGCTCATTTTATTATCGTCTTTGCGGGAGAAAATTTGGAGCGATCGCACAATTTCCCGAATGCGATCGGCTCCAACCTGCATTGAGGACATGGCTTTTGGCAAATCTTCTAACAGAAAATCTAGTTCTATTTCTTCTATTTTGTCTTGAATGGCCACTGGTGGCTGCAAGAAGTTCTCCTGATAAAGAGCGAGTAAATCCAGCAAATCATCTGTATAGTGACTGAGGTGAACGAGATTGCCGCAAACGCTGCTGACAGGATTGTTAATTTCGTGAGCAACACCGGCTACCATTTGACCAAGTGTAGACATTTTTTCTGTGTGAATTAAGACAGCTTGAGTTTGTTGCAATTCGTGCAAAGTATTTTCAAGCTGAAGTTTTTGTTGGGTTAACTCGGTTTGCGATCGCAACAAAGCTTCTTCACTACGTTTTTGTTCAGAAATATCAGTAATTAATCCTTCCAAAGCGATCAATTCTCCTGACTCAGAAAACACACCTAAACCTTGTTCCCAAACCCATTTCACTTCCCCACTTTTAGAGGTAATTCGATAAGTTAGTTGATAGGGGCGATTTTCTCGCAAAGCAACTTCGACAGCGTTGCAAAAAGTATCGCGATCATCCGGGTGAGTCAACTCCGAGAGAGAAATTTGCCTAGTATCAGTAAATTCTTCAGGAGAATAACCAACTAACTGATAGCAACCTTCACTGACAAACTCCATACTGCGATCGTGATTATTGCGAAAACGGTAAGCCATTCCCGGCAAATTGCTCATCAGTGTAGCCAAAGCCCGCTGGCTTTCCCGTAGGGCTTCTTCTGCGTGTTTGCGATCGGTAATATCCGTCATCACCGCCACCATACAGAGTTCATCTCCCAAATTAATCAACTCAGCCGACAACAAACAAACCACTACCGAACCAGACTTCATTTTAAACTCGCATTCGTGATTACGAACAACACTTTTTTCTTCCAATATCCTCCGAAAGTTAACTCGATCTTCTATCCTTACCCAAATATTTAATTGTGGCACTGCTTGACCAATCACCTCTTCCCTAGAGTAACCAATCATTGACAAAAAGCTATCATTAACATCGATCAAAGTCCCGCTGTTAAAAGTAGTAATAGTCATAGAATCTGGACTAGATCGAAAAGCCTTAGAAAATTTTTCTTCCGACAAGCTTAACTGTTGAATAGCTGACTCTAATTGACTTGTTCTTTCTTGAACCCGACACTCCAACACCTCATTAGCGTGCTTCAGAGCCTCCTCTGCTTGCACCCGCTCAGTAATGTCGCGCACCACCGCTTGCAGGCCTATTTTGCCACCAATATCCATAGAAGTAAGCAGCACCTCCGCCGGAAACCCCGAACCGTTTAATCTACAGTGAATCCAGTCGAAACGGCAATTTCCTGTTGCCAAAGCCATATTAATTCGCTCTTGTGATAGACTCATAGAATCTTGCCCATTTGGTTGAAATTGTGGGCTAAATTCCGAGGGATGCTTGCCACAGAACTCTAATTCAGTATTACATCCAAACAATTTTAAAGTAGCCGGATTGCAATCCAAAAAACCTATTTCATCTAGTAACATGACTGCATCAGTAGTCGATTCGTACAAAGTGCGAAACTTTTTTTCCGACTCTTGCAAAGAAGCAATCAACTGCATCCTCTCCTCTCCCGCCTGCTTTTGCCTAGTAATGTCCTGCATTACTTGAGAAAAGCCGCGCAACTCTCCGCTTTCATCGTGCAATGCAGTCACAATAACTTTAGTCCAAAATCGCGATCCATCCTTGCGAATCCGCAAACCTTCATCCTGATATCGACCTTGAGCGATCGCGATCGCTAATTTTTCTTGAGGCTTGCTAAGTTCAAGACCTTCCTCCGTATAAAAACACTCTGAATGTTTGCCAATTATTTCATAAGATTTATAGCCAAAGATGCTTTCTGATCCAGAATTCCAGCTAGCTATATATCCTTCAGTATCTAACATAAATATAGCATAATCCTTGACACTTTCAATTACCAAGCGCAGGCGTTCTTCGCTTTCTCGAAGTCCAGATTCTGCTTGCTTGCGCTGAGTAATATCTTCCACAAAACCTTCATAGTATAGCAACTCACCATTTTGATCGCGAACAGCCCGCCCATTTTCGGAAATCCAAATAACTGTTCTGTCTCGGCGATAAATCTGTGACTCAAAATCAGATACGATGTCATGTTCTTGCAAAGCAAAAATAAAATCAGAGCGTCGCTGGGGCTCGACATAAAGCTGGTGTCCAATATCGGTCAAACCCAGGATCATTTCATCTGTCGAATTGTAGCCGTAGATGCGAGCCAAAGCTGGGTTGGCACTGAGGTAACGCCCTTCAGGGGTGGTTTGAAAAATACCGGAAATAGCATTTTCAAATATACTATAATACTTTGCTTCCATTTGCTGTAGCGCTTCCTTGATATTTAGGCAATCCATTGCTGTGTCTTCCAATTTTTGCTCCCTCACTTCTTAATACCCTGTTTTCTTCTTTAAATTGAATATTTTGCAGTGGTTGTTAGTAATATTTTAACGGTTAACTAAACAGCTTAACGGATGCTGTCTACCAATAAGTAGCAACCAAAAATCGATAAGTAACAATCAATAAGCAACAACTAATAGTAAAACACTAGCTGTATGCTTTGCAGCGATGGGTGAGACCCGATCGGCTAAATCCTTGTAACTAATCAGTTAACCAAGCTGAAGACTGGCTACTGATGCTGTCAGTGAGTCTCTATTATTTTCCCTGATAAATAATAGAGCTGACGGTTGGTAACTCTGTATACTGCTGGTGTTTCTCTGTAAAATTGCCACAATACAGAGGCAATTGTTGTATCAAAAAATTCATATTGGGAAACAATGGTAATACAAATGCTCATCACCCTGTCAAAGTTATAAACTGACGAAGCAATCCAAAATCTAAAATCCGATGACTGATTCTCCTCTGTGGCCTAGTTTACTGCAACAATTGTTAGATAGACAATCGCTCGATCGCGCCACAGCCGCCAATTTGATGCAAGGATGGCTAGCAGAGGCGATTCCCCCCGTGCTCTCCGGCGCAATTTTAGCTGCTCTCCAAGCAAAAGGCATCTCTGCGCCAGAATTGGCAGGAATGGCTCAGGTGTTACAATCTCAGTCTCTCACAGGCGAGTCCCAGACTATTGTTTCAAATCTAAAATTGATTGATACTTGTGGTACTGGTGGCGATGGCGCTTCCACCTTCAACATTTCAACTGCTGTGGCTTTTGTCGCTGCCGCCGGCAAAGTGCGAGTCGCGAAACACGGAAATCGATCGGCATCAAGTAAAGTAGGTTCTGCTGATGTCTTGGAAGCACTCGGAGTTAATCTCAACGCGGATTCCGAAAGAGTGAAGGCGGCAGTAGACGAAGTAGGTATCACATTTTTGTTTGCACCTGGGTGGCATCCGGCACTCAAGGCTGTAGCGTCGCTGCGTCGTACTTTGAAGGTGCGGACTATTTTTAACATTTTGGGCCCCCTCGTCAATCCTATGCGTCCTACAGGTCAGGTAATCGGGGTGTTTGATCCGAGTCTGGTACCAATCATTGCCGAAGCTTTGGCTGAGTTGGGGACTGAGTTCGCTGTAGTGATTCATGGTAGAGAAAAGTTGGATGAAGCGGGTTTGGGAGATGTTTCAGACTTGGCGGTTTTGTCGAAGGGCAAAGTAGAAGTTACTACTTTGGATGCTACGAAGGTAGGATTGACACATTGTGCGATCGACTCTTTGAAAGGTGGAAATGTTGAGGAAAATTCCGAGATTTTGCGGAATGTTCTTCAGGGTAAGGGAACGCGGGCACAAATGGATGTTGTGGCTTTGAATGCGTCTTTGGCTTTTCAGGTGGGAGGTATAATTCCCTTGGGTGATCACGAAGCTGGAGTTGTTTTCGCTCAGGATATTTTGTTGAGCGGCGAAGCTTGGTTAAAATTGGAGCAGTTGGTTTATTTTTTGAAATGATCTCAATTCTGGTTGTACTGAAATGATCTCAATTCCGGTTGCACCGAAATGATCTCAATTCCGGTTGCACCGAAATGATAGAGGACACGGCACTGCCGTGTCCCTACCGAAAAGAAAATAATGTTGTAGGGAAACGGCACTGCCGTGTCCTAATTTCTTCTTCCTTCTTAATTTAAGAGCGCGATCGAAATTCAATCACATCTTGCTTAATCGTCACATCTTTATCACCAAAAAAGTCGTGACCTAACAATCCAATATCTAGGGATGGCGAGATGGCTACAACTACATTTTTGATCGCCAAACCTCCAGCTTGAATAGACGTCAAGCGACCGAGCGGAAAAGTAGCCTCTCCGTTGGGAGTTTTTGCTTGGACTGTTCCCGAAGGAATAACGCCCAAGGCTTTTGCCATTGCTGGTGTAATTACTGTGCCACTGGCTCCTGAATCTACCATCATATCGAACTTTTGTGTGCCGTTAAATGTGACTTCTATGACCGGGATATTAGCTTCTCGGCGTTTGATTTTTACCTGAAATACTCCTGACTTGGCTGCTGTGGAAGTAGCGGGAGTTAATTCTTTGGGGAGAAAACCGCAGACGGATTGGGTTAAGTTGACAGTTCGGCCGTTTGAGTTCCGCATGAAGCATCCTTCACTTTCTTGAGCTAGTGCTCGCGAGGAGTTGGCAACGGTTCCTACTAAAATTGAAGTGCTCAGAGAAATAACGGTTGTTAAAACCAGTAAGGGTTTTCGGAGGTTTTGAGCTAACCGTTGATGTTTGTATAGGTTTGAGAGTAAGGGTAAAGGAGATTTGTGAGGCATAGTTTGGTTAAACGCTATTGCTCGATCGTAACAGGAGCAACTGCCGATCGGTATAGATTTATAGAAGAAGGAAGTTCGGCAACGGATTCTGTAACGGATTTAACGGATATAAACGGATTACCGATGCCCGATGCCCGATCGCCAAATAGAGCTAAAAGGTGCTGAATCTCGATCGCAGAAACTGATATTGCAGAGATTTGAAATAATATTTGTATTTTGCCGGCTAGCATCAAATCCCCCGCAGTGATAAGAATAAAACCACACGAGATTAATTTAAGGATGCCATGTCTCTTTCAACTGCACAACCCGCTCTCCTAGTCCTAGCTGATGGTACTGCTTACCGTGGCTGGTCTTTTGGTGCTCACACCACCGTCGTCGGCGAAGTAGTATTCAATACTGGGATGACTGGCTATCAGGAAGTCTTGACCGATCCCAGTTATTCTGGACAAATCGTCACTTTTACTTATCCAGAATTGGGCAATACAGGGGTAAATCTCGAAGATGAAGAGTCTTCGCGCCCACACATTCGAGCGGCCATTGCTCGGAATGTATGTAGTCGCCCTAGTAACTGGCGATCGTCCCAATCTCTGCCAGACTACCTCAAACAATACAATATTCCAGGAATTTACGGCATTGACACCCGCGCCCTGACTCGCAAAATTCGTACGGTGGGAGCAATCAATGGTGGTATTTCTACCTCGATTCTCGACCCTGCTGAGTTGTTGGAACAAGTGCAGGATGCCCCCAGTATGGACGGGTTGAATCTTGTCCAGGAAGTGACTACCCGCGAGGTTTATGAATGGTCAGAGGCCACGGACTCGGTTTGGGAATTTAGTCCCACAGTCAAACCCGCTGGTGGTGAAATGTGGACGGTAGTTGCGATCGATTTTGGGATCAAGCGCAACATTCTGCGACGTTTAGCCAGTTATGGCTGTCGCGTAATTGTTGTCCCTGCTGACACAACACCGGAGGAAATCCTCAACTACAACCCAGATGGCATTTTTCTGTCCAATGGCCCAGGAGACCCATCTGCGGTAACGGAAGGAATTGAGACTGCGAAGGCTTTGTTGAAGTCGGACAAACCTGTGTTCGGTATTTGCATGGGACATCAGATTTTGGGACTTTCGTTGGGTGCGGAAACTTTTAAACTCAAGTTTGGACACCGGGGATTGAATCACCCGGCTGGTTTGACTCAGCAAGTGGAAATTACTAGCCAAAATCACGGTTTTGCGATCGACCCAAACTCGTTAGTCCCCGAAGTTGAAATTACTCATCTCAACTTGAACGATCGCACCGTAGCAGGATTGAAGCACAAAACTCTGCCCCTATTCTCAGTCCAGTACCACCCCGAAGCCAGTCCGGGCCCCCATGATGCTGACTATTTGTTCGATCGATTCGTGCAGTCCATGCGAGAAAATCAGAAATTAGTCATTAGTCAGTAGTCAGCAGTCATTGGTCAATAGTTAGTAGTCATTATCCTGGCAAGCTGTTTGTGCAGATAACCGATCGCCAATAACCCATAACTAATGCCTAATGACCAATGACTAATGACTAATAACTAAAAAAGTAGACAAAAGACCAAAAAACTCCTATAATGAAGCCTCGACTTTAAGCAATACCTTGCTAGGAGGGTGTCATTTCTGAGCCATTGACCCTGACCGTTAGCCTTAGAGGCACTCGCGAAGTCAGGAATAACTATCAGCTATTTCGCCTGACAGGCCTACTGGACGCTTTTTCCGAGGCAACTTTTCGGAAGGTACTGAGCAAATGTATCGACGATAGCCCAAAACACGTAATTTTGGACTTGTCTAAAATTGACTTTGTGGATAGTTCAGGCTTAGGCGCACTTGTGCAACTTGTCAAGAAAGCCCAAAGTTTGGAGGGGACATTGCAAATTGTTTCAAATCCCCGCGTAACTCAAACTGTTAAACTGGTTCGCTTAGAGAAATTTTTGTCTTTGCAGCCGACCGTTGATGAGGCCGTAAAAAACGTCAAGGATGCTTGACCAAAAAGTGGATGAGATTAGCTATCCGGTTCTAAAAGCTGGATAGCAAATTTTTATGGATTTGGACAAATATAAATATGTGTGGCAAATGCCAAAAAAAATGGTGTAGTGTAAAATATAGCTTTCGACGACGAAACGAATAAGTGACCAGAAAAAAGCTGTGCGGAAGTTTGATTGAAAAAGTATGTCGCCGATCGCAAATAATGAGCAAAAGCTGAGTCTGAATGATATCAGTTTAAATCGATTACATCCTGGGATGGCGACATCAGCAGAAATAGAAAGACTTTCGCCAGCAGCTTGGGCTTACTTGGGAGATGCAGTATACGAACTACACGTTCGGACTTTGTACTTAGTTCCCCCCAAAAGACTGCAAGCTTATCACGAATTGGTGGTGGGACAAGTACGAGCCGAAACTCAAGCGCGTCATTTGCGATCGATCACTCCTTACTTGAACATCACAGAATTAGCAATAGTCAAGCGCGGCCGCAATGCTGCTGCGGGCCGCTCCAAGCGGGCAGATCCAGAGATTTATCAACAAGCCAGCAGCTTAGAAACTTTGGTAGGATACTTATATCTCACAGATCCCGAAAGATTGACTGAACTTCTGGCACTTTTAGAAATTGACAGTTAAAGGTTTTAGTTATTAGAAAATATGAGTAGTTAGTTATGACTTAAAAAGTCTTACGCCGCCAACATCTAATGGCAAAACTCTTCTAAGAAAAATAGGATTTATGATTAATTAGCAACTAATAAACGGCAAAATCCTCGAACCTCAGTAAACCTAAAATCTCAAACGCCCCAGATTTATTCGTCAATCAAAAATTCAAAAATTCCTTGGCTTTTAGCCAAAACCAATTTTACAGCCACAACAAACAAATGAGAAAATTTACTAGACCAAACCCCCAAGGGCCAAAGCGCGACGGCAGATCATTCAAAAGCGAGGGCCGTGGCGAGGATTCATCACCATCTCCACGCTTTGAACGCAAGCCACGTCCAGATACTCGCGGAGTCGGAGAATATCAAAAGCGAGCGTCCTTTGGATCATCCCAAGAAATGCCCGTGCGATCGGTTTTCAAACGAAACTCAGACTCCGACAGCAAACCAGAACTCCGAAGAAATAATCATTTCAGAGACAGAGACAACAGCCCCCAAGAATCTGGCGGCAATAATTACAGAGACAGAGACAGCAGCCCCCAACCTCGCACCAACAATTACAGAGACAGAGACAGCAGTCCCCAACCTCGCACCAACAATTACAGAGACAGCAGTCCCCAACCTCGCACCAATAATTACAGAGACAGAGACGGTAGCCCCCAAGAACCTCGTGGTAGTTATTTAGGCAACAGAGACAGTCGCCCCCAGGAATCCCGTGGCAATTATTTTAGAGACAGAGACAACAGCACCCAGGAATCCCGTAACAATCGTTTCGGCAACAGAGACAACAGCCCTCAAGAATCCCGTAACAATCGTTTCGGCAACAGAGACAACAGCCCTCAAGAATCTCGCGGCAATTATTACAAAAACCGAGACAGTCGCGTACTTGAGACTGACAGCAGCACTGTAGTACAAGCAGAAGCAGATACAGACATGATTTACGGCCGTCACGCCGTGCAAGCAGCTTTAGAAAGCGATCAAGTCCTCAACCGGATCTGGGTTGTCCCACATCTCCGCTACGATCCCCGCTTTCACAGCTTGCTCACCGAAGCCAAGTCAAACGGTTGCATCATTGACGAAGTTGACGATTTGCGTCTCGACTACATCACTCGCAAATCGAACCATCAAGGTGTAGCGGCTCAAGTATCAGCCTACGAATACCAAGATTTGAGTGAACTAATTGCCAACGCCAAATTAGCTTCGGAAAGCCCGGTAATTGTGGTAGCAGAAGGACTCAACGATCCCCACAATTTAGGGGCAATCATTCGCACCGCAGAAGCATTGGGAACTCAGGGCATAGTGATTCCCCAACGACGAGCCGTTGGGATTACATCGGCAGTGAGAAAAGTCGCATCAGGGGCATTGGAAACTTTAGCCGTGGCGAGGGTTGTCAATCTCAGCCGCGCTTTGGAAGAATTGAAAGAGGCTGGATTTTGGATTTACGGCACTGCTGCTGATGCTAGTCAATCGGTAGAGACAATCAATTTCTCTGGGCCAACTGTTTTAGTTGTCGGTGGTGAAGCTGACGGTTTGAGCCTTTTGATACAGCGCGGTTGTGACGGATTAGTTTCAATTCCACTAAGGGGCAAAACCTCTAGCCTAAATGTTTCGGTAGCAACGGGCATGGCTTTATATGAAATTTATCGCCAGCGCGGGCCTAAGAAATTTCATGTACACTAATTGTCAGGGGAATTAGCGATATTACCCTAAAGCCGGGGGCTTATCGTCCCCCAGGTTTCCCATTTTCGGTGATTGAAAAAAGAATGCAGCACAGACTTCCAAATCGAATTTCCTGAATTTAGACCCAATCCCTGTGTACGGGAATATTGGAGTTCAGGATGTCACATTTAGTGGTTCGCGAATTAAGAGAGGATTGTACAGAACATTTCTTGAGTCGATTGATTAACGCCGATGTTAATGGGTCTTATAATATTTTGAGAAAAGCAATCCCAAATGCTTTTAGCGATGGGATAGAGAGCTGCGTAGTTCGAGCCTTGCGCGGGTTAATCCGCTCGAAGTGAAAGTGAAAGGGGAGGGACTCAATGCCTCCCATGTCATGTCATAGATGACTATACTTTTACCACCTATAACCAAGTCTAAATGACTAAGATGTCTGCTTTGCCCGCAGCACTCTGAAAAAAAAACCGTAAAATACATTAGAAAATCCCATGAAAGAACTTTTGATTAGCTTGCTCAACTTCTTCGGATTAGCTTGGTGGGTTGAAGTTAAAACTTCAGCACCGCGGTGCATTTACTATTTTGGCCCGTTTATGACGGCTTCAGAGGCAGAGGCTGCAAAAGCAGGATATGTAGAAGACATAGAAAATGAAGATGCTCAAGGTATTAGTGTTTTGATTCAACGTTGTAAACCTGTGAATTTGACAGTTGCAGATGATTTGGGAAAGTTTGGTGAGGGAGGGATGTTGCCTGTTTTTAGTGGTCAGTAGCCACGAGAAAAGAAGATAAGTTTGGAGTTTGGAGCTTTGATTTGTTAATTCAAAACTCTTGACTTTTCGGTGACTAAGTATCTCTACCTCATTAAACTTAAAATTCCATAGCTGCTAGAACCCCAACTTTTTAAAGAGGTCGGGGTTCTTCGTATTCTGTCTTCAATCTAGTGATATCAATTCCGGCTGCGCCGGAATGATATAGAGGAGACGGCAGTGCCGTGTCCCTACCACGA
>JAYSVM010000189.1:0-10862 GCA_043718495.1 Oscillatoriales bacterium | reverse complement strand
CGCGTTTCGGTGAATCGCTTCTCTTCCGGCGCTTTATTAATATACTCACTTACCCAATTCTTGTCAAGCTTTTTGGCAAACTATTTTTCACCTTTTTTTAAACGTATACAGAGACACGCTTTGAGCAGCTCACTCTGCTCCGGCATCCGCTGCCACACTCCTCTTTTCACGAAGGGGTCTTTTTTTGGGGCGAAATTTGGCTTTTGGGCGGGGTAAATTCTCTAGATGGGTAGAATGTCTCTACACTATGTCGATTTCCTACATATAGATGTAGATGTTCGATCGCCACAACTCTCTATTTATCTATGGGAACCCCGAAATAGATATTCAGTGACGCCTGCGATCGAGCTTCAGTGCCCGATCGCAAGTTTGTCCCTAAACACCTATGTCTAAAAAGTGCAGGTGACTACCTTCCTCGGTATTGGCAGCAATCACCAAACCTTTATTTCCCCAAGGGACGATCGCCTGGGGTGCAGCGGGTCCACTAAAATTCCCTACTTGAATTCCTTGAGTGTTTAACACAACCATCTCCCCCCCAACATCCGCCAACACGCATCCCCAATTAGCAACACAAGCAGACACCGGAAGACTGTCAAGGGGAATTCGCGCTACTTTGAGCGGCCACAACTTCATTAACAGGACAGCCGCTTTACCACCTTGAGGAATTCCCAATAAAGTATAGGGTTCAGGGGTCAGCATTACCTGTCCAACGCTCGTAGATAACCGCACAGAACCTACTGCCGTGCCACGACGAGTATAAACTCTGAAAGTAGTTTGGGGATTTTTGGGTTCATTGTCAGGCCAGATTGCTAAGACGTGTCGTCGATCCAAAAACATTAATTCTGGCAAATAGTGTTCTGGTAGCGGAATAGTAGCGATCGCCTTCAGAGCTTTCTCCTGAGCGCGCCCAGTACCATTTCCCGCCAAAGAATAAAACCGTAGTTCGCCCGGAACAGCGACAGTCAACCAGCGCCCGTCACTGTCAATAGCAGCTTTACAAGCATCTGGCCCTTGCCTGAGACCTAGATCCAGCAAGGACTGAGGCTCCCAAGATTGATCGTTGAGCCAGTAAAGTTTTTGGGATGAAAGAACACAACAGCCGTGAGATGCTGGCAAAATAGCCCGCACTGTTTCCGGCATTGACACAGAAACTTCCGTTTCTCCCGTAAGTAGCTGATTTCCAGGCTGAGACCACACCTTTACCTCTGTACCCACACCAGCGTAGAGATAGGTTTCAGTGGCAACTAAAACTGTCAGCGGTGCAGGAAGTATCAGTGGCTTGGGCTGCGAGAGGGAGTAAGTCGCAGTCTGAAGTAGATTCATCGCCCGATCCGATGTTTTTTCCTCTTCGACTTCCAGTTCAGACTCAGCTTCCGACTTCAGGCTTTTGGTACTACTGGGTGCAGAATTTTCCCAAGGAATAATGCAGTCTCCCCATTGTCTGACAGCAGGAGTGTACATAACGAGTCGGAGGGCTTGAGCCATTTGGGAAGCACTAGCAAAGCGACGGGCGGGCAGCTTTTCCAAAGATTTTTTGACTACTGCTTGCAAAGGTTCTGGAATTGCATCGGGAAGTTGCAAACGTTGATTTAAGTGAGCCCATCTCAGATCTCCTGGTGTTCCCCCAAAAGGTCGATAGCCCATTAGCAACTCAAACAAAAGAATTCCTACTGCATATATATCTGACATGGGAGAGTAAAGACCGTAAAACCGCTCTGGTGCCATGTAAGCGGGGGAACCGACGGTGGCGTCAGGAGAAATTTCTTGGTGGAGACGAGTAGTACCGATTTCTGGAAGTCGGCGGGCGATGCCAAAGTCAGAGAGCCTTGGTGACCAACCTTTGGAGCCTAAAGTTAGGAGGATATTTTCTGGTTTGATGTCGCAGTGAACTACGCCTCGACGGTGAGCGTAGTCTAATCCGGCTAACACTCCCATAATGAGCTGTAAACCTTCGAGCATTCTTAGTGGGCGGTCTTGTTTGAGCAAGTTGCGGAGGGTTCCTCCCTCGCAGTAGTCCATAACTAAGTATCTGCCTGTAGCTGTGTGTTCTAGGGCTCGGCAGGTGACAATGTTGGGATGCTGTAAGGTAATCAGGAACCACAGCTCGCGCAAGAATTCGCTAGTTGGGGCTTTTTGATGGCTGAGTTCTTTGAGGGCTACGAGTTGGCTGGTGAGGCGGGAGTCGTTGGCGGGAGTTTCTCGAACGCTGGCACAATAGACTCGACCAAATTGTCCTTGTCCGACTAGCCCTAAAATACGGTACTTAGAATTTTGCATCGGTCTAATTATAGATAAAGCTTGAGCTAGTATTAAAATATGTAAAGAATTCTGACAAAATTCAAATTTTGAATTGATCGCCAGGTACAGCTTATGTTATCTCAGGTTCAGTCTCAGACGAATAAAAGTGATCGCACAGTAGCACCTACTAAAATCTTGGAGCTCCGGAGTCAGTATAAATCTTGCCGGATTCGAGTGCCGGATTTAGAACAGCCTGTGGCTGCTATTTTAGTCGATCGCGAGTATTACAGCTTTTTTAAGGCAATCAAAGAGGCGGAAAAGGTTTTAGCGATTGTGGCTAAGCTGGGCAATAGGGGCGACTCAACAGTAATTACCAAAACTGCGAGCGGTTATGCAATCTGGGTGATGGAGTTTGAAGCCGATACGATCTCGGCATCTTAATGTTTTTGAGTACTAGCTGGAATTATTTTGGCTATGACTTGCTCTTGAATTGAATTTTTCCGAAAAATTTGGGGCTGTGGATCTCTCGATTGCACTTGCTAAATACTCAACTTGATCAACCTACAAAATCAATATGGTTAAAATTATTAGACTAGATCCGATTGCCGAAGAGATGGCAGTTGAAACGCGATCAAATATCCTGTCTGCCTTAATTTCCAAAGACTTAGACGTTCTCAAAGAATGCGGAGGCAGGGGAATGTGCGCTACTTGCCACGTCTACATTAAAGAAGGCATGGAAGGCTTGTCTGGCATGAACCGTCGCGAGAGGAGGACGCTGGAGGTAATTACTACGGCGAAAGCTAATTCACGACTTGCTTGTCAGGCTGAAATTATGGGCGAAGGCGTTGTTGTTCAGTTACCTGCGGGGATGTACATCAATGCTATCGAAAATGTGGAATCTTTGATCGGTCGCCGGGCTCAGCAAGATTTGTTGCACCCAATTACTGGTCAAGTAGTTGTAGAATCAGGAAAATTGATTACTCGTTCCATCGTCACTCAGCTCAATGAAACACGCTTCCAAGTAGGACAGTATTTAGTTCGCACTAAAGAAGCTTAAAACTGTTGATGCAAAGTAAATGATTTTCTAGAAACTTCTTGAATAATTAGGTAAAAGCTGGTAGTGTAGATTTAAGAACAGAAAACGCTCTAGCAACTAAAACAGCTAAGGCGGTGGTCACTTTGAGTCATTATTGTTTTCAGTAAATGTTGAAGCATTTCTGCTGTTAAATATCGCAGTTTTGTAGTAGACATAACGGAAGAATAGACATCAAAAACCTGTTCAAAGTGTGGATAGAGATTTAAATGGCGCTTTCAATATCTTGTTGAAAGCTTTGAGAGATACCTCCTTGACGGGAGACGGGAGAGCTTGCAACTTTCACACGTCTTGCCATACACGGCTAATTCTGGCTTAGTCCTGGATTTGCCGGGTTAAATGTATCTGATATGTTGATCTTAAAATAACAGAAACAAGTTTTATGTTGAGTCAACTTGCGCGTTTGAGTATGGAAGCAGACGGACGCTATGCCTCCGCAGCCGAACTCCAATTTTTGAAGGACTACTTTCAGTCTTTGAACCACAGGATGAGTGCTTATAAAAAAATTCAAGCCTCTGAGAAAGAAATTATTCGACAAGTGGAAGCGCAAATGCAGTCCTTAGACCCCAGTTTATTTCGGCGGGGGTCTCAAGACGTGACGGCAAAATGGCGAGTAGATGCTTTGCGGGTGTTGCGGCATTCGGCGGCAGCACTACTGATTAATGATACTGAACGGTTGCGCGATCGACTGCTACTTTGGTTCCAAACTATTTTGGGAGCTTTTCAAGCTAAAAATAGTTCTTCTGTGACCTACGATGTCATGAAAAAGGTGATCAAACAACATCTCACTGCTGAAGAAGCCAACCTATTTGTTCCTATTCTGGAGATTGACCGCACTATATTGGGGAAATAGTCAATACAAAACAGCTAATTAATCTAGAGGTTAGCACCGATTAAGTAGGATAGTTTAATTTTTGGTTATTCTACTCACCGCTCCGCCGATAAATAGGTCAATTTAATTAAGTGTAAAATGCTTTTATGTGAGATACCCGACTCTTTAAAGAAGTAGGGTATCTCGATGCTCTGTTAAGTCAGTTTTTTTGACAAAGCTGACTCATAATGGTTTGGTGATCTTGTCCTTCTTGGAGCATAGAATCTGCTGGTTGGAGCCGATCGCGCAGGCCTAAAATAAAACGGTTGCAGTCAGAACCCAGGGATTCGCAGGAAGTTTGCAGACAGTGGAGTTCTCTACCTGTAAGTTGAGTAAAGAAGGAACTTAAGATACCTGCTTCTAGAAAACACGCTGGTAGCTTAGACTTAGGGGCTGTTTTAGCAAATAGAGAATTAGCAATTTTTACTACTAAAAATCCCTGTTCAGAATAGCTAGAGTCAAGTTCAAATGTTCCCCACCCGTGAGTTTTCCAACACTGTTGTAGGCACTGAATAAATTCTACCATTTCCATTTCTGAAACTGGCTGGTCGTAGTATTCGCTGACTTCTTCGCAAAAACGCACGTAGAAGTTTTTGCCCCACCAGCGACCGCAGTTGAATAGAACTAGGCGGGAAGCTTGACCTGTTTCTTGTTCTAAACCGATATAAATAGCTTGTATCAGTGTTTGTGGAAGCGCTATGAGCCGATCGCCTCGGCGATTTTCGAGCAAGCCTAGTTCGAGATCTCCTCTGACGTAAGCATCGCTGGCAAAGTAATTTCCTGGAAGTCGGGGCTGTTTGAGGAAGTCGGCAATATTAATCATTGGTTATTGGTTATTGGTTATTGGTTATTTGTTCTCTAATTCTTGATTAGGCATACCAATAATAAGTGACTGTGCTTGGTCTAAAAATGGCTGTAATATAGCCCGTGCTTGCTCGGAAAGCAGTTCTTTAATCCTAGTTTGTAGGAGATGGCAAACAGTTGCTTCAATTTTGTGACTTTGGTGGGCTTCAACTATCCCAGAAATCCAGTCTAGGAGGCGCTGTTCTAGAAAAATGCGATCGTTCAGCAACATTGCCATAGCGCAGTATCGCAAGACTAATAGCCAATGTTTGAGAGATCTTTCTAGAGTTTCTTGTTTTTGATCTGGGAAGGTTTCTTGTAGCTTGTTGGCTACTGGCTGAAAGATGGTTTCTTCCTTGTCTCGTAAAAATTCGTAAATTTTTAAGCGCTGTGAGAGGGTTGCAGCTTGACGCTTAAAGGCTAGGATTTCTTCGGCTTTTAGAAAGCGATTTTCTGCCTGATCTAGAAGTGCTTCAATCTCAGGGTGCATGATTTTAAGTACGTGGTAAAAGGTAGAAGGTAGAAGGAAAGATGCCCCTGTATATAATGGATTAAAACAGGTCAAATAGGTCGTCTATGGTTATTTCTGCGGGTTCGGAAACAGAAACTACTGGCAAGGGTGGTGGTGGAGGCACGACTCCTACTTCAGGAATTCCTTCCCAAGAAATAGCCCGAAAAAAGTCTGAGACTGGCATGGTTAAAGTCAGCGATTGACTAGAAACCAAGCCATTTTGAGTTTCTAGAGGTTTTCCCAGCCAGTTATAGTTACCAAAAAATTCTTGGACTGACTTCGCTAACCACGAAGTTTGACTTTTCATTTGTCTTTCCTCTTTTCTTGCCTAAAGTGACAACAGCTTGAATGGTGTCACCAGTTTTAAAAACTAATGTTCTCTAATTGTTGGGTTTTATTTTCAAGGATTTGTGTGCCAACTTCCAGGAAAGTGAATTAACGTGCTTGCCTGGTAAGATTGGGACTTCTTAAAAAGCCCAGCTAGAGTCTGCACTCCTACAAGCAGCGGCGGTTAGTTTACTGTAATCTTTCACCGTGTTGGATTCGATTTTGAATGTCGCCGGCGTTGGCACCTTCGTTGAGCCAGAATGCTGCGGCATCAATTTTGTCTGGGTTGCCGAGGAGGAACTTGCAATAGGTTTCTCCCATTGAGTAACATTGGAGTTCTATGCAACTCAGGGGCTTTTTGACTAGAGCTCCGAAGAAACCGGCATATAAGCCGGCGTACAGATGACAAACTGGTTTGCCCACGTCGCCCAATGTGCGAGCAACTGCTGAGTCAAAGAGGTTGATGAAGATGCAGCCGTGCTTGCGATCGCTCATATCAACTTCCCACCGGCCCCAACCTTGAGCGGTGAACGGCCACCACCAAGTTTCTAGTAGAAACATCAGATTTGACTGGCGAATGTTCTGGCTGAATTCGGCGCTGAACCATTTTTGAAAAAATTCGGAATCTTGGAGTCCCCACTGGCAACCAATAGTATACATGATCACTGAGGAAGCAGGGCCTACTTCTTCTTCAAGTCCTTCTACCAAACCGATGATGAAGTCTTCGCTGGTAAAAATGTTGCGAGATTCATTCCAGTCATTAATGGTGCCTCCAAGGCGATCGAAGGCAAAAAAGTCCTGAAACCTATAGTGGTTGTGACTTTTAGGATGCTTTTGTTTCAGGAGGGAGTCGGTTGAGAGGAGGATTTCTTTGTTAGCGGTAGAGATCATTTGCGTGTTACTCGTGTTTAGTAATGTTAGTTGGGTCACATTGTTGGTCTTTTGAGCTGATCGAACTCAGAAGACAAATTGACTGGCTTCAGTATCCAATTTAACCTGGTTTTTTCTAAATACACAGGACAAAAAATTTTCAGGCAATATGAGAAGTTAACATTATGGGACTATGAACTTTTATTGATTGCAACTTTTGCCTGGTGTCAACTGCTATCTGACTTCTGACGAAAGTCGGGTCAAAGTTCGATCCGACTATGTGTTATCGTTTTGTGCAAGCTGTTTAATATATATCGAGCATAAGGTTACTATGAAACATCACGCTTGTATTGCAATAGGTGTAAATCAATATCAGTTACTTCAGCCTTTGAGTTATGCCCAAGAGGATGCAGAGGCAGTCTACACTTTTTTGGTTGAAGAGGCTGGTTTTTCGAGGGATGAATGCCTTCTGATGACGGATAGTTCGCCCTCGCTGTGGGGTAATTCAACCTATCCGAATCGGGAAAATATTCTGAGGTTAACCGAAAATCTGTGCGTCGAACACTTGCAACAGGGAGATTTACTCTGGTGCTTTTTTAGTGGCTACGGTGTTAGCCATGAAGGGAAGGATTATTTGATGCCTATAGATGGGAATCCGGCTGATATTCAGGGTACGGGGATTCCGGTAGAGGTGCTTTTGAATACCCTGAAAAAGGCGCCTACCGAAACAGTGTTGGTTCTGGTTGATATGAACCGTAGCCAAATCGTGAAAGCGGGGGAAACTATAGGGGTTCAAACTGCGGAGTTGGCTCGGAATCTGGAAATCCCGACGATGCTTTCTTGTCGGCCGAATCAAGTTTCGCGGGAGACTTCTGCTCTGCGCCAAGGGTTTTTTACGACGGCGCTTTTGGAGGGGCTGAGATCGGGAGAGTGCAAGACTCTTAAGGGTTTAGATCGTTTTTTGACCGATCGCCTACCTGAGTTGTGCGACCACCATTTGCGTCCGAAACAGGAACCTTTGATGGTTGTAAATCCTCCAGGAAAAGCCCATTTGGTGATTTTACCGGATGTTGCTGTTGTCGCAAATGCTGAAGCGGCGGGACGCAACGGTAGTGTGACGGTTGGGGCAGAAAGTAATGGTTTCGATCGCCAGCGAATGGGTGCGGCGACGGCTCAAATGGAGTTGCCTACAGCTACTCGTAACTCTCAGGATTTGGGAACCGAAATGCCTGTTCAGGTGCCGGTGTCGAATGCTGTTGGGTCTGTTGACGGGGGTGGCGATCGATCAAACTTGGAAAAACCAGAAGATTTGGATAATGGGGCTGCGGACAAGTCGTTTTTGCAGCAGCTAATTTTGTGGAGTGGTGCTACTGCTGCGATTCTGCTGTTGGGTGTCTTTTTGACTAACAGGTCAATTTTTATGGCTCAGCAGGAAGTCAGCCCCAAATTGACTGCTGAAAATGCTCAAAACCGTCCGCCTCAAAAGTCTGGGGTAAAGCCTATAACTCCTGTTACTGAGGTTCCTCGGAACCCACAGCAGGCTGTACCGGTAGTAACTGGAACGAAACCGCAACCTTCTAGCCAGCAGGTTTGGGCTGAGGCGAAAACTATGCTGAAGGATGGTTCGGCTTCGAGTTTTAATAATGCTGTCAGAAAAGCTCGATCGATCGCGCCGACAGATCCGCTTTATCCGCAAACTCAGCAGGATATTGAGCGCTGGAGTTTGACGATTTTGGATATAGCTAATGGGCGGGCTGCGAGGGGCGATTTCCTAGGAGCGATTGGAGCGGCTAAATTAATGCCTGATGCCAATAAGCCGATTTACAATCAGTCTAAGGAGGCGATCGTTCAGTGGCAGGATTTATCTAAGCAGCAACAGTTGAATAAGGCTGTGATATCTGCTGCTAAGACAAAAATTAAGCGAGGTGAGGCATCTTCTTACAGTAAGGCGATCGAGCAAGTTAACAAGATTCAACCCGGTGAGCCTCTTCATACAGAAGCTCAGCGTTTGACAGGAGAATGGAGTGAAACTATTCTCAAGATTGCTCAACTGCGTAGCTCTCAAGGGAAGCTTAAAGATGCTGTTGAATCTGCATCATTGGTGCCATCTGGTAGCAAGAGTTATCAGCGAGCTCAAAAGGCGATCGCTGAGTGGAAAAGCAAGCTAAAACTTCAGAAAAAAGGTTGATTTAAGCACTTAGGACACGGCACTGCCGTGTCCCTAGAATATTATTTTCGTTAGGGACACGGCATGGTGCGGTGTCCTCTTTCTGATTCCGGTGCAACCGGAATTGATATTACTCAATACAAAAACTTTTTATTACCGACAATTTACCGGACAGGAAGTTATACCAAATCCCGGTTTGCGAACCCCCTCAATAGTTTGGCTGTTGAAACCTTAACTACACAAAGGAAGTCCACCCAACATGAGATTAAGAAATAAAGGGATGAGGCAGAAAAAATATTTAATTATATAAAAGAACAGAAAATTTCTGGGCTACAGTAGTGCCAGCAACAATACCTATATCTTAGGGTATAGTTTAACTCAATTCATGTTGATGGATCTAAAAAAAACGGGTTAAGGTGGCAGTGTATGAACGCAAAGGGGCGATAACTTTTTCAATCAGGGGTGTAAAACGCAGGAAGTCTAAGAGCTAGAGAGCTTGTTAAACTTTGGCAATTCAGGAAGGTAGCATTAACACTAAATCCTAGTATATTACTCAGGGGGATCAAAAATTGTAACAGTTCTTAACTATAAAAAAAACTTTCAAAACTGCTAGCATAGTGACACTTTTGTTAGCAAAAACAGATAAAGTAAATAAAGTTGCCTACCCTTACACGCCACTATCCTCTACCTGGGGATACTGAATCGACTTGATTCATAGACAGTGGTTTGAGAGTTACAATCGGAATCAAAGCATCGCTATTTAACAGAGTTCTCTAGTTACTTTTACTTTCAGCTTATGAACGTGGATTTTATCAAAGCCCAAGTCAGGTTGCTACAGGGTGCTAGTTCATCGGAGCGAGAAACCCTTATGAAAAACATCGGCGTCTGTGCTGGCGTTATCAGACCAGGAGAGTACGTGACTCCGCAGCGGAAACACGCTATCACTCTCTGGCTACAAACAAATGCTGTTCGACTCCGGCTACCCCAACTTCCTCTGGATTTGGCTGGTCATAAGTCTTAACAGCTAGATAATCAAGGGATTTTTGCCCAAAACCATAACCTGTGTTAATTGCTTTTAGATTTGAGATGCACGATCGATCTCATGTTGGATAAATTTTCTATTTGCGGATCTGAGGAGAAAATAATCTCTATTCAATAGGTATACATATTTACAGGGGCAGTAATTAAACTGCCCCTACTTTTGAAAAATCAGGGGGATTGTGGCAAATCAATATAAAACACTGTTCTATTGATGAGAAATGGCATAGATTTATGGAACTTATTCATAAGTTATATATTTTATTTTTATGGTAAGATGGTACAAGTTATTTTAATTAACTTGCTTCATAACATAATTTATAGACAAAAATACTGTGCCAAAAAAACAAAAATTTCCTTATTTAGTTGGTTCCCGATGGACAGCATTGCAACAAACTTGGGGCTGGCGGCACTTTCAAGTAGTCAACCGAAAAAACCAAGGTAAGTGGGTATTTGCAGAAATGGTGGCTGCTTGTGACCCGAATGTACGTTTCTGGCTGAACGCCCAACAGTTCAAAGATCGAGCGCTATGGCAAGCTGGATGGCAGTCTACGCAAGAACTAGAGGATTTGGAAGCGGTCGAGCATAATATTTGCTAATTAGTGATACATTGGGAGGCTGACCAAAAAAGTGGGATACAAGCCCCTTCTTCAGTGGCCGGCTTTAATTCTCTTCAATTTTTCTATGATTGTATCAATAGTACATGGTATAATAAGTGAATTCAAACAACAGAAAACAATGAAAGCAAGGTATCAGTACAGAATCTATCCGACCGATCAACAAAAGCAGAGCTTAGCTCAGTTGTTTGGTTGTGTTCGGGTTGTTTGGAATGATGCTCTTGCGCTTTGTAAACAGTCTGAAAAAAAGCCTAAATCATCGGAACTTCAGAAAATAGCCAATCGGC
>JAYSVM010000188.1:0-10878 GCA_043718495.1 Oscillatoriales bacterium | reverse complement strand
CAGTGCCGTTTCCCTACCGCAAAATTATCAATTTTGATGCACGAAATATGGAACCATCGCCCAATTATTTGTAGGGAGACGGCACTGCCGTCTCCTCTTCTTTCTGCGGTTTCCCTACCGCAAAATTATCAATTTTCAGCCTCCAAATATACAAACATCGTCCGATTATTTGTGACAAATCTGGAGACGGCAGTGCCGTTTTTCTGCCCAAAATAACATTTTAGGGACACAGCACTTCCTTGGACTCTATCATTCCGGTGCAACCGGAATTGATATCAGATATCGCTATCCTGCTGCAAATTTTCTGTAAAATTTTTAACCTCCGTTAACAATCGCAACTCTATATTTCCACACACCAACTCTGCACAATTCCACTGCCGCAAATACTCACAAACTTCAGAAACAATCGAATTTGCTGCATCTAAATTTCCCGCCTGATGTGCATGATAGTGCGCCCTAATTAACGGCTGAATATCCTCGATATTTTGCCATTCCGATTTTGGTTTAAGGGGAATTCTGATATAATAATTATAAGCTTGACTGTGGGCGGTACGGAAATGTTCGGGATTTTGATTTAGCAGGTATTCGCCCTTTTCTCGGACTAGGGGATGCAACTGATACGATTGGAGATGGCGATCGTAATATAGCAATTGCCTGCGCTTCAGTGCCTGAATAATATTTTCTTTAAGCTCATATTTGCTGACTTCTGGCATTTGAGCGCTAATTCCGGCAAAAGATAGGGGATATTCTGAGGTTTTGTAGACAGAAATTCGGCCCAGACAAGTTTGTTCGCCGTCGCCCAGACGGGCTATCATTTCATCAATTAATCTCTCAATATCTCGAATCAGCAACCAGTCTCTCTGGTGTAAAAAATTCCCGACATTTCCCTGAAACTCGGTATCGTCTCGAATCAAGGCTGCCACGAGTTGTAAGGCTTTGGGATGTCCAGAATAGCGATCGCACATTTCGGCTAATTCATCTACATTTGTGGCCCCTGAGCGTAGTCGAAGGGCAGTCAGATTAAAAGATTGCAATAGGGCAACTGCGGCATCTCGATCCAATCCGTTAAGCTGGATTTCGCGGGTGACAGTTGACGGCAATTCTGCCAAGCTTTCGCGACTGGTAAAGATAATTTTGCTTTGATGTTCTGTTTCTAATAGTTGTTTGAATAACCAAGCATATTCTGCACAATCGCCCGCGAAATAACCAGCCGTTTTTGCTTCTTTTGATTGCAAAAGTGTGTCGGCGCGATCGAAAACGAGCAAGCAAGGTTTGTCTCTGAGGATTTTGAGCAGATTTTCGGTTTTTTTGCCGCAGTCATTTTGAGCGTTGGTGGCTGTGGTAATCTCGCCGTTGGAGAGGGTGAATAGCAGGGAGTCAATTGTGCGATCGCAGGGGGGTGCTTTGCCTGTTGCGGATTCCAAGGATTGCCAAGCGGCGCAGGCGAAGGGGGTATTTTCGGTGTGGAGTTGGCGAATTAGTTGGCTGGCGAGGGTGGTTTTTCCGATTCCCGGTAATCCGACAATTGAGATGGCGATGATATCTGAGTTAACGATCGTAGTTTTTAAGGTGTCGATTTCTTTGGTGCGCTGTACCCAATTTCTGACGGGGGGTAAGTTTTCTGGGAGGGGGAATGTGCGATCGGTTTGGTTGTCTAGGGGGATATCTGCGATCGCGGCGGCTAATAGTAATTCTGTTTGCTTGATATCATTGCGCTCGATAATATCTTCCCAGTTATTGATTCCTACGGCCTTGCAAATATCGATAAATGTTTCGCGTCGAATGCGGTTTTGCGCCCAAAATCTCCTTAAAGTGGCTTTGGAAGTTAGGGCGGCTTTGCACCAAGTATCCTCAGTTTTATTCCATTCGAGATTGCGTCGCACCATATCAATGATTTTCAGCCCTTCTTCGGATGCTCTGAGCAAACCTGCCATTGGTACTCCCCTACGGAAACTCTGCGTTAGTAAAGAATGTTACACGATTTGGTGAGCCGAGAAGTGAGCCAAATGAGACAAATGAGCTAAATGAGCCTTTTTTGCTGAGCCAAATGGTGAGCCGTTTAGCCTATGCAGAGCAAGGATTGTGGAGTAATGTGAAGTGATGTGTCTGGTTGTCAGGTACGTTTGACGGTGCATCGGTTGGGCGATCGGGCATACAGCTTATCGGCTGTTGGGAGCAATGTAAAGTTTTGTTACAAGAATAGGGCAATTTGCATAAAAAGCAGATGAACGTCCTGATAAACATTTAGGAAAGCTTGCTAGGCGGGCTTTGCTGGTTTTTACGCAACTATATTTTTGGGGAGATGGGATTATGAAGTTACTGACAGATGATGTGTTGTTGGGTAGTGCAGTGGATGTGAGTGCGATCGGGCCTGTGGAGGAAGAGATTAAGGGCGATCGAATCTTATCCTATGGTTTGGATACCCGCAGTGCTAGCCAGTTAGGGGCCAGTTCGTCTTTCATTTCGACCTTCGACGGGCTAAGCGGACAAGTTGGAACGATCGATCCATCAGCCAAATTCACCCAAATTGCTAGTACCTTCAGTTTCTCCGACATCGCTGTTTCTAAAGACGGGACGATTTTCGGAATTACGCCCACTCAGTTATTCAAAATCGATCCAGTATCGGGTTTAAGTTCATTTGTTGGCGGCCTTCCTGCGGGTGTCAACATGAATGCTCTAGAATTTGCCAATGATATCCTTTATGCGGCTGGGGATTCTAACTTATACGCGATTAATACTATTAATGCGGGAGTATCTTTAATCGCTAACTTGGAATCTACTGGATTCAATAGCAGTGGGGACTTGGCGTTTGATGCTCCGAATAATCGATTTTTAGCGACATCGAAGGGGCTGACAAGCGATAGTTTGTATGCGGTGTCTCTAACTGGTGAAGCAGCCAAAATTGGCGATATTGGCTTTAGTAATATTTTAGCCTTGATGTTTGAGGGCGAGAAGCTTTTTGGTTTCACGGCGGATGGATCGCGAATTGCGATAAATCCTGGAACGGGATCGGGGGTTTTTGATACCCTTGTCAAGGGTATTAGCGATCGAATTGGGGGAGCATCTGGTATTCAAATTAAGAAAGGAGAGGTACTGTCGAGCACTCCTGGAACAATTCTGTCAGCAGATACGATCGATGTATTTTTGCCGCCAGGAGGCGAAATTACTTTAGAAATAACAGTGACAGTGCCTGGGGATGGTTCAGAGCCTATTAGATCGGTTCGCAGTATAGAAAATGGCGATCGGAGTGCTTCAATAGTTACTAATCAGTTACCGCTTGATGTTTTTCTGCTGCAAGACCTTTCAGCCTCGTTTGATGATGATTTGCCTGTTTTAAAGCGCCTAGTACCAAATTTGTTAGATGAACTTAGGAAGATTCAACCAGATACTAAATTCGGTGTTGGCTCCTTTATTGATAAACCCGTAATACCTTTCGGCGAGGAAAATAGTGATTATGTATACCAATTGAAGCAACCACTAACAACTGATAAAGAAGTAGTTCGATCGACGGTCAATAATTTAAGCACAGGTAATGGTGAAGATGATCCTGAAGGGCAACTGGAAGCACTGCTGCAAGTAGCGCGTCGTACTATTCAAACAAATCCAATTGGTTTTCGTAATAATGCCCGTCGCGTGGTTATAGTCTCCACAGATGATATTTATCATCAGGTTGGGGATGGTGCTTTAGCTAAACCACGTTCTATTACAAAGCCTAACAATGGAGATGCTGTTATAGATCCTGATGAAGACTACCCATCCATAGCACAAGTTAAGCAGGCATTGAGTGATGCGAATATCTTTCCTGTTTTTACCATAGCCAAAAATAACGAGGGGGTTAACAATCTATCGGTTTATCAAGATTTGGTTGATAACAAAATTGGCTTTGGTAAAGTAGTACAACTACAGTCAAATAGTTCAAATTTAGTACAGGCTATTACCGATGGTTTAGTACAAGCAAATAGTCAAATTCCACTAGATAAAAGTAGTGATGATTTTGGCTATGTGAAGGATATTTTTCCCAAGAAGTATGAAAATGCTAAACCTGGTGACAAGCTGAAGTTTAGCATCAAATTGCAGAATGATGGCAAAGGCAGCGATGACACTTTGCTCTTGCGGATACCTGGATTATTTGGCGGAGAGGAGATCAAGATTAATGTAAAAACATCTAAGCGAACTGAAAGCACCATTACTGCCAAATTTGTTGACTCAGACACGGATCGCAAAATAAAACTTGCAATTGATTCAGCGACTGTCGGGGGTGTGGCGTCGGCTGCGATTACACGTTTTATTAATCCTTTCGTGGCAGCAGGTATAGCTATTACTACAGATTTTGCCCAAAGTCAATTAAAACAAGCATATGATCGATTACCCTATGGATATTTACCGGATGATTTGGGAAAAGTTCCTTCTCAACGAAATGTCAGTCTTGACCAGGTTAAAGAAAGCTCAAATGAGGCTAAGCAAACATGGATCGTCATTCATGGTTTGAATGTTGATGCTAGCGACGATACTAAGAATGCAGCAGATTTTTCTGATTTAGGAAAAGCAGTTACTCAGGCGAATCCAGGCGATAGAGTTCTACTTCTCGACTGGAAAGAAGCGGCCATTGGCGGTAAGTTGGACTTAAAAGAAGAGGGTATTGGTGCTCTACTAAGGCTTGGGAATTACACTGCTGCTAAGTGGATTAGACCCGTTGCTGAGTGGGTAGTAAATAGTTTGAAAGAAAAATTTGGAGTTGATGCTGAGTATGCCAGTAAAAATCTCAATTTAATTGGTCATAGCCTGGGTTCATTACTCAGCAATGAAATTGCTCGCGTATGGCAAGAAAAACAAACAGCAGCCAAACAAGGTATAGATAAAGATGGTAAAGGAATAGGTGTAAATACAATATTTGCGCTCGACCCACCATCCCAACTTAACATTAGTGGTTTATCACTGGTACAGCCCGGATTTGGATATGATATAGATGGAAGAACAGCAGTAATGGATTTTATATCTCCTAATTCAGGAAGTGACCAAATATATCTGCCTAACTTCAAAGAAGTATCTCGTTTTTCAAGAGCTTTTGTGGGCAGAAACAGTCTGTCTGGAAATCAAATCTTTGCAGCACAGGCAGACGAGTCATTCCAAATGAGTTTTAGCGATGAAGGTCGTTTAGATACAGGGGAAGAGCATCTGTGGGTTATCGATGCGTTCAAAAATCTGATTGTCCAAAAAAACGAGTTGGGAGATATTGGAAATTTAGTGAGCCTCAACCCTATTTTGAGTGCTGTTCTCAAAGGCAAAGAGAAAGCTTACGATAATAGCCATGCAGGAATTCTGGCATTTAATACTCCCAAATATGCCAATAACAACTTACCTGCAAATGATGAAGAATTGCCCAAGCCACTATTTTTGACTGTAAAAAATAAGGATGGTGGCAATATTGATGACATCGTATACGGTACCAACAAAAAGGATACTATTGTTTTAGATGTTTTTGATGATGTGGGTATTAATTCTCAAGGTAGCTTACGTTATAATATCGGTCTGGGTAACGACATAATTTACGGTAAGGCAGAAGATGATCTACTGTTCGGTGGTTCGGGCAATGATACCATTCGCGGCGATGAAGGTAAGGATAGCATCTATGGTCAAAAGGACAATGACATCCTTTTAGGTGATAAAAATGACGATATAATATGGGGTGGCAAAGAAGACGATACCCTCATTGGTGGACAAGGTAAGGACACTCTAACAGGTGGTGATGGCAGTGATATATTTGTCTTTTCACCCGGCGATGGTGCAGCCAGTAGAGAGGAGGCTGATATCATTACTGACTTTGGCACAGGATTTCTTGTCGGTGGTGGCGCTGATAAGATTGGGTTAGCAGGCGGCTTAAACTCGAATATTGTTGAGGTAGTAAGTGAGGGAGGATTTGGGCCGTTTGGCGGACAAACCGTTCTCAAAGCTAATGGTGAATTTCTAGCAATTATCAACGGTAAATTCAATAAGAGTGATTTGAATTTTCTAGACAACTTTAAGATTGTCTAGAATATCTTGCTTCGCCATCTCAAGAGCGATCGCCCTTGACGAAAAAAAGAGCGATCGCCCTCTAAAACAATCCCCACAACCACCGTCCTTAAATCCCAACCCTCTCATAGAGATTGAATTATGATTAAACTAAAATTCAAAATATTAGGAGCACTAGCCCTAATCAGTGCAATTGGCATAGATTGTACCAGCCTAGTCAAACCAGCCACCGCACAAACCGCCGCATCCCTAGCCTATCATCTCAAACAAGCAGGTGCTAAAATGTACAGTGCTTCTTGGTGTCCTATGTGTCGAAGACAAATTCAAGTTTTTGGAGATGCTTTCAGCCAAGTTCCGTATATTGAATGCTTCCCCAACGGTAGAGAAGGTGGATTGATTTCTCAGTGCCAAAAAGCTGGGATTCAGGGATATCCTACATGGGTAATTAATGGTCGCACCTATCCCGGCTTGAGGTCGATTGAAGAACTAGCTAATATATATAACTACGGTACACCTTCAAACACCAACGACAAAGTAAAAATATGTGACTATAAAGCCGACCTGATTTTTTATGAAAGAAATCCTCAAATGTTGGGTCGGAAAATTTCTAGTTCTCAATCTAGTTTAGCTAATGAATGGTCAGGAATTAGAAGGAATATTCGGGGATGTCAGTAACGCACTAAAGCCTTAGAATAAGTATTGCATGAATTGTGCGATCGGACAAAGAAACCGGGTTTTTACCGAATCTTTGGGCTTGGGCGAAGTATTTTCGCAAAAACCCGGTTTCTGGGCTCCAGTATGGACAAACAACATCTAATTTTGTTATAATCGGGTGAAACTCTACCCTATGGAGTTTTACCTAACTTTATAAGAGCTAAAAAATATGTTTTGGACTCTGAAAAAATTAATCAGCACAGATACCCAAGGACACCTAAGTTTAAATCTCGAACCCAAATCAACCGAGTATCGAGTTCTTGTCAACGAAGCCGGACAAATTTTATTAGACCCAATAACCAACATACCCGATCGCGAACAGTGGTTGTGGCAAAACCCCCAAGCATTAGCCGCCGTTAAGTGTGGCCTCGCCCAAGCAGCTAAAGGTGAAGTACATGATTTGGGTGACTTTTCCAAATATGCGGATTTGGAGATTGAAGAGGAATGAATTTTCGGATCGAATTTTCTTCATCAGCTAGAGATAGCTTGGTTAATCTTCAGGAATTAGATGTCAAAAAATACAATAAAGTGCTAAAAACACTTGGATTAATGGCAACTAATTTACGCCATCCCAGCTTGAAAACTCATAAATACGACACATTATCTGGCCCTAATGAAGAGGAAGTATTTGAGGCCTACGTCGAAAACAAAACCCCAGCAGCGTTTCGAGTTTTCTGGTATTATGGGCTGGGGAAAGGTGTAATCACGGTTATTGCAATTACGCCTCATCCCTAAAGTACGATCGCCCTTGACGACAAAAAGTGCGATCGCCCTTTTCAATTCCTAGCCAGCAATCACCTGACTCAAAAGATGAGCCTGAGAACCCTCAAGCCGAGGCCCATGAATCTGCACCACCATAGAAGCCAAATAATTGCCCCAGCGAGCCGCTTTTGTAGGAGTCAAACCATTAGTAAGTCCAAACAAAACACCGCCCGCAAAAGCATCCCCAGCACCCACAGTATCGATCGCCTTTACCGGAAATCCAGCCACATCAACAATCTGTTTGTTCTCCACCACCATGCAGCCTTTATCCCCATTCGTGATAAAAGCCAAATCCGAAATTTCGCTCATTTTACGAGCGCACTCTGACAAAGATTCCTCCTTAAAAAAGCTCTTAACTTCATCAGCATTGCAAAAAATTACATCGCAATATTCCGAAACTACCTTGTGGAAATCATCGGCAAATTGAGCGACCAAAAAGCCATCGGAAAAAGTAAAAGCTACTTTCACTCCCAGACGCTTGGACTGTTCCATTGTCTCAATGCTAGCCTTTCTCGGATCGGGAGCGCCCCAAAGATAGCCCTCAACATAACTGTACTTGCAGTGAGATAGGCGATCGACATCAATATCAGTCACCGCCAAACTAGCAGAAACACCCAAATTAGTACACATCGTGCGTTCTGCATCCGGCGTAGTCAGCACTACACAAGTACCCGTGGGCCCGTGAGGCTCAGTTGCAGGATGTACATTAAAATCAATCCCCGCCTCCAACAAATCTTGTCGGTAAAATTCGCCGTTAGTATCCTTAGCAACCTTCCCCGAATAGTAGCCTTTGCCGCCACTCTGAGCCACGGCAATCATCGTATTTGCCGCCGAACCTCCCGATCGCATTTGTAGCGAAGTGTGCTCCAAATCGTGCAAAATCCCCCCCTGGGTTTCTGAATCCATCAGCGTCATCCCGCCACGATTCAGTCCGTGTTTAAGGACAAAATCATCTTCCACTAATGCTAAGATGTCTACAAGGGCATTGCCCACGCCGAATACATCTATCGAGCCTGAATTGATATTGTTTTCTGTCATTACTAATTTTGGGTTTACACTAATTATCAACTCTACTTTAATTTTATGCTAATATTGTTAATATCTTGATGTTCTCTGAGAAAAAGGACTTGTAAGCCGATGGCAAAATTTACTAGAGATTCAAAAGCGTTTAACCCTGGATTGATCTGGTTTGTATTCTTTACTCTTGGCTTTCGCTTAGTAGGATGTACCCTCCCCATAAGTCTGATATTGGGTCTCCTAGGAGGTGTCGGAATCGGCTTGGTGGTCGGCTGGTGGCATAATGAATTGCTACTCAATCCGAATAAACGTCCCAAAGATAAACCCTCTGATGCTATCCTGAATAAAGAAGTAGTAGAAACCAGCGGTACATATTATGCTTCAGGGCCTAAGCGTGAAGCTTCTACATTGTTTGACTGGTTGTCAGCACCAGAGAATAAGCCTTGAGTTTTGACTTTTGAGTTAATTAGCATCAAACTAAATGTTTGTATTTCTATCGAAGCTGCTGCCCTTATTTATCTATCCTTTGGGGTTGAGCTGCCTGTTAATGGTGGTGGCTTTAATTATGCTTTGGAAGCGTCCCAAATGGTCGCATTGGTCAATGGCTGTGGCTCTAATTATTTTACTTCTGGGAAGTAGCGGTTGGGTGTCAAAGTCGTTAGTTCGATCGCTCGAATGGCAAAATCTACCCACGGCAGAAATCCCCCAAGTTGATGCTATCATTGTCTTGGGAGGCGGTGTTAAAGCGGCTTTACCACCGCGGCCTTGGGTAGAATTGGGTGAAGCGGGCGATCGCATTATCTACGCTTCCAGGCTATATCGTCAAGGCAAAGCGCCTCTGTTAATTCTCAGTGGCGGTAGAGTAGAGTGGAAGGGTGGCGGAACTCCCGAATCGGCAGACATGGCAGAAATCGCCCAAACGAACGGCGTACCTGCATCAGCAATTCTCCAAGATCCCGATTCAAATAACACTTATCAAAATGCGGTCAATGTGCGGCAAATCTTAGATGCTAAAAATATCAAAGGGCCAGTTTTATTAGTAACATCGGCGATGCACATGACCCGATCGCGTTTAATTTTTCAGCGTCAGGGAATAAAAGTAATTGCCGCACCGACAGACTTTCATATTACCCAAAAAGATATGATCGCTTCTCAAAGCAATTGGCAAGCCGTGATACTCAATTGTTTACCGGATTCCTATCAGTTATACCAGTCAACCCAAGCTTTGAAAGAATATATAGGCTTAGTTGTATATCGGCTGCTGGGATGGCTTTAGGGGAATTGTAGATTTTGGATTTTGGATTAATTGAACCGCGAAGGCGCGAAGAACACGAAGGAGAAAATGTGTTAGTTTAGAGTAATTACAACTAATATTTGGCATTGTCGCCCGAAACAATTATGTTGCCCCACGAGTTGCAAGGTATTGTCCCAGAATCGACTCCCGCAGCCGAAAGTTTACAGCAAAACCAAATTGTTCGCGATTTTTATTCGGAAGTTAAGTACCGTCAAGAACTTGAACAACATTGTCAATGGTACTACGCTACAGCGAAACAGCATCAACAGGAATTGCAGAAAATGCAGGGAGATTTTAATATTTTTGGTTGGTTTTGTCGGGCTAGGCAGAAAAATTCAGGATAGAGGACACGGCATTGCCGTGTCCCTACCCCAAAATAACATTGTAGGGACACGGCACTGCCGTGTCCTAATTTTTGCCGTGTCCTAATTTTTGCCGTGTCCTAATTTTTGCCGTGTCCTAATTTCTAGACTTCAGAAGATATCAATTCAACTTCATCTTCTCTGAGATGAGTTTTAAATTTCTTGTCAAACTGTACTAGGATTGGCCAATTGGCACTGACAGGTCTACCTTGCCATTCTTGAACGATGGCTACTACTTCTCCTTCCATTCCCTTCACATCAAATGGTTGATTGCGATTTTGAGGATGGTGGTAGACAACAACTGAGTTTTTAATGCAAACGCGATCGCCAACTTTCATAGATTTTAAAATTTAGTGTTCTCTCTTCAAAACTCTGCAAAGTTTACTTGTGCTTAAAACTTGTATGCTTTGCGAACGGTTTATTCATCTTCTCACAGAAGTTGAACTAAAATTCAAAGCGATTTGCCGCCCAAGTGGGGGCGGGTTTACGAGATTGTGGGTTTTAGGCAATTATTTTTGGTGAACCCGCCCCTACAGGATGTGGGGTTAATCGGAAAACGATGAAAGAAAGAAAGCGGGTTTACGAGATTGTGGGTTTTAGGCAATTATTTTTGGTGAACCCGCCCCTCCAGGATGTGGGGTTAATCGGAAAATGATGAAAGAAAGAAAGGGCGGGTTTAGGAGATTGTGGGTTTTAGGCAATTATTTTTGGTGAACC
>JAYSVM010000187.1:0-10979 GCA_043718495.1 Oscillatoriales bacterium | reverse complement strand
TGCCGTTTCCCTACAATACTATTTTTGGTAGGGAAACGGCACTGCCGTCTCCTCTATATCATTCCAAAACTCGGATAAAGCATTGCTATTCCTTGCGGTTCAATCCCTCCGTGGAAGGATCAGTTGGCTTTTTCTGGAATGCTACATTCCAACAGATTTACCGAGAATTGAACCGATTGGAAGAAAAACAGTGGCTGCAAGCCGAATCCGTGCACCAGGAAAATCGCCCCGACAAACGTATCTATACGTTGACGGCAATGGGTAAACAGCAGTTGTGCCAATGGATAGCTGAACCGGAAGACATGGCATCAATCAAGGATGATTTACTTGTGAAACTTTATGCTGGGCATTTAGTGCCTAGTCAGACGATACTGGCAAAGCTGGAAACCCATCGTCAGCAACATCAGCAGCGATTGGCGATTTATCAAGAAATTAGCCAGAATTGCCAAAATCCGCAAGCATTGTCAAAAACCGCCAAGTTTCAGTACATGACATTGCTGCGTGGCATTGACTACGAAACAGGTTAGTTAGCTTGGTGTGATGAAATCGTCCTGTTGCTAAGATAGACTGATGGCAGTTAATCACAGATATTTACAGCAGATTGCAGGTTTATAGGTACTATCAATATCCCGTAGGGACACGGCACTGCCGTTTCCCTACAAGAACTATGTATCTCACATACCTGAAAAGTGCTATAACTGAGCAATAAGATGGGATAAGTTCAGGTATTCTGCTACTACTTCAAGCCTAAACTAACAGAAGAAAAACCATGACAACCCTGTTAATTACAACCCAAAGTGTACCATTGACGATCGATCTTCCTGCGATCGAACCAATGACTGTTGAACAGTTCTATCAATTCTGTCTAGCCAATCGTGATCTGAGAATCGAACGCACCGCCAAAGGAGAAGTTATCGTTATGTCACCAGCCTTTTCAGATACAGGAAACCGCAACTTCAAGATTGCCCTACAACTAGGAAACTGGGCAGAACAAGATAGCACAGGTGAAACGTTTGACTCCAGTGCAGGCTTTACCTTGCCAAATGGAGCAACCCGTTCCCCCGATGCTTCATGGATTAAACTAGAGCGCTGGAATGCCTTAACTGAAGCACAAAAAGCCTCATTTGCACCGATCTGTCCAGACTTTGTGATTGAATTACGATCCTCTAGCGATACTCTCAAAGGATTGCAAAACAAGATGCAAGAATATATTGACAACGGTGTATTACTCGGCTTGTTAATCGATCGCAAAAACCGCAAAGTCTACATCTACCGTCCCGAAAAAGAACTGGAAATCTTGGATAATCCCGAAACAGTGAGCGGTGATCCAGAGTTACCAGGATTTGTCTTACGAATGGCCAAAATCTGGTGAATCATCAATCTTGTCCGATGTCGAAGGAAGAAATAAAGATTACCCTACAATTCATAACTCTCCTCACCAATATTTCGTACTTCCACACTACCCAGAAACTGTTGCTCCTCTACTTCCTCAATCCCAGAATCGAAACTTTCCACCACAAACGGCAAGCCAGCCCCCATCAAACCTCGGTGAATCAGTTCCGGCGTTTCATCAAACAACACAAATAAAGGATGAATAGCCTCAGCTTCATCGCTGAAAATATACCTGTAGCGATGTGGCATCACCCACTCATAATCCTTGTCCAGCCAAACCTGACACTGCCGCCAACGGGCTAGTAACTCAGAAAACTCCTCATCGGGGCGATGAATGAAAATCAAAATTTCCACCCCAATTTTAACTTTCCATTCAGGATCGCACATCAAAATCGCCAAATCGCAGGGCAGACAAGCAGCCTGTCCCGGTGATATACTAGCACCACTGCTCCCCGCATAGGAGACTCCCTCTCGCAGCCGTGCGATCGGCAAAGGAATTGCGATTAAACTATCATCAATGCGGCGGATACTCGGAATCATTTCCATGTATAGCCGATATTTTTTAAGCAGTTCAATGGCGTTAGAAGATTCGCTATATTGTGCTAATAAAGCTTCGTAATGTGATTTTTTAATGGACATTTTAAATCAAGTAATAGGTAATAGTTAACTGTCAACAGTCAACTGTCAACAGTCAACTGACTGTTTTTTACAACTTCTGAAACACTGCAAACATCGGCAGATACATAGACAGCAAAATCGAACCTACGATCGCACCAACGACCACAATCATCAGCGGCTCTAGCATACTCGTGAGTCCTTTTACAGCCTCTTCCACCTCAGTTTCATAGAAAGCACCAACTTTCATCAGCATCTTATCAAGTTCCCCAGTTTCTTCGCCAATGGCGATCATTTGAATTGCCAAAGATGGGAAAACTTGCTGTTCTTGCAAAGCAATACTGATCATGCCACCGTTTTGAATCTCCTGTCTCGCATATTCGATCGCATTTGAGATCGCCTGATTCCCCGCCACATCTCGCACAATCTCCAAAGAGTTAAGAATCGGTACACCCGATCGCGTCAGCGACCCAAATATCACACAAAACCGAGCCACAGCAGATTTTTCGAGCAAATCTCCAAAAATTGGTAACTTCATCGCAATTGTATCAATTTGCAGATGACCTACTGGTGTTTTATAGTACATTTGGAAGGCAAAATTTAGCGCTATAATCACGCCAATTACAGTGAACTGTTGGATGGGAGGCCAAGCCGTACAAAATGCACTAATTGCCAACATAAACAGAGTAAAAGCCGGCAAATCTGCACCAATATCCTTAAAGATTTTAGCGAAAGTTGGTAGCAAAAATATAGTCATTGCGAAAAAAATCACGATCGCGATCGAGAACACAGTCTTAGGATAAGACATAGCCGAATTAATTTCAGCTTCCGTCTTGTGATTTTTTTCCATCATCACAGCCAGACGGTCTAGTGTTTCATCTAGCACACCGCCGACTTCTCCTGCTGCCACCATACTGATAAACAGTTGGTCAAAAACATCAGGAAACTTCGCCATCGCTTCTGCTAGGTTTATCCCCTCTTGTACGTCAGAATTCATGCTCCTAAGTGCTCGTTTCAACTTAGGATTAGAACACTGGTCGTTTAAAACGGAAAGACATCTAACAATGGGTACTCCCGCATTAAACATAGCAGCAAATTGACGAGCAAAAATTGCCAAATCTTTAATAGTAACACTACTAAATGTGTACTCTAATTGCTCTTGAATTTGTTCAAAACCAAAGCTGCCTTTAGGTTTTTGTCTGATAACATTAGTAGCCATAGATTACCTCTGGGATTTTATTGAAAATTAGTAATCAGTAGTTATTGGGCATAGGGAATTGGGAATGGGGCATTGGGAATGGGGAATGGGGAATAGGGCATTGGTAATTGGTTACTGGTAATTAGTTACTGGTTATGGGTTACTGGTTATGGGTAATTGGTTATGGGTAATTGGTTATGGGTAATTGGTTACTGGTTACTGGTTACTGGTTACTGGTTACTGGTTACTTGTTTAACAAATGCCCAATGCCCAATGCCCAATGCCCAATGCCCAATTCCCAATGCCCAATTCCCAATGCCCAATGCCCAATTCCCCAATTCCCAATTCCCAATTCCCCATTCCCAATAACTAAATTAATGACCTCCTGTCTTGCCACCAACCGGCGCTGGGCCGATCAAGCGTTCAAGTTCATCAGCCTTAGAAGCCTTAGCCATTGCCGATTCCCAAGTGATTTTACCAGTCTTGTAAAGTTCAGCTAAAGCCATTTCCATTGTCCTCATGCCCAACTTCGCCCCCATTTGGATTTGGGAGTAAATCATTGGAGTTTTCCCCTCCCGGATCAAGTTAGCCATAGCAGGAGTATTCACCATGATTTCCATAGCGCAGCAACGGCCGCCGCCAATTTTGACAACCAAATTTTGGCTGGCTATTCCCACCAAAGAGTTAGACACCTGGGCGCGAACCTGGGGTTGTTGAATAGGCGGGAACACGTCCAAAATCCGATCGACCGTTGCACCCGCAGAATTAGTGTGCAGCGTTCCCATTACCATGTGACCAGTTTCCGCCGCCGAAATTGCCAAACCAATGGTTTCCAAGTCGCGCATTTCTCCCACCAGAATCACATCAGGATCTTCCCGCAGAGCTGCTCTCAGCGCATTAGAAAAGCTCTTAGTATCTTCGCCCTTTTGACGCTGGTGAAACAAACTCTTGATATTTGGAAACACATATTCGATCGGGTCTTCAACTGTCAGAATATGTTCTGCCCGCGTCCGGTTGACCAGATCCAACAAAGCCGCCATCGTAGTAGTTTTCCCAGAGCCCGTTTGCCCCGTCACCAACAGCATACCTCTGGGTCTTTCTGTCAGATCCCGCAAAACCTGTGGCACGCCTAAAGCGTCTGCGTTCGGAATCTTAGAAGCCAGAGCCCGCAAGCAAGCAGCCCAAGCACCCCGTTCTCGGTAAACGTTCACCCGGAACCGAGCCAATCCCTTAACACCGTAAGCACAGTCAAGTTCCCACTCCATCTCCAAATGCTTGCGCTGCATATTGTTGAGCATTTGGAAGATCAGGATCTGCACTTCCTCAGCAGACATTATGTCGCCGTATTGTGTCTGAGGAGTTAGTTTCCCGCTAACGCGGAAGAAAATCGGCGCGCCCGCTTGGATGTGTATGTCTGAACCCCCTTGCTCTACCAGGGACTCCAGTACGTCTTCAATCATCAGACCCATAGATATCTCTCCCTAATCAAGTTGATAGTTATTGACCAATTTAACTCTGTTGTCTGTTGGCAGTGGGCAGTTGTCTGTTGACTGTTGACTGTTGACTGTTGGTGGTTGGCCGTTGGCCGTTGAGGGTGGTTTTTTTAATTACCAATTACCAATTACCAATTACCAATTACCAATTACCAATTACCAATTTAGAAAACGCGCGGAGTCAAACAGTAGGGACAATCCAGCATCTCCGGCTTCAATTCCGCATGACAAGTCTTGCAGGTAAGTCCTTGCTTGCGTTTCGCTTTCAATTCAGCCTCTAGCCCGGAGTCGGTAAACGTCACCCGCTCGACTTCCTCAAAGGTAGTCGCGCCTTCTCGCACTAATTCCAAGCTATAAGCCAACAAGGTTTTCATCCCTTCTTCTACTGCTGCTTCCTTAATTTGCTCTGTGGGAGCGCCTTGAGTAATCAGAGCTTGCAGCCGCTCAGTATTTTTGAGGAATTCGTAAACCCCTACCCGTCCTTTGTAGCCGATACCACCGCATTTGGTACAGAGTTGATCCCGGTCTGCCAATTCCTTCCTCTGTTCAACTGGTATAGTGTTGGCTTTGTAGACAGTGAGATCCACTTCTTGAGAAGCCGATAGACCGTACTTGCCTAGTTCTTCGGCTGTAGGCTGGTAAGGAATGCGACATTTGTCACAAACGCGACGCATCAAACGCTGAGCTAACACGCCCAAGAGAGCAGCGGAAATCATGAACGGTTCTACGCCCATTTCGTCCAAACGGGCGATCGCACCGGCCGCGTCATTAGTGTGCAATGTAGTCAGCACTAAGTGTCCGGTCAAAGCAGCTTCCAGAGCTGTTTTCGCGGTTTCTTTGTCCCGTGTTTCCCCCACTAGCATGACGTCAGGGTCTTGCCGCAAAAATGCCCGTAGAATGTTGGAAAAAGTCAAGTCTTTTTCCCGAATTACTTGACATTGCGTAATTCCTGGCAAAGCATATTCGATCGGGTCTTCCGCCGTACAAATATTAATCGCCGGATCATTCTTTTCAGCCAGAATTGAATAGAGCGAAGTTGACTTACCCGAACCAGTCGGCCCGGTGACCAAAATCAGTCCAAAGGGGCGGCTGGCAGTTTCTCGAACCAAGGCCAAAGTTTCTGGATCCGAGATCAATAAACCCAGACCCAACTGAGTGCTGGAACTGTCCAAAATCCGCAGCACAATTTTTTCGCCGTAGCGAGAAGGCAAGCTATTTACCCGGAAATCCACCGTCCGTCCTTCAAATACCCGGCGAATCCGACCATCTTGAGCTTGTCTACGTTCGGCAATATCCAAATTGGCAATAATTTTGAACCTAGCAGTAATCCCCTGCACCACTTGCTTAGGAAATCGGAAATACTCTTGCAGTACCCCGTCCTTCCGCATCCGAATCCGCATGAACTCTTCTTGAGGTTCTACGTGGATGTCGGAGACTTTTTCAGACAAAGCTTTAGCCAAAATGATGTTGACCGCCTTGATGACAGGCGCTTGCTCCATATCATTTATGGTGTCAGCGATGTCTTCTGTATCGGCAGTAACTTCTTCTAGCGAGAGTTCGCCAAAATCTCCATCCCCTAGGGAGAGTTTTTTCTCCTTTTCGGCATCAGCTATTTTGCCTGCTATCTTAACTTGGTCTTCTTGATAGACAGAAGTAATGTCCTGATAGTCATCTGGGGTAATCACTCGTCGCACAAAAGTCAACCCTTTCAAAATCCGCCGCAAATCTTCTTGGGCGTCTAGGTTGTCAGGATCGACCATTGCGACTACGATCGCCGGAGGTTCAGTTGCAGTTTTCGCCACAGGTAAAAACCGACGTTGGTGACAGATGTCGATCGACATTTTCAAGTCATCGAGCATCGATCCGAGTTGCTCGTTAGTCAGTTCACTCAACTCTGGGTCAAAGGCTTCAACCCCGTAGACTATTTTCAGTTCAAACATCTGCTGCTTTTTGTAAAGCCGCAGCAATTCTGGTGGCAAGGGCAGCCCTGTGGCTGATTCCAGTACCTCCGTCAACCGCTTACCTGACTTTTTACTTTCAAGTTGAGCTTTCTTCAGTTGGTCGCTGTTGACGTAACCAGACTGAATCATCTTGTTGAGAGCCGGAGTAAAAGGGCCGGTAATAACTATAGATGTGGAGAAACGCCGATCGGATGTGTTAGTCATTTGCGCCCCTATTTCCAACTAATTTCCGTGCAAGGTTAAACATTGGCTGTTCTGCGATGATAGCTTTTAGAAAGGTCTCGATCACTCTTTTAAGATATATTTTGATCGATCATCACGTTGATCGCCCGATCGTCACTATCCCAGATTTGGAGCAGGTCTAGTTGTCGATCAGCAAATACTACAGGATGCTGCGACTGTTTCGACTATGATAAAAGTCTTCAAAGACATCGGAGGTGGTCTCAACACAATTGCTATTCTTAAAACTGAAAAGATTGGCAAGTATGACCTCAGAAAAAAGATTATGGACTCAGTACCAAGCTGGGTCTCTGAGCAACGGCTAATTCTGGCTTAGTCCTGGATTTGCTGGGTTAAATGTATCTGCTAGAATTGATAGGGTTCTGTCGGGCATATATATATGATTGACGAGGAAAAACAGCAACATCAAGATCATAGCTCAACCGGGGAAACCCCAGAGAGTGTACCAATGGTCAGCGAAAATTCGCCGCCAACAGAAGCAAACTCGAATGCAGCACCCGATTGGGAGCTGGAACTTGCTCAAGCTTATCAAAGTTCTCAGGTCGATCGCTCCGCAGCTAACACTTCCGGGGAAACAGGCACTGACAGTTCCAGCACCAGCGTCACTGCTGACGTTACGGAGTTGCTAAAGAGAGAACTCGCACAAGCAACAAACGATAAAGAGGGTTTAAAGGCTCAGTTGCAAGGCTATTCAACTCAGTTAGAAGAGCTGAAAAATCAAAATTTGCGCTTAGCAGCAGATTTTGAGAACTTCCGCAGGCGCACCCAAAAGGAAAAAGAAGAGTTAGATTTGCAGGCCAAATGTGTCATTATCAAACCCCTGTTGCCAGTAATTGACAACTTTGAGCGGGCTCGATCGCACATCAAGCCACAAACTGACGGCGAAATGAACATACACAAAAGCTACCAAAGCGTTTACAAGCAAATGGTAGAATGCCTCAAACAAATCGGGGTTTCTCCGATGCGCCCCGAAGGCGAACAGTTTGACCCCAACCTCCACGAAGCTTTGCTCAGCGAACCAACTGACGAACATGAGGAAGGAACAATCATCCAAGAACTAGAACGAGGCTATACTCTGGGCGATCGCGTCTTGCGTCACGCCAAAGTTAAAGTTGCAGCGCCTGGGAGCTCTGTGCTAGCCTCAGATGAAAATCCCGATAGTTCGGAAAATTAATCTGGATCAAACCTACTGCGTTCTTGGACGTCAAGCATGGAGTAAGTTCAACTCTCAGAAACGTTGCAGGGCGATCGTCCCTAGAATATCGATAGCCTCAACGCTTCAAGTCGTACAGGCGGTAATAGACCCCCGAATAGAATTCGGGGGCTGGAAACAGGTTTGTAAATATCCCACGAAGTTTTATGAGGCGCTATGGGAAAGGTGATAGGCATCGACTTAGGCACAACCAACAGTTGCGTAGCCGTGTTAGAGGGTGGTAAACCCGTCGTGATCGCCAATTCAGAGGGCGGTCGCACAACTCCGAGTATAGTAGGATTTGGCAAAGGGGGCGATCGCTTAGTAGGTCAACTGGCCAAACGACAAGCAGTCACTAATGCTGTAAATACTGTCTACAGCATCAAACGATTTATCGGACGGCGGTGGGACGACACAGAAGCCGAAAGGTCCCGGACTCCCTATACCTGCATCAAAGGCAAAGATGATACCGTTAACGTCCAAATTCGGAACAAGGTTCACACCCCCCAAGAAATCTCAGCAATGGTACTCCAAAAGCTCAAGCAGGATGCTGAAGCTTACTTGGGACAAACTGTCACCCAAGCAGTGATTACAGTACCAGCTTACTTCACCGATGCCCAACGGCAAGCTACTAAAGATGCTGGTACGATCGCAGGTTTAGAAGTTCTGCGGATCGTCAACGAACCCACCGCGGCCGCCCTTTCCTACGGCTTGGACAAACAACACATAGAACAAAAAATCCTGGTATTTGACCTCGGCGGCGGCACCTTTGACGTTTCTATCCTGCAACTAGGAGACGGAATTTTTGAAGTCAACGCTACTGCCGGCAATAATCATCTGGGAGGAGATGACTTTGACGACTGCATCGTGCAGTGGCTGGTAGAAGCTTTTCGCACTCAAGAAGGCACTGACCTCTCAAAAGACAAAATGGCCTTGCAACGCCTTCGAGAAGCAGCCGAAAAAGCAAAAATAGAGCTTTCTAGCACCGAATCGACCTCAATCAATTTGCCGTTCATCTCTTCAGACGAAAAAGGGCCGAAGCATCTGGAAACTCCACTTTCCAAAGCTCAGTTTGAAAAATTGGTCGCTCATTTAGTCCAAGCAACGATCGACCCCGTGACTCAAGCCCTCAAAGACGCAAATTTGACCCCAAAAAATATAGACCGAATTATTTTAGTAGGAGGCTCAACCCGAATTCCGGCAGTGCAACAGGCAATTAGCAAATATTTTGGCGGAGTGTCTCCCGATAAATCAGTTAATCCCGACGAAGCTGTAGCCGTAGGCGCAGCAATTCAAGCTGGGGTATTGGGTGGCGAGGTTAAAGATTTACTGTTACTAGATGTCACTCCCCTTTCCCTGGGACTCGAAACCTTGGGCGGAGTATTCACCAAAGTAATTGAACGCAATACAACTATCCCCACCAGCCGATCGCAAATGTACAGCACGGCAGCCGATGGGCAAACTTCAGTAGAAATTCACGCGCTTCAAGGCGAACGGGCATTAGTCAAAGACAATAAAAGTCTTGGCAAATTTCTGCTCAAAGGCATTCCCCCAGCCCCCCGCAGCATACCTCAAATCGAAGTTACCTTTGAAATCGATGCTAACGGCATTCTGAAAGTTTCCGCTCAAGACAAGGGAACCTCCAAAGAACAAAGCATCCAAATTTCAAATACAGGCGGATTGAGCGAAACCGAAGTCGAGCGGATGCGACAAGAAGCCGAACTTTATGCCGATGAAGACCTCGATCGCGCCCAACTGGTAGAACTCAAAAATCAAGCCGACACCCTGGTCTATAATTGTGGTGTCACCTTAAAAACCAACGCCCAATTGCTAGGCGACGACCTCAAGACCGAAGCCCAAACAGCATCTGTTACCTTGCGGGCCGCGATCGCAAACCCCGACATCACCTGCCAAGAACTAGAAGCCCAAATCGAATCTTTCAAGCAACTGCTATACTCGCTTGGTACTGCTGTCTATGAGCAAGCTCGCAGCGGGGAAGCCACTTCCTCAACAGCGGTTGAAAGTGAAATAGTGCCAGAATTAGATGAGGTTGAAGCGGACGATCAAAGCATCTTGCCGACAGAAGAGTTGGTGACGATCGCAGAACCAACCATGGAAATACCGCCGGAATTAACGCTCGAATTACCGCCGGAATTGGCACTGGAACTACCATTGGAATTAACCCCGGAGCCAAAACGAGAACCAAAACGAGAACCAAGGCCACAACCAAAGAGCGACAAACAGCAAAATCTACAAGCAAAACAAAAACCAAAGGTTCCCGAACCTGAAGTTGATGATATGAATCCTTTTCTTTAGAAATTAAAACTAAAGATTAAAAGTTACCAGAAAATTGGGTCTAAAGCCCTGTCACTTCGGCTACGCTCAGTACATTGCCTTTTAGGACGGATTTAATGATCTAAATTTTTTGTTCAAGGTGGTACAATAGCGTAATACTACAGGTAGAATAACCGCCGATACACATGAGACACCAAGCTCAAACGACTGGTCGGGAAATAATAATAGTTAGTGGGTGGCGAACTCGCGCGTAAAACATAGCTAGGGTAACTAACGTAACCCAGACCAGAAAACCAAAATCTTGAATATTAAACGTACCGTGGGGCACACGGAAACAAGAGAGGACACTCTCTATCACTTGGGGAGATAAGCCCTCTGGGATTGGTCAAATTAGGCTCAAAACACAGGTTCTATCGAACGGGTTTTTGGTTTAAGTATTGCCGAAAGGATGGACAATTTTAAGGTATGTCTGTGAACCAAGAATCCCCGCGCGTTCACGCCGGGGAGTGTCAACAGAGAACAAATAATTTAGTTCGTTCGTTAGATAGGGTAGGGCATACCCGAACTAGCTTGTTCGTATCCTAGTACGCTTT
>JAYSVM010000186.1:0-11011 GCA_043718495.1 Oscillatoriales bacterium | reverse complement strand
ATTTCCTTGGACAAACTGTTGGTTGTATTGAGTGATTCTGTCGTTGAGACACCAATTGTAGTGGCTCCTTAACATATCTACCCAATTTGACATTTTGGCATCTTGCGTTGGATTCGGACGAAGTTTGTAAACATAGTTCGTGAGCAAGATTGAGTCACCTCCTATTTTTTGTTCACTTGGTTTTAGGGTAAACTAAAAATCTACTTAATTGAAAAATTTGTCACACTTCTTTGTATTCCCGAAGTTGAAATCGACTCATCATTTATACTTGGATTAAAGCCGTCCTATAAGCACGGGGTTTTTAACCCAATTTCTTGATAAATTAAGTTTAAACAAATTGCAACCTTTTCAATTAGGTCTATTGACCGGAATCGGTGCGATTTAGTGCACGCTAGTCGCAACTTGCCTAATGATTAGTTTCCAATGCCTAAACGCCCAGCTAAAGCTGGAGTCAACGGCAATAGTATAGCAATCATCAAAAACAAAGCCAACAAACCCAAAGCCGCGCGAGCGTCGTCAGGTTCAGTTAGCTCGTTGAGGGTGGGCCGTTCCAGATTTCGTTGTAAAATCAGAATTACGATCGCCCAATACAGAGCCAAAGGATTAACTAAAGAAGCGATCGCTAGCACTGCAAAGGTCGCCAAAGTCGCCAGATTAGCAGTTTTCCGGCCGTAGATTGCTTGCACGATTCTACCCCCATCCAACTGTCCCGCCGGCATCAAATTAATCGCCGTTATGACCAAACCCAACCACCCGATAACGACTAGGGGATGAACGTCTACCAACGGTTGCTGCAAAGCTGAACCCAAAATTACTTTTGACAAAGTTCCCACCAACACTGAAGCCTTGAACAATTCTGCGGGAATTTGAAATAAACTGCCGGGGTGAGAAAGTAATAAACCGACTATCAGCATGGATAGAGCAATTATTCCCCCGGCGGCTTCGCCAGCGATGGAGATGTCAAATAGCACTTTGCGATTGGGTAGGAGTGACTCAAAACGGTCGATCGCCCCAAAAGAACCTATCTGCCAAGTTGGTATAAAAAATGGCCAACTTAAGCGAACATTGTACTGACTTGCCAGAACTCGGCGAGCAATTTCACGAGAACCCAAAACCGCCCAAATTCCTGTTGCGATCGGCAGCACTTCTGAATATCTTGTCGGCGAACTCAAGAAGTCAAAACCTAGTAACAATCCACTGGTTTCTAATGTAGTAGCAATTGTTGCTAGTAGCAGTACCACGGCTAGGATTTTTTGAGATAGGGTAGTTGGCTGCGGATCGTTTTCGCTGGGTAAAACGATCACTACTGGCTTGTCGTCCTGATTTTCTACTAAAAATAGTCGGTAGCGATCGCCCAATTTTGCTTGTAAACTGGCCGACAACCGCGAGTGTACTTGTTCTGGATCTCCCCGCAGATTTCCTTTTAAAATTACGCCATCTTGATAGGGAATGGTTTCTATGGCAAAGAAAGTATCGACGCCAAAGATACCTTGAATTGCTTTTAAGTCCTCAGCGGGAACTGGAATTATTTGTGACTGATCATTTATCTGGGACGATGTTAGGGTTTTAATTGGTTCTTTGGGCGGTGTGGGTGACTCAGGGGCAGAATTGCGATCGCTTACAGATTTTACCTCAGTAGTATCGCGCGATCGCAAGGCTGAATCTCCGGCGGCCGATCGCAGTTCCCGACCCAGATAAATGTATAATCCGGTTGATGCCACCAACATCAACAACACTGCCACTAGATTTAGGTAAATCCCAACCGAGAACAAACCAAAGAATAACAGCCAGGGACTCATCAGCACAACTGACTGCAACCAAGCCAAAATTCCTAGTTTCCCAAAAGGTCTAGCGCGATAGAAACCCCTACCCAGGATTCCCACAGCAATTAATAGTAGGGCAATTGTTACCGTATTTTCTGATGCAATCATTGTTTCCATTCCTGTTGCTTGCGCTAATACGGTTTTGTGGAGGTCGATCGCGCTGCCGTCGTCGAACAAGAACATTAAATTTCTGGGAACATCAAATAAAGTTGCTGCGAACATATCCAAGTATTTCAATAACTAGCTCGATCACTAAGGATAACCTCTGAAGGCTACTCCCCGGATAACTTGTTTCTGGTGTGTTCAGTTGAGTCTATTTAACTGTTGACATATGAGACATTTTATGATATGAGACTGAAACTATTGTCGATCGGGGTCAAACCACAGTCAAATCAAAGTCAAAGACATCAAGAGTGAACGAAAATGACCACAAAACGGAGTCTTGGGAGACATTTTTTGTTTTAACCCTTGCTGTGTATAGGTTGTAGTTGACTGGTACGGTAGAGCTAGAACTAGCGCCTTATTTTCATTTTACCATTTTCCGTCTGCAAGGAATGGTAAATCAATGAATTAAACGCCCAGCGATCGCCCTGCTTATCCGTGCACTATCATGGAGGAATTCACAGAAAAGCCTAGCGATCGGGAGTCAATAAATTTAATAGCTGACGCACCCCACAAAACTAAAGGTGCGTCAGAATTGTACTTTTGGTGGTGATTCATAATTTCACAACTGACGCACCCTACAACTCACCGACAGGGCGATCGGGTCGTTTATTCTTTGAGTCAAGGCTGAGCAAAAGGAGTTCAGACTGTTCATAGTTAAACCGCAGATGTTCCGGATCAGTCGATCGGGAAAAGTATTATAGTGCAACTGCGAGACAATTATAAGATTTATCGGCAGCACGGTAAATAATCTGCAAAAGCTCAAGGTTTCTTGTATGGGGTGCTTCGATAAATCTAGCTGAAGATTTGTGAGTGTATTAAATCCTTGTCATGAAAAAAGATAATTTCAAAATGAATATGGAAGAAATTGAGCAAGTAACAAAAGAAATTAGTGCCTTTTTAAAGGAATTAAATAACTGGGCAACACAACTTCAAAGCTTGACTGTATTCATAACTTTAACTGCTGTTACAACATCTCTAGCAATTGGTTTCTTCGCAGGAGAATTAAATCCAATTTGGATTAAGATAATGGCTCTTGTCGCAGCGTTCTGTACGGTTTCTATGTCTGCTTTAAGGTTGGAAAAGAAAGCGCGTGACATGAGAGAAGGTTATCGATATCTACAGCACGCTGTATACAAGTACAGGATAGGATCCTATGATATTGATGCTTTGATCACTGCTTATTTTGAAGCCGAAAGGATTATTGGTCATGTAGAGCTAGATCAGGAAGCCATACCCAAATTAATTGATCTAAGACGTCGCAAAAATGAAGTGGAATAAATAGAGTAAGCAGAAGTCGGGGTTCTTAAACATCGATCGAGGTAATTTACCGAAAAATTGGGTTTAAAGCCCCGTGCTTATAGGACGGCTTTGATTTCACAAAGTGTAAAGAATCATTAAGGATACATACATTGAGAGTAAAGTTATTGGCGAATAAAGTAAGATGTTTAAATGATCACATTAGAGTTTAAATTAAAAGGCAAAGCGCAGCAATATCGGGTCATCGACGAAATGATCCGCACAGCTCAATTTGTCCGAAACAAAACTCTTAAATACTGGACAGAAAATCAAGGAGTTAAGCTGATTGACCTGTACAAACAATGCGCCATAATGGCTCATGAGTTTGAATGGGCAGGTAAACTCAACTCAATGGCACGTCAAGCCTCGGCTGAACGTGCCATTTTTGCGATCCAGCGTTTCTTTGCTAATTGCAAAGCTAAGAAACCAGGAAAAAAGGGATATCCGCAGTTCAAGAAACATACTCGCTCAATCGAATACAAAACATCGGGTTGGTCGCTTTCTACCGACAAAAAATGTCTAACATTTAAAGACGGTTTTGCTGCTGGGAAGTTTAAGTTAATTGGCAATCGAGATTTGCATTTCTATGCACCCGATGAGATCAAACGAATCAGAGTTGTGCGTCGTGCCGATGGGTACTACGCGCAATTTTGTATCAACTGGTCACGAAAAGAGGAGTCGATTCTCACTGATAAAGCGATTGGAATAGATGTAGGATTGAACCACTTTTATACTGACAGTGATGGTGAAACAGTTGCAAACCCTCGCTATCTCCGCAAAAGTGAAAAAGCTTTAAAAAGATTGCAGAAGCGGATTTCTCAAAAAAAGAAAAGTTCTAGCAATCGAAGGAAAGCGATTAATAAGTTAGGAAGAAAGCATCTGAAAGTCAGTCGGCAGCGCAAAGACTTCGCCATTAAAACGGCGTTGTGCGTGGTAAAATCTAGCGATTTTGTAGCCTACGAGAACCTTCAGATTAAAAATATGGTGAAAAACCATAAGCTTGCCAAATCGATTAGCGATGCAGCATGGTCACAATTTGCTCAATGGTTAGAGTATTTCGGGAAAGTGTATGACAAAACAGTGATGGCTGTTGCGCCTCAATACACATCTCAAGACTGCTCAAGCTGTGGCAATAATGTCAAAAAAACACTTTCAACTCGCACCCATATTTGCGGTTGCGGTACGATATTAGATCGCGATCATAATGCCGCAAAAAACATTTTGGCTAAAGGATTGAAACAGGCCCGAATCAATTTAAATACGGCGGGACACGCCGAAATTAACGCTTGGGGACAGACTGATCTCTACTCGTTGGTGGTGACATCAACGAGCAAATCGACTGGTTGAACCAAGAATCCCCACGCCTTCAGGCTGGGGAGTGTCAAGTAAGTTATTAGTAGGGTGCGTCAGCTATAATTATTTTCGGTTTAAACTAAAAATCTAATAGCTGACGCGCCACACAAAACTTAAGGTGCGTCAGCATTATACTTTTGGTGGTGATTCATAATTTCGTAACTGACGCACCCTACAACTACAACTAAAGGTGCGTCAGCATTATACTTTTGGTGGTGATTCATAATTTCCCAACTGACGCACCCTACAACTATGAATGCAGTCGAAATCGAAGAAGCCGTTTCCCGGCTTGCTGAATCGCCCTTTGACTCCGAAGAGTTCCCCTTTGCTTTCCTCGAAGCCTTTGGCAATAAGTCAACTACCCTCAAGAAGCTCAAAAGCAAAAGCGGCGGCTCGAATCAATCGGATCTCGGCGGTGTACTCCAGCGCAACAATATTCATTTGAAAGTTTGCGCGGAAGGTGAGGTGACAAATACTCTCACGGCTTTGCGGGATAGTGCGGCGACTGCTAAGCATAAGGCTAAGTTTATCCTGGCCACCGATGGCAAAAGTTTTGAGGCGGAAAACGTGGCTGATGGGGAGATAGTCGCTTGCGATTACCCCGATTTCCACAACCATTTTGGGTTTTTCCTGGCGTTGGCGGGGATTACGACGGTTAGGCAGATTCGGGAAAATGCGTTTGATATTAAGGCTACTAGCCGCCTTAACCGCTTGTATCTGGAACTGCTCAAGGATAATCCTGACTGGGATAAGGCGGAGCAGCGGGAAGCGCTAAATCACTTCATGGCGCGGCTGATTTTCTGCTTTTTTGCGGAGGATACGAATATTTTTCACAGTGATGGTTTGTTTACGGCAACCGTCCAGAAGATGAGCGCGATCGATTCTTCAAATACTCATGAGGTGCTGTCGGAGTTGTTTCGGGCGATGTGTACTCCCCCTAACCCTAAAGCGCGGGAAGCAGCCAAGATTCGCAGTTGGGCGGATGTGTTTCCCTACGTGAATGGGGGGCTGTTTTCGGGTGGAGTGGAGGTGCCGCGTTTTAGTAAGATTGCGCGTTCTTATTTACTTCATGTTGGCAATCTGGACTGGACAAAGATTAATCCCGATATTTTCGGCTCGATGATTCAGGCGGTGGCGGATGATGAGGAGCGCGGTGCATTGGGGATGCACTATACGAGCGTGCCGAATATCCTCAAGGTGCTGAATCCGCTGTTCCTCGATGATCTACGCGCTCAGTTGGAAGCAGCAGGAGATAATGCCCGTAAGTTGCTGAATTTGCGGCAACGAATGGCGCGAATTCGGGTGTTCGATCCGGCTTGTGGATCGGGGAATTTTTTGGTAATTGCTTATAAGAATATGAGGGAAATTGAGTGGGAGATTAATCGTCTTCGAGGGGAACCGGATCGCAAATCTGAGATTCCGCTAACCAATTTTCGGGGAATTGAACTCCGCCACTTTTCCTGTGAGATTGCGCGGTTGGCGTTGATTATTGCCGAGTATCAATGTGATGTGATGTATCGGGGGCCGAAGTTGGCGCTGGCAGAGTTTTTGCCGCTGAAGGATGATAACTGGATTACCTGTGGGAATGCGTTGCGGTTGGATTGGTTGAGTCTTTGGGATGCAGATGGTACTGGGGTGAAGGTGCAGCGGGAGGATTTGGATTTGTTTGGGGAGATGCGGGAAGTGGCAGAGATTGATTTTGAGAATGAGGGAGGGGAAACTTATATTTGTGGGAATCCACCTTATCAAGGAAGTGTTAATCAAACGCCATACCAAAAGGACGACATGGCCCTCGTCTTTGCGAGCGTTTTCAAGAAATATAAAGATCTAGATTATGTTGCTGCCTTCATGCTCCAAGCTGCTCGGTTCAATCGAATTACTTCGTCATCAAGCGCGTTTGTTACAACCAATTCGATTACTCAAGGGGAGCAGGTAGCCATGCTTTGGCCACTTATCTATGACCAAGACAATCATATTCACTTTGCCCACACTTCGTTTCAGTGGAGTAATCTCGCCAGCAACAAAGCGGCAGTCACCTGTGTAATACTTGGTCTCACAACAAAAGCACCTACAAAGCGACTTCTATTTTCATCTGGTATTGTCTATGAAGTCGGCTGTATTGGCCCCTACTTAGTCCAGGGATCGGAGAACATAGTTCAGAAACAAACGACTCAAAACCATACTTTGTCTCGAATGAGTAAAGGAAATCAGCCGACGGATGGCGGCAATCTAATCCTAAAGCGATTTGAACGTGATGAATTCATTTCGCGCCATCCAGAAGCTAAGAACCTTATCCGTGAGTATGTCGGAGCACAAGATTTTATTAACTTTTCATCAAGATACTGTTTTTGGATTACAGACGAAAATATCAACCTTGCTTTCAGCATTCCTGAGTTAAAAGAGCGGATAGAACAAGTTAGAGCGTTGCGAACCAAGAGTAAAGGAAAGCAGGCCAACGATCATGCTGATTCGCCACATCGATTTGTGTATGCTCCACACACAGACGGCATTGGTATATTGATACCTCGTCACTTTTCGGCGAAGCGTCATTTCTTGACCGTGGGTTTAGTTAAAGGTGATTTTTATATCATGGCTGACTCGGCTTCGGCTATCTATGATGCCAACCTTGTAGATTTTGCGGTATTGTCATCTAGTCTCCACATGACTTGGGTTGACACCATCGCGGGACGAATCAAAGATGACTATCGGTATTCGGGCACATTGGTGTGGAACACTTTCCCCGTCCCCACCCTCACAGACAAAAACAAAGCCGATCTCACCCGCTGCGCCGAAGAAATCCTGCTAGCCCGCGAACAATATTTCCCCGCCACGATCGCCGATATGTACGATCGCGATCGCATGGATACCGAATTTCCTTTGGTTCGGGAAGCGCACGATCGCAATGACGAAATCCTGGAACGAATCTACATTGGTCGCCGCTTCAAAAACGACACCGAACGCCTCGAAAAACTGTTTGAATTGTATACAAAAATGACCAGTCAGCAACCGCTCCCAAAAAAGTCTGCCAAACGTAAAGGATAATGTGGCATGACATCAGCACCCTCTAACCCCAAGATTTATCACATCACTCATGTAGACAATCTCCCCAGCATCGCAACTGGCATGGGGATAGTTTCTGATGCCCAACGCATTGCCAGTGGCCTATCCTGCTCATTAGTTGGAATGTCCACCATCAAGCAGCGCCGCCTCGAAGAAATCGAAGTGGTATGTCATCCCGGAACTACGGTTGGTCAGTACGCGCCCTTTTACTTTTGCCCGCGATCGATCATGCTCTACATACTACGCATGGGAAATCATCCAGAGGTCAGTTACCGAGGCGGACAGCAGCCGATGCTCCACCTGCAAGCAGATTTTCAACAAGTCATCACCTGGGCAAATTTAAATGCAGTCCCTTGGGCTTTCACCAGTGGCAATGCAGGTTCCTACCTCACCCGCTTCTACAAAGATCCTGCTCAACTTAGGGAAATTGACTGGGATGCCGTTACCGCTAAAGACTTCCGGGATGCCAAAATCAAAGAAGGCAAGCAAGCCGAGTTTTTGATGTTTGATGTCTTTCCGTGGAAACTGATCGAGAAAGTTGGGACAATAGATAGTACGATCGCCACAATAGCTAGGACAACTTTGGCGATCGCTGACCATCAACCCATCATCGCGATCGAGCCAAGCTGGTACTTCTGATAGGAGACGTTCAACCATGATTAAGCTGACTCAAGGTGATATCCTCAAAGCTGATGCTGAAGCATTGGTCAACACAGTCAATTGTGTTGGCATCATGGGACGTGGCGTTGCACTCCAATTCAAGAAAGCCTTTCCAGCAAATTTCAAAGCCTATGAAGTTGCTTGCAAAGCGGATCAAGTACAACCGGGCAAAATGTTCGTCTACCACCTCGATCGCCTCTATAACCCCCGCTTCATCATCAACTTCCCCACCAAGCGCCATTGGAAAAGCAACAGTCGCATTGAGGACATTCAAGCAGGGCTGACAGACTTAATCGCCCTCGTCTTGCAACAGCAAATTCGCTCGATCGCCATTCCGCCCTTGGGCTGCGGTTTGGGTGGGCTGAACTGGGAAAACGTGAAACCCCTAATTACAGAAGCTTTCCAGGCTGTACCAGAGGTCAATGTCCTGCTGTTTGAACCCGTTGGAGCACCCCAAGCTGCTGTAATGGTGCGACAGGATAAGGTGCCCAGCATGACGGCTGGACGAGCGGCTTTGCTCGGACTCATGCGCCGCTATCTCGCCGCCGTCATGGATCCTACGGTTACGCTTCTAGAAGTCCATAAACTGATGTACTTTATGCAAGAAGCGGGTGAACCGCTGCGGCTAAATTACCAAAAAGCACCCTATGGCCCTTACGCGGAAAATTTGCGTCATGTGTTCAATCTAATTGAGGGTTACTTTATCAGTGGCTATGGAGACGCAGAAGATCGACCCGATAAACCCTTGGAATTGAAGCCCCATGCCTCTGAGCAAGCTGAAATATTTCTAACCGCCCAAGTCGCAACTCGGAAACGGTTTGACCGTGTTGCCGATCTCATCAAAGGATTTGAGACAACTTTCGGGATGGAATTGTTATCAACAGTGCATTGGGTTGCTACCCGCGAACAAGCAGCCACCGTAGAAGCAGCCATAACCAAGGTGCATGACTGGAATCCCCGCAAACGTATGTTTGAACCCCGTCATATTCGCTTAGCATGGCAGCGGTTGCATGAGGCAGGTTGGCTTTCTTGAAAGTGCTTAAAAGCAAATCCACATAACGCAGACTCAAAGCTTTAAAATGCTTATGGGTCAAAGACTTCAGTGCTTAAACGCAAATAGAGTTTCAACCGATGAGCAAGCCGATCGCGATTCCCTCAGTTTCCGTCACCTACGCCCAGGATGGCACTTCTTGTCGCCCTAACGCCCTGGGGATGCGCCCGATGCAAGAACGCGCCTACCAGAAGCGCGGCGAACAATATCTCCTGATCAAATCGCCCCCCGCCTCTGGCAAAAGTCGCGCACTGATGTTCATCGCCCTGGACAAACTAGAGAACCAGAACCTCAAGCAAGCCATTATTGTAGTGCCCGAAAAGGCGATCGGCTCCAGCTTCTATGATGAGCCGCTGACTCAGTTTGGCTTTTGGGCTGATTGGCAAGTGGAACCCAAATGGAATCTCTGCAATGCGCCGGGAAACGACGGCGGCAAAGTGGATGCAGTGCAGAAGTTTCTAGCCAGCGATGCCAAGATTCTGATTTGTACTCACGCCACATTCCGTTTTGCTGTAGATAAGTTTGGTATCGAAGTTTTAGACGATCGCCTGATCGCAATAGATGAATTTCACCATGTTTCTGCCAACCCAGACAACAAATTGGGCGATCGAGTCCGCCAACTCATGGCCCGCAACAAAACCCATATCATAGCGATGACGGGATCCTATTTTCGGGGCGATGCCGAAGCCGTGTTGCACCCCGAAGACGAATCCCGATTCGACACTGTAACCTACACTTATTACGAACAGCTCAACGGCTACCAATACCTGAAGCAACTCGACATTGGTTACTACTTCTATGCGGGTAGCTACACCGACGAAATCGTGCGGGTGCTCAACCCCAAAGAAAAAACTATTCTGCACATTCCCAACGTCAATTCCCGCGAAAGCACGAAGGACAAAATCCGCGAGGTGGAGCACATCATCGAGGAACTGGGCGACTGGCAGGGTGCCGATCCGAAGACGGGTTTCCAACTCGTGAAAACCGCCGACGGAAAGATTCTCAAAATAGCCGACCTGGTGGACGACGATCCGACGAAGCGAGAGATGGTGTCGGCGGCGCTGAAAGACCCGACGCAGAAGGGTAACCGGGACCATGTGGACATCATCATCGCGCTGGGCATGGCGAAGGAGGGCTTCGACTGGATCTGGTGCGAACACGCCCTGACCGTCGGCTATCGGGCCAGCCTGACCGAGGTGGTGCAGATTATCGGCCGCGCCACGCGTGACGCGCCTGGCAAAGTGACAGCGCGCTTCACGAACCTGATCGCCGAACCCGACGCCTCAGAAGGGATGGTGACTGAGGCCGTGAACGACACCCTCAAGGCGATTGCCGCCAGCCTGCTGATGGAACAGGTTCTGGCCCCGAGGTTTGAGTTCAAGCCCAAGACGGTGGCCAGCACTGCCGAACCCGGGTTTGACTATGGTGACGCGGGCTATGATCCGACCAAATGCAACGTCGGCTTTAATCCCACCAGTGGCAAGTTCCAGATCGAGATCAAAGGCTTGGCAGAACCCAAGAGCGAGTTCGCCCAGCGCGTTTGCACGCAGGACCTGAACGAGGTGATCACGGCCTTTGTCCAGGACAAGACCTCAATCGAGCG
>JAYSVM010000185.1:0-3558 GCA_043718495.1 Oscillatoriales bacterium | reverse complement strand
GGACTCCTGCCCTTGGAGGGAATGTAAGTCCAACAGAATTACGGAGTTCTAGTGGCGATTCCCGATGAATTGGGAAGCCTAGACCATACCGCTTTGCGATTGGTGCAGGTAGTTCACTTGTCAATTACCACGAATTAGCCCGATCGCGATCGCCAGCATCAAACATCCGATTAAGGTAGATGCCATGATAAATAGGGCGAATATTTCTCCGGGAGAAAGTGGCCGATCCGTGGGATCGAGGTAAGCCGAGTTGGAGTTTTTTGCCCGTGATTGGGAAACTGGGGTGTTGAAATCTGGGGGCTGCTGAATCACGTTCATGCGAGAATAGCCTATTCTGAGGTCGTAGGCGAGACGACGTTCTGGGTTGCTGAGGGTAGCGTAGGCGTTGTTAAGCTGCTGAAACTTGGCGGTAGCGATTGCGGTTGGCAAGTCGGTGGTATCGGGATGATAGAGTTTGCTGAGTTCGCGGTACGATCGCCTAATTGCGATCGATGATGCAGAAGGATGCAGCCCTAACAAGCTGTAGTAACTAGAACCCAAGGGGGCTTTTCCTGGCATTTTCTGACTTTGGTTTTGTGCTGTTCCCTCGTTAGAAGTCACCTAAGCGCCTCTGGGCTGGTTGATAATTTTTGATTATTTTAGACGAAATTTGAGGGTAGTGCCACTGTCTGCGATGTGGAAGGGTCGATGGTGGCGATCGGCCATTGAGTTGATCGCCGATTTTAAACTATGAATCACCCGATCGCAAATTCTGGACATCCTCAACACTAAGCCCGGTAACTTGCGCGATCGTGGCATTATCTAGCTGTGAGAGTAATTGTCGGGCGATCGCGATCGCCTTTTCTCGCATCCCTTCCTCTCTTCCTTCCTCTCTTCCTTCCTCTCTTCCTTGTTCTATGCCCTGTTCTATGCCCTGTTCTATGCCTTCCTGAATCGCCTTAAGAGCCACCCCCTGTTGGTCATGAATAAACTGTTCTATTTTGTCCAAATCTTCCAGTTCTTCGCGAGTCAACTTGACTTGATTGGCAATATCAAAAGCTTGATGTATTTCCGGTACCCTATCCATTGTTTCTGGAACTTCTGTCAGACTTCTCGCATTTTTCATGAAATAAATCCATTTATCTGCTATGGTTTCAAGTTCCTCCAATTTTTTAGTAAATTTCGGCAACTCTACAAATACTAAATCCAGATCGTTTTCCCGATAAGTAAAGTTTTTATCTACTTCTTTGAACACAAATCTCGAAATAAATTCTTCAGTTTCAGGAAACATTTCAAAATCAATGATTGTCAAAGCAATAACTGGCTTCAACATTCGATATCCTTGGGCTGCTTCCAATTGAAAAGCATAGGTCTTTGCTGCATTATAAAAAACTCTTTTTCCAAAAAACTGGACGTTGATTACCTGCATTTCAATAATGACCAAAGTGCCGTCCTTGAGCTTGGCTTTCACATCTAGATAGGTATCTTTTAAACCTTCTAGTTTGGGTGGCAGATTCGGATTGATTATTTCTAAGTCTTCGATGGTGGGGTTGCTGTCATAAATTAAGGCGTTGAGAAAGCTAATTAGAATTTCTTTGCTTTCTGAGGAGCCGAAGATTTTTTTGAAGGCGTAATCTGTTTTTGGGTTGATAAATATCATGGCTTTAATTTGGTAGGTAGAGGTTACATTAATATTTTATCTCAGTCAAACTGCTGATTTTGTTTCAGATAATGGTTTGACATTTTCCGGCAAGTGTGCATTCGCGATCGCCAGTACAGGATCATCGCCCCTGTGTTCCTCATCGATCGGGATTTGGCAAGAAATCAGTTCAGTCACAATGCGATCGCCCAAAACATCTTCCCAATCCTGCAACTGTTCCCTTGCCTTAATCGGCGTATTGAGGGCCACATCCACACCCATTTGCTGAAGGTTGAGACTGTGGGCTTGCGATCGACGATTAACACACTCCACCAGCCAAACACTCAATCCGACAGCCGCCATCAAAGGCAAAACAATCCGGTAATCTCTAGTCAATTCAAACATCAACAGAATTGCTGTCAGCGGCGCTCTAGCACTACCCGCAAGCACAGCAGCCATTCCCACCATTGCATAGGCAGGAGGGCCGGCAACATGATCCCCCAGAGCCGGTATCATAGTCAAAAAAATGCCATAAGCCGAACCCAGGGAAGCACCCAAAAACATCGCCGGAGCAAAAATACCACCCACCAAACCACTACCAAGACTGATTGCTGTCACCGCCAATTTCACGAATAATAACAACAACAACAAAGGCAAAGAAAACTCAACATCTTGAAGCATGGCTTGAACAGTTTCATAGCCGACACCCAAAACTTGAGGTAGTACCAAAGCTACTAAACCGACGCAAGCACCACCGATAATCGGGTGAATCGGCCGTGGTAATCGTCCCAACCAACTAAATCCTAGGACTTTTCCTTGAAAACACCGCTCTGCCAATTGAATTGCCTCAGTGTAGGCTAGGGATACTACGCTAGCCAACAGCCCCAATCCCATATAAAAAGGCAATTCCAAGGGACTACGCACATCGTAAATTGGCAAAGCAAAAGCAGGCTGAGCTCCCAAACAAATTTGAGCGACAAGTGCCGAAACTACGGCTGCTAGCAAAACAACACTGACTGAGGAAGTGGCAAAAGTGCTACCAAGCACAACTTCTAATGCAAAGAATACTCCGGCGATGGGAGCATTGAAGCCGGCAGATAAACCTGCGGCAGCACCAGCACCTAGCAGCAGGCGCTGCCTTTCTGGGGAAAGTTGCAAAACTTGAGCCAGCAGCATTCCCAAATTGGCACCAATTTCCACGCTAGGGGCTTCTGGGCCCAGGGATGCGCCGGTGCCAAGGGAAACTGAGGCCGCTACCATTTTAGTGATGGGTTTGAGTGGTGAAAGTTCTTGTAAGCCACGAGTAGCTGCAATCAACGAAGACATATTGGGACCAAAATCTTGAAACCGCCAGCGCATTAACCCGATGACGACTCCGCCAAGAGTCGGAATACAGGCTAGTGTCCAAGGGCCCCAAGAGGAAATTACCCCCATGAAGTCTTCGAGCATCAGGGTGTGGATGAAGTGAATTAAATAGTGAAATGTGACGACACCCGCACCCGTGAATCCGCCGATGACGAGGGAAAGGATGAGTAGAAGGGTTTCGGGACTGGGGTGTAAGCGGTTGAATAGCGGACTGAGAAGGGAAGCAGGGGGAGTTTTTGCAATTGCGCCCGGCGGTAGCAAGTCTATAGGATGGGTGGCTCTCATCTAGGGGTTAATTCTTCTGTGAGAATTTAGATAAATATTACTTTTTATTTCTTATTTTAATTTTGAGTGATTTGGAGAGAATTGACAACTTAGTTAAGGTGGATTTTAATGTGATTTTTTGGGTGGGGGACTGGGCTAGGAAGGGGCTTAACTGAGGGTGGGGAAATTTGAAGTTGGAGATTGTATGCCAATTTACCAAGAAATTGGGTTTAAAGCCCCGTCCTTATAGGACGGCTTTAATTTCTACATTTTGTAAATAATTGTTAAATAGATAGATTTGGTGAGTAAAA
>JAYSVM010000184.1:0-35024 GCA_043718495.1 Oscillatoriales bacterium | reverse complement strand
ACTGGTGGTTTTGTTTCAACAGCCGGAGTTATAGCAACTGGTGGTTTTGTTTCAACAGCCGGAGTTATAGCAACTGGTGGTTTTGTTTCAACAACCGGAGTTACAACAACTGGTGGTTTTGTTTCAACAACCGGAGTTACAACTACAGGTAGTTTTGTTTCAATTGGTGGAGTTACTGCAACAGGTGGTGTTACTACAACAGGCGGAGTTGCAAATACCGGTGGCGTTACTACAACTGGTGGCGTTACTACAACTGGTGGTGTTACTACAACTGGTGGTGTTACTACAACCGGTGGTGTTACAACAGGTGGTGTTACAACTACTGGCAGCTTTGATTGGGCATAATCAATCAATTTCTTACCACCATCAAGTTTAGTCCAATCCTTCTTTGGATCGATAACTTTATCGATCGCCACTGCTTTGCCCGTCGCACCTGTTAAATTGAAAACCAAATCGTTGTAATCTTTATCAGAACCTTGATCGACGCGCTGATCTTCCATCGCAAATGCCTTGCCATTGCCAGTAACATCTGCTATTTGGCCGTACAAAAAAGCATCATTTGGATTAAGGCTAGATAATGACAGCAGCGGACGTTTGTCACCGTCGGCACCGGGATTATTAAAGACATCTCGCACAGTACCATTCGGCACCAACATCACCGCAAAAGCCTCTCCCGGTTTCATCCCAAATGTTTTCGCGCCGCTGTACTGCCCTTCGTTATAATTTCCCTCTCCTAAACCGCCATTAAATAGGGGATTTGCACCCTCTATCGAGTCCGAAATTACGACATGACCAAAGGTAGAATTGGTCAGAGCTCGTCTTGCCACTTCTTTGATAAATTCCTGAGAGCCAGGGGTGAATTTCTCCATACCTTGTACGCTGAAAATCGCAACTTCGCCTTGATAATTGCCGCCATCGTGCAGCCAGTCAAAGCCAACTTGACCGGTTGAATCGGGAGTGAAGAAACCAGAAGTAACGCCTAAACCTGTCAGCGGATCGACTTTCCCGTCAGGAGTTAAACTAACTTGATAATTCGTATCGCGCGAAGGTGCAGAGATTTTGAGTGCATAATTAGTTGCACCCAAATTATCGATGCTAAAAGTGCCTGAATTCGTGCCGTTGGTTTCGATGTCTTTGACGACTTTTCCCTGAGTGTCGAGAAGCTGCATCCCGACAATGGAACTAAATCCTTCAGCAGTGACTCGAAAGCTACCGGGATTTAACCGATTAAAACGATAGGTATCTGTGGGGTCAGTTTTACCGGCGAAGTCGATCGAGAAATAGTTGTCGTTTAAATTGCCGATCGATATATTAGACATGGTGCACCTTGATTAATCCAATAATTTGGGCTGATATTGATTTATCTGGAGTGCGTCGGAGTTTTTATGCGGTTTGTAATATAACTTCACATAGGGTGTGGGTCAAACTCGCTAAACTTCCGCCGCTACTTATTTATCTGGAGTGCGCCGGAGTTTTTATGCGAAGTTTCTGTTTTTGTAATATAACTTTATGTAGAAGGTGCGATCGCCTCGTAGGAGATAAGCTGTTATACAGCACTTTTCAGGTATGTAGGTACGAGCTTCTGTAGGAACACGGCACTGCCCATAGGTGTCAACTTAAGCCTAAAAGCCTTGATAAATCTCGTTTTTCCCTAAGTCTAGATCCCCCTAAATCCCCCTTAAGAAGGGGGACTTTGAGAAGACTCCTGTCCCCCCCTTCTTAAGGGGGGCTAGGGGGGATCTGGACTTAGTCGTCAAACAACAGTCTCTGAGAGGGTTTGACGTTAAGTTGACACCAATGGGCACTGCCGTGTCCCTACGGGGATATTGAATGTACCTCATAATAGCGGGAACCGTTATAAATAAGATTTACCTAGACAACCGGCTGCTGACTTTTTGCATCCCAGTAGAACAAAAACAAAACTATGATGGGCAATGCAGAAAGAATACTCGCAAGACACTGGTAGATTAATTCGACTCCAAAGTTATCCTGTTGTCCAATCAATGATAGCGGTAGATACAAAATAAAAGACACACTCATCAAGGTAATAAACAATCCAATATAGGTCCAAATCATTGTCCAAAATATCTTCCATCTTTTCCCTTCAGTTAAATTCACACTAAGTTTTCGAGCCTTCGGCCCTTCTACATCTTCCAGCAACACAACGGCATCAATTAGTGCATAGCGCAATGCGAAGACAATACCTGGAACGATAAAAAGAATTAAACCACCTATCACAATAAATCCGGTGACAAAACGAGTTTTGAACAGCTTAAAACATTTTTGTCCTGCGTGGTTCATGGACTCACGATAAGTTGGATGAAGTCCCAGCTTCAACTGAGCAAGTGCATGAATTAATGCACCAACGTAAATTGTACCAAATGATCCTTCTATGAATTGTGACACTCGAACTTCTTGCAATGTCATACGCAACTCGTCTCCGCCAGTCATCCCTGGAAAAACGTACAGGCGCAAATAGATCAACAGAATTGACCCCGGCAACCATACTGTCAGCACTATTAAACTAAACAGCACAAAGTTTGAGGCGAATAATCCAATAGCTTCACGAATTTTTTGAATCATAAAATTTCCCCAACAATCATCCCCGCCAATATCACAAATCCCACCCAAACATTTTGACGAAAGATTTGACCGTAAACAGGATTCGGAATATCCGCTTTTCGCAGTTGACTGTATTGCAAAAACCACAGAATCGCCGCGCCACAAATTGCCATCCAAAAACCAATATGCAACTGTAAATTAATCCCCATTGCTGCTAACAAAGCCACAGTACCAACAAAGAAAAACCCCACAGCATTAGCCGCATAATCCCCAAAAAAGATAGCGCTAGAATTCACACCTAAACGCAAGTCATCTTCCCGATCGCTCATCGCATAAACTGTATCAAATCCCATCGTCCACACCACGACTGCGCCCCACAGCAACCAAGTCGCTAATTCTAGTTTCCCAACGGCGGCACTCCAACTAATTAAAACTGCAAATCCCCAGGCAATTGATAATACTAATTGCGGGACTGGAAAGAATCTTTTGGCTAGGGGATAGCAGATAATTACTGGTACGGCGGCGACACACAGCCAGAAACTTAATGGATTGAGATAAAAAGCGAGAATGGCGGCGCAAGCAAAGGAAATTAATGCAACTCCGATCGCAGTTTGCACTTTCAGGGCGCGGGATGCTAGGGGGCGCGATCGAGTTCTTTCGACTTCCGGGTCAATATCGCGATCCCACAAGTCATTGATCACGCATCCCGCCGCACTCGTGGCTAAGGTGCCCAACACAATCACACCCACCAATGCTATCGGTGGCGTACCGTGAGTGGCCAAAAAAACGGCCCACAGGGCGGGAATCATTAAAATTAGCCTTCCTGCTGGCTTGTCCCATCTCAAAAGCCGGATGATAGTAAGTAATGTAGATTCAGATTGGCGATCGGGCTCGGTAAGCATTTTAATTTTAGGTTTTTAATTTTTAATATTATATGATGCCTAAGTGAATTCGTGAAATAATCATAAATATCTGTCAACCCTGATACACTCCTATGGTTAATTCACTTGCTGCTGCGGAGTCAAATCGTATTATTGCTGCCATTGATATGGGTACTAACTCCTTTCACATGGTGGTGGCGCGGATCGACCCGAAATTGCCTGCGTTTACGATTATTGCTAGAGAAAAAGATACGGTTCGATTGGGTGATTGTGAGACAAAAACAGGGTGTTTGAAGTCTGAAGTGATGGAAAGGGCGATCGCCACTTTGCGCCGTTTTCAGGGTATTGCTAAAACTTTCAATGCTGAACAAGTAATCGCTGTGGCTACCAGTGCTGTTCGAGAAGCCCCAAATGGTCGGGATTTTCTCAAACGAGTTACTGATGAATTAGACCTAAATGTTAGCTTGATTTCCGGTCAAGAAGAAGCGCGGAGGATTTATCTCGGCGTGCTTTCGGGGATGGAATTCAACAATCAATCTCAAGTAATTATTGACATTGGGGGCGGTTCTACTGAATTAATTTTAGGAGATAGTGCAGAACCTCGATGTCTCACGAGTACCAAAATTGGTGCGGTTCGCCTGACTGGAGAATTTGTCAAAACTGACCCGATTAGCAAGGAGGAGTTTGCCTATTTGCAAGCTTATATTCGGATTGCACTGGAAAGACCGATCGACGAATTGCGCGCTCAATTCAAGGCTGGTGAAACTCTCCGTTTAATTGGTACTGCTGGAACCATCGAAACTTTAGCTGCAATTAACGCTCGCGAAAAGTTGGGAACAGTTCCCAGTCCGCTGGCAGGATATCAATTAAGTTTAAAAGATTTGCGTGATTTAGTCAATCGTTTTCGCAAAATTTCTTATGCCGAAAGGTTAGCAATTCCGGGAATGTCGGACAAGCGGGCAGAAATTATTCTGGCTGGCGCTTTGATTTTGCAGGAAGCGATGGCGCTATTGGGGATGGAATTTCTCACTGTGTGCGATCGATCTTTGAGAGAAGGCGTAATTGTTGACTGGATGCTGTCTCGCGGTTTAATTGAAAACCGTTTGCGCTACCAAGGTTCAATTCGCCAGCGCAGTGTTCTGCACATGGCAGAAAAATATCAAGTTAATTTAGAACATAGCCAAAAAATTGCAGATTTTGCTCTGAATTTGTTTGACCAAACTCAAGGAATTTTGCATTATTGGGGAACGGAAGAACGGGAATTATTGTGGGCGGCGGCAATTTTACACAACTGCGGTTTGTATGTCAGTCATTCGGCGCACCACAAGCATTCTTACTATTTAATTCGGAATGGTGAGTTATTGGGATATACTGAAACCGAGATTGAAGTAATTGCTAATTTATCTCGCTACCACCGAAAAAATCCTCCTAAGAAAAAGCACGACAATTTTGTAATCCTTCCGAAGAAGTACCGGGAAGTGGTTAGTAAATTGCATCCGTTACTTAGACTGGCTGTGGCTTTGGATAGACGGCAAATTGGTGCGATCGCCCATTTCAAATGCGAACATCGCCCGGAAGTTCGAGAGTTTCACTTGCATCTAAAACCAGTAAATCCCGGTGATGACTGCGCTCTCGAACTTTGGAGTTTGGATTATAAAAAGCCTGCTTTTGAATATGAGTATAATCTCAAATTAGTCGCAACTTTGGAAGGAATCGGCGGTTAAAACCGCGTCTACACAAACGAAGTCCGCCTTCGCGGACTCAGATTTCGTAGGTTGGGTAGAGCGTCAGCGAAACCCAACACTTTATTTTAGAAGAGTTGGGTTTCGCTATCGCTCTACCCAACCTACACTATCTACATTTTATTTTCAGTTGTTCAATTCACAGTCAACAGTCAACACTCAAATACAACAATGTCAAATCCCTTACTTTCTCTCAACTACGAACCCGCCCTCGAATCCCTGGGTAGCGACTACTTTGATGAAGTCCCGGCGGCTGATTTTCCGCAGCACATTCTCCGCTTCCGTAACGACCAATTATTGCCAAAATTGGGTTTAGATCCAGCCCAAGTAACCGACGAACATTTCACCCAAGCATTCGGTGAATTTCACTGTGTTCGTCCTTTCCTTGCACTCCGCTACCATGGCTATCAATTCAATGAATATAACCCAAATTTAGGCGACGGTAGAGGCTTTTTATACGGTCAAGTTCGGGGTACTGATGGCAGACTTTATGACTTTGGCACAAAAGGTTCTGGCCGCACTCCCTATTCGCGGTCTGCTGATGGTAGACTCACTCTCAAAGGGGGAGTTAGGGAGGTTTTGGCGGCTGAAGCTTTGCACCGATTGGGTGTTCGCACATCTCGCTGTTTTAGTTTAGTGGAAACTGGGGATGCTTTGTGGCGGGGCGATGAACCTTCTCCAACGCGATCGTCTGTAATGGTGCGTTTTAGCCATTCTCACATCCGGTTTGGTACTTTTGAAAGGTTACATTACTTACGTCGCCCAGATTTAATTACAAAACTTTTGGATTTTGTGATTGAATATTACTATCCTGAATTGCATTTAGAATCTGAAAATAAGAATATTTCCCAATCTGAGAAATATTCACTGTTCTATGCTGAATTAGTTAAGAAAGTGGCGGAATTAGTGGCTCAGTGGATGGCGGCAGGATTTTGTCATGCTGTGCTGAATACTGATAATATGTCGATTACTGGAGAAAGTTTTGATTACGGGCCTTTCGCTTTTATCCCAACTTATGATCCTAAGTTTACAGCGGCTTATTTTGACCATTATGGTCTTTATTGTTATGGGAATCAACCGTTTATTTGTAAGGGGAATTTAGAGAAGCTTCAGAAACCGCTAGCAGCGGTAATTCCTCAAGCTGATATGGATGCTGCTTTGGTCAAGTTTGGCGAATATTATAATACAACTTATCGGCAGTTGATGCTGAACAGGTTGGGATTTGAGGATTTGCCAGAGGCAGATGCTGATGAGTTGTTGAAGTTGACAATTAAATTGCTGGCGGAGTCTCAAGTCGATTATCAAGGTTTCTTTTTTGAGCTGCGAAAACAGTTCGATAAAACTTGGCGAGATGATGCGAGTAAAATCTTTAGTGAGGCGGAACCTACAGATTTGATCGCACATTGGCGAGAGTTTTATTGTCACGTTTTGCAAACTTTGTCTGCGGATGATCTGGATAAAATGGCGGATAGATTACGTCAATATAATCCTGAACAATCGCTGTTGAGACCGACGATTGAGGCGGTTTGGGAGCAGATAGCTATTGAGGATAATTGGGAACCTTTTTATGAGTTGGTAAAGAGACTTCAAAACTTGTAAAAAGTTGAACCATCTGGAGAGGGCAGTCCGTTTCGATACAATTAGTCGGGGTAAGAAAACGGCATGGCTGTGTCCTCTTCGACCTTCAGTCTGCAAGTCTTGCGGATTTTTAGCATCGAGCATGGTAATATCTTTTGGCTTGTAGACATACTTCAAACTCCCAAATACTTTTATGAAAATGCTGGATTCACAAGGTCGCCTGTTTGGTAAACTTAGTATCTTAGACCTAGGCGCTGCTCTGATCATTCTGCTAGTTGCAGTCGGAATTTTCTTCTTTCCTGGTACTTCTGGCGGTTCCGTGGCCCAAGTCGGCGGCGCGGGTGTCAAAGTGGTAGAAATCGATGCTATTGCGATCGGTCTCAAAGGGACGAACTTTCAAGAGTTATTCAAAGCAGGCGATAAAATCAATGTGATTATCCGCAATCAACCCTCTGGTCAGATTATGATCAAATCTGTCAAAACTCTGACTAGAACCTTAGCTGTTACTCAGCCTGATGGTACGTTAAAAGCTTTACCCGACCCCAGAGAAGAAGAATCCTTCAGTAGAAATATGATGTTTACCTTGGAAGGTAAAGGTCAAGTTACTGAAAATGGCCCGGTTTTGGGTAATACGAAAGTTAAAATTGGTACTACGTTAGAACTTGAAGGCAAGAAGTATATTTTCAATGCCAGTGTCATTGATGTTCGTGTCAAAGAGTAATTGGGAATTGGGAATTGGGAATTGGGAATTGGGAATTGGTAATTGGGAATTGGGCATTGGGCATTGGGAATTGGGCATTGGGCATTGTTAGCAACTAACCAATAACCAATAACCAATAACCAATAACTAATAACCAATAACCAATTAACTTTTTTGCCCTTCCGATAGTAGGTTTAAGTATTGCCGAATTAAGCCAATGGTGACAGCGGGAATTTCTAGATGCGGTGTTAATCCTACATTTTCCAAAAGTTGAAAGACTTTGATTGCTTCAGGGTTCAGATTTGCCAATCGCTGACCGATCGCAGGAGTGGTAAATTGTGACTTTTCTCCCCAAATAATTGCTGTAGGCGTTGTTAGCTGAGTGATGTATAGCGACAAATCGAAGGATAAATCTCCTCTCACAAAAGAAAGAGCGGCATATTCTGCATTTGGTTCTAAGGCGGATTGTAGATAAGCATCTACGATTTCTTGGTAAACTCGGCGCGGATCGGCAAATTGTCGTTGTTCTAGGAAATTGCGGATGCCTCCATCGGTGGCAATTCCGGTACTGTAGAGCAAGCGGTCTAAAATTGGTGTGCTGACTATTTGAGCGAATAAACTTTTGGTGTAATCTGTTCCGAAGTCGGACAAGCCGCTGGGTGTGGTCAAAATCAGGGACTTGAAAAGGTCGGGCCTGACGATCGCAGCTCGAATCGCGATCGCGCCAGTCAGCGAAGAAGCTATCACATCTGTCGGACTCCCACAAGTTTTTTCGATAAATTCAATCAAAGTTGTGATATAATCATCGACCTTATAATTTCTAGGCGGATGTTCCGATCGCCCCCAGCCGATTAAATCCGGTGCTAAAACTCGATAGTCGGCGGCAAAAGCCGGATAAACTTTCGACCATTCGTAGGCACTTGAACCGCCTCCAAAACCGTGAAGAAATAGCAAATTCGGCAAATCATCCGAACTTGAGGTGGGTAAATTCATCCAAGGCATTTTTTCGGTGGTGTAGTATACCATTCTGCCAAGGGAAGTAACTGTCGATCGTTGACCGAAGCCTAGGGGCAAAAGCATAAATAAACCTTTTAGATTTTGCTCTCAATCTCAAAAAAATTGTCCCATCGGGGGTTTTTGTAAATTTTGAGTATTGATTTAATTCTATTTTAGTACGGGTGAAGGTTGAAACTACAGACAGGAAGCAAGTTGTGAGATTTTTGCTGTTCGGGCTGTGCTGTTATCCCACCATTGCAAACTACTCTCAATCGGGACATAATAGCAAGATGATGGGTGAGACCCCTCATAATTAATCACCATACTTTGCGGAGCAGCGACTTTTCACGTCGAAGTTCTTTCTTAGAAGCGTGAGACTCGATTTTGTATTCTGAATTGGGGCTTGGCGGTAACTTAGATAAATTCTACAAAAAAATTACTAATCTCAGGGAGATCTACTAACTATGCAATTGCTCAGGAAAAGGGATCGCAAGGGTTTTATGGTTGACACAACAAGTCTTCAGTCAGATAGGGTGATAGAATTCGAGACTTCCTGTCGAAGCGTTGATTTAAACGGCAAAGATACTGTGCTTGCTACTCCAGACCGCTCTGGGGGAGGGTTAGAGTCTCGGACGCCTGCTGTGCCACCTCGTTTTGTCCGCCTAGCTTTACAAGAGTTGAAATGCTTTGAAGTCGTAGAACACCAGTTTCGATATTGGGGGCTAACTTTTACCAATGCAGTGGCGATCCAGCCTTCAAACCCAGCATTTTTGACTGATTCTGGGACGACAATTTTAATGGGAGCGCCCAAAAGTGGACTGATAGAACTCTCTTTTAAGTATCCAGTGCGATTTGTGTCAGGACTTGTAACCAGTTCACGGCGAACTGTTTTGTCTGCTTGCGACGCTGATGGGACTCAAATTGCTCAGGAGGAAATGCCTGCGCCCAATCTGGTGGGGTCTAGTTCTGTGATCGACCCTAGCACTGAACTGCGTGTCAAAGCACCGAATATTTCTAAAATCACTTTTTACGCTTTTGATGGTCAGCTAGTAGTTCATGATTTGATTTTTGGGTTTTAATTTAACTTTGGAAAAGTGTCTAAAGTCTGCAAACCTTCGAGAAGGGCATTGCGGACTAAAGCTTCTGGTTCCTGAGTCAGCATCAAACGAAAGCACTCTGTTGTGTGGGACACGGCGATCGAACTTTTGAGTGAACTCTGTTTCCCAAACCCAGGACTTTTGACCAAATCGGTCATTTGTCGCACCGCAATCAAACGTTTTACAGGGTCTGCATCGGTTAAGTCTGCTAGGATGCGATCGACTACGGCTTCATCTTTGGCCGCACTGTAGCTCAAAATTTGCCGTATTAATAATGCGACAATGGCGATCGTCCCAAAGTTTTGTAAAATTGCGCTCAAAGCGATCCAGTGGCTGCTGGAGTCAGCCCAAATCGCAAAACTCATGTAAGTTCCGACAGTCGCCATGCCGCCACTACCCACCGCTAACACTAACCGTCTGCTGGGACTGTGCCAAAATTGCTTTAAGTTCGATCGCACCTGTTGCCAATCCCAGGACTCTGCCTGGTAAACCATCATCATCGATCCTATCCCCAGCCCCGTAGCAGCTAGCAATTGACTGTTCCACCAGCCCCAAACTACTAAAAGTGTTAAAATAGTCAACCAGCCTGACGATCGTGTCAAACGCTCTAGCAGCCACTTCAGCAAGGTATTAGAAATTTGAGGCGATCGGGAAGAGGATCTGCGAGGGTCAACTCTGTAGCGCCTACGTGGCTCACCGAGGGCTGTCGCTGTAGTTTGAGAAAATGAACTATTTTCCGGTGTATATTGCCTGAAATCCTTGATATCCGGCATTTCTGAGGACAATTGGTTCAATTCGCCCGATCGCAGTTGCGGAGTTCGTTCTGACATATCCACTTCTCTGGGAGTCAGCTTGGCTGTAGTTCTTTTGACTCTTTCCATACTGAGTTTTCGGATAAATAAGTTAAAGTCTATGAGCTGTTTTTAGCATTGGTCGAGATAGTTGGGAAACACTATAGCCTTAGATTCAATTTTGACACTCCCCGGCCTGAAGGCACAGGAATTCTTGGATCAACCAGTCAACTTGCTCATTGATGTCACCACCAACGAGTAGAGGTCGGTCTGTCCCCAAGCGTTAATTTCGGCGTGCCCCGCCGTATTTAAAGTGATCCCTATTTGCCTCAATCCGAGGGCCAAAATATTCAAAGCTGCGTTGTGATCTCGATCTAACACCGTACCACACAGGCAAATATGAGTTCTGATTGAGAGCGATTTCTGAACACGATTTCCACAATTTGAACAATCCTGGGAAGTGTACTGAGGGGCAACAGCAACAACTGTTTTACCGTACACTTTCCCAAAATATTGCAACCATTGAGCAAATTGTGACCACGCTGCATCGCTAATCGATTTAGCAAGTTTATGGTTTTTCACCATGTTTCTTACTTGAAGGTTTTCGTAGGCTACGAAATCGCTAGATTTCACTACGCACAACGCTGTCTTAATAGCGAAGTCTTTGCGCTGCCTACTAACCTTTAAGTGTTTTCTTCCTAACTTATTAATCGCTTTCTTTCTATTACTGGAACCTTTCTTTTTCCGAGAAACTCGTTTCTGCAACCGTTTTAAAGCTTTTTCACTTTTACGCAAATGTCGAGGATTTGGAACTGTTTCTCCGGTACTATCCGTGTAGAAATGGTTCAACCCTACATCTATGCCAATCGTCTTCCCCGTGGGAACTATTTCTTCTGTTCGTTCTACATTAATACAGAACTGAGCATAGTAACCGTCGGCTCGACGAATTACCCTGACTCGTTTGATTTCCTTGGGTGCGTAAAAATGCAAATCTCGACTACCGAGTAATCTGAAGGTTCCCGCAGCAAAACCATCCGTGAATGTGAGACATCTTTTATCGGTGGAAAGTGCCCAGCCTGAAGTTTTGTATTCTACGGAATGAGTGTGTTTTTTGAACTGTGGATATCCTTTTTTTCCTGGTTTCTTAGCTTTGCAATTAGAGAAGAAACGTTGAATAGCAAAAATGGCACGTTCCGCCGAAGCTTGACGTGCCATTGAGTTAAGTTTTCCTGCCCATTCAAAATCTTTTGCCATGATGGCACATTGTTTGTAGAGGTCGGAAAGTTTAACTGCTTGATTGTCGATCCAATATCTGAGAGCTTTGTTTCGGACAAACTGAGCTGTGCGGATCATTTCGTCGATGACCCGGTACTGCTGTGTTTTGCTTTTTAACTTAAACTCTAGTACAATCATGGAATCATTGTATCACGTTTACGGACAATTGTTACTTTAATAGTGTTTACATTTCATGATAATTAAATCCGTCAAGCGAAGGACGGGGCTTTAAACCCAATTTTTTGGTAAAGTAGGAGTAGGAGATATTTCTCCGATACTTGATAATTTATTATCACGTCATCAAGCTCAAAATTTTTGTATACTCTGGCAAACGACACTCTTGCCACTTATCGTGCCAGACTCTATTGTCAAAGAGTTGAGGTTTGATGGCAAAGCCCTTACTCAAAACTTAAACACCTTACCAACAGTTCGCCGGAGCAATCTTGCAGGAAAACCCATGTCTAGTATGCAAAGCCAATTCACAGTTCACTTTTGGGGCGTTAGAGGCAGTATAGCGTCTCCGGGAGCTGAAACAGTACGTTACGGAGGCAACACGCCCTGTATTGAAATGCGAGTGGGTGACAGCCGCCTGATTTTCGATGGCGGTACTGGGTTAAGGGTTTTGGGACAAACTCTCCTGTCGCAGATGCCTGTAGAGGCTCATATGTTTTTCACCCACTCTCACTGGGATCACATTCAAGGATTTCCGTTTTTTACGCCAGCTTTCGTCAAGGGCAATTGTTTTCACATCTATGGGGCGGTTGCTCCTCCTCCTAACAAGGCCACTATCCAGCAGCGCCTTAATGACCAGATGCTTCATCCCAATTTTCCTGTGCCCCTACAAATCATGGGTGCAGACCTAAAGTTCAACGATATCAAAGTCGGTGACACAGTGGAAATTGGGGATATCAAGGTCGAAACAGCTTTGTTGAACCATCCGGGAGAAGCTCTGGGCTACCGGGTTAACTGGAATGGGTATGCGGCTGCTTACGTGACTGATACCGAACATTTTCCAGATCGTTTGGACGAAAATGTAGTGAGGTTGGCCCAGGATGCTGAGGTGCTGATCTACGATGCTACTTATACGGATGAGGAGTATTATTCTGAAAAGTCGTCCAGGGTTGGCTGGGGACATTCGACTTGGCAGGAAGCGGTGAAGGTGGCACAGGCTGCTAATGTCAAAAAGTTGGTGATTTTTCACCACGATCCTTTGCACAATGATGAGTTCTTAGACAAGGTGGGAGAGCAAGTTGCTCAAAGGTTCCCGAACAGTTTGATGGCGCGGGAAGGTTTGTCGCTACAGTTGCTTCCTCCTCAAGGCGGTGTCCCGGAAACATCGGTGCAGTCTTCCTCTGTGACGGTTTGAGAAATTTGAGGTCATCAGATTTTTGGCAAATTCTGATGTCTAAAATCTCAAATTCAAATTAGGGTTCGCGATCGCAATCAAACTAACTATTTGACATACTCACCGCACTTTTAGGGCGGTGATGCTTGACACTTCATCGACTGATGCAACCGAGGTTGTCTTACTCTGTCTCCATGTCCGTTTAAAGTCTCCCAATGCCCTGTGGCGACTTTTACTCTTGCTTCCGGGGCCGTCCTAGAGGGACGGGGCTTGTATCCCATTATCTTTGGTCAAAATTTAAAGCGTGTGGATAACTTCTTCTTTTACGGCTGCTTTGACTCCAACTGCCGTTGCCTTGGGAAACTTTGATGGTTTGCACCTTGGGCATCGACAAGTCGTGCAGCCAATTTTAAATCGATCGATTCTGGAAAATTCTGGGGCAATTTCCTCCACTATTTCTGTGTTGCAGTCGGAATTGCGGACTGCGACTAAAGATGTTGGTTCGTCTCTGACTCGGATTTCTGACAAAGAACTAAAAGGGTGGGACTCGAATGGGGCTGTGAAGCTTTACGGAACAGTGGTAACATTCGACCCGCACCCGCAAGAGTTTTTTACAGGTCAATCCAAAAAACTGCTAACTCCTCTAGCAGAAAAGGTAGAATTGCTCGAAGCAATGGGTGTCCAGCAACTTATACTACTGCCGTTCGATCGCGAATTGGCCGCATTGACTGCGCCTGAGTTTGTCGAGGAAATTCTGGTGCGACAACTGCAAGCGAGTCGAATTAGTGTCGGGATGGATTTTCGTTTTGGACAGGGACGGGCGGGGACGGCTGTGGATTTAAAGGCGATCGCCTCCAACTACGGCATAGATGTTAATCTTGTAGGACTTCACACCTGTGGCGAAGGCGAACGGATCAGCAGTTCTGTAATTCGCGAGAGTTTAGCTTCTGGCGACTTGAGACGGGCAAATCAGTTGCTGGGACGTTGTTACAATTTGGTGGGGCCGATAGTTCAAGGACAGCAGCTTGGCAGGACAATCGGATTTCCTACCGCTAATATTGAATTGCCACCCTCCAAGTTTTTGCCACGTTTTGGCGTGTATGCAGTGCGAGTATTAGTCAAGAATGGAAATGGAACAATCAAAGATGAAAGTTCTTCCTATGAGTGGGAAAATCCCAAATCTCTAATGCCGGGGCAAACATCAGATTTATCTTTGATCAATGGGGTGATGAATGTTGGTTGTCGCCCGACGGTAGACGGACAGGAACCCACTGTGGAAGTTCATCTGTTAGATTGGTCTGGGGATTTGTACGATCAAACCTTGAGCGTGAGTTTAGTGGAGTTTTTGCGGCCTGAACAAAAATTCGCTTCTTTGGAAGCTCTTAAAACTCAAATTCAGGCAGATTGTAATGTTGCTAGAAGTGTGTTATAGCCTCTCTCAGGTTTCTGGAGGTACTCCAGGGCATAGGGCATAGGGCATAGGGCATAGGGCATAGGGCATAGGGCATAGGGCATTGGTGGTTTCTGTTGATGGAAGGGAAATGCAATTTCTTGCAATGGTTTCAGCAATTAACAATTAATAATCAGGGACATGAGAGAAAACATCGATCGGCTGAAGCAAAATCTAGGCAAGACTATTGTTGGTAAAGCGGATGCGATTCGCTTGGTGATTGTAGCCCTGCTTTCGGGGGGACACGCCCTGTTGGAGGATGTACCTGGTGTCGGGAAAACGCTGTTGGCGAAGTCTTTGGCGCGATCGATCGATGGCAAGTTTCAGCGTATTCAGTGTACTCCCGATTTGTTACCAACAGATATCACCGGTACTAATATTTGGAATCCTAGCAGCGGGAAGTTTGAGTTTTTGCCAGGGCCAGTGTTTGCCAATGTGTTGCTAGCCGATGAGATTAATCGGGCGACACCGCGTACTCAGTCGGCTTTGTTGGAAGTAATGGAAGAAAAGCAAGTGACAGTGGACGGGGTTTCTCGGACTGTTCCAACACCGTTTTTTGTAATTGCGACTCAAAACCCGATCGAATATCAAGGCACTTTTCCGCTACCGGAAGCACAGATGGATCGCTTCACTCTGTCTTTGACTTTGGGCTATCCTGGGGAGTTGGAAGAGTTGCAAATGTTGGAGAGGCTGTCTGATAGTTTTGCGGTGGAAGATTTGCAGCCTTGTATTTCTTTGGAAGAGGTGCAGGAGTTGCGCCGTTTGTGCGCGGCGGTGAAGGTGGAAGGGCATTTGAAGCAGTATATTGTGAATTTGGTGCGATCGACTCGCGAAGATGAGGAAATCACTCTAGGAGTAAGTCCACGAGGTGCCGTCTCTTTGCATCGTGCTTCCCAAGCTTTAGCATTTATTTCAGGACGAGATTATGCGCTTCCTGATGATGTGAAATATTTAGCCCCGCACGTACTTTCTCATCGGTTGATTCCGGCAGGGGGAAGAAGGGCGAAGACAATTGTTGACAGATTATTACGAGAAGTTACTATTCCTTAAAAAGCTACCCACAGTCAGGACACAGCAGTGCTGTGTCCCTACAATTAATCGGAGTAGTCAGGACACAGCACTGCTGTGTCCCTACAATTAATTGGAGTAGTCAGGACACAGCAGTGCTGTGTCCCTACAATTAATCGGAGTAGGGACACGGCACTGCCGTGTCCTCCTTCCTCATCATTATTTGAGAGTAGGGAAACGGCACTGCCGTGTCCTTCTTCTTTCTTTCCTTCTTCCTTCTTCCTTCTTCCTTCTTCCTTCCTTCTTCCTTCCTTCTTCCTTCTTCCTTCTTCCTTCTTCCTTCTTCCTTCTTCCTTCTTCCTTCTTCCTTCAGCTATGATAGAATTATTTGTAAAACACTTTTGAGAAAAAGTCATGTTACTAACTAAGCCTCGCGCCGATCGAGTTATTCTACATAGTATCAGTTGGCAACAATTTGAAAACTTGCTCATAGAACTCGGCGAAAGCCGTGCTGCTAGATTCGCCTATGACAATGGAACTTTAGAAATTATGACACCGCTACTCGAACATGAATACTACAAAGAAACTATCGGCATTACCATTCAAGATATCGCTGAAGTGTTGGAAAAAGATTACGAAAGCTTAGGCTCAACCACTTGGAAACGAGAAATAAAAAAAGCAGGGGTAGAACCAGACAATTGTTTCTACTTCCAAAACGAGGCAAAAATTCGTGGCAAACTCCTGTTGAATTTGGAACAAGATCCGCCACCGGATTTGGCTTTAGAAATAGACGTAACAAGTAAATCTCTCAGTCGTTTTCCTATTTATGCTCGGTTGGGCATTCCCGAAATTTGGTGTTATGATTCTGAGGAATTGAAAATCTACCAACTTGAGGGGGCAGAATATATTGAAGTGCAAATTAGCTCAATTTTTCCCACTCTTCCCATCCAAGAAATACCCAAATTAATCGAGAAACATCGTTATTCTGGGCGACTTTCTCTGCGTAAAGCCGTGCGAGTATGGGTGAAAGAAAAATCGACTGTGGATAACTAAAGGCTCTCTAAAGTTTGAGCAAAGACAAGTGTTAAAATTTTGTTAAATTATATCACAGTTAGTAAATTTGATAATATTTATCCTTTAAGTAGTTCTGCACCTACCCAAGATGACAACAAATAAGGTAAAGTAAACGGCACAAGAGTTGAGAGTTTCTCAGATTCGACTCAGCCAATCGCCCCTACCTCAGCAAAAATGACGGTATTGGCGACAGTCACCGCAAACCACTAACCCCTAACAACCAAAAAAATGTCAACATACTACTACGTTTTAGCCAGCCAACGCTTTTTGCTAGAAGAAGAAGATCTAGATGAAGTATTCAAAGAAAGAACTCGCAACTACCAAGAACAAGAAAAACAAATAGACTTCTGGTTAGTTAAACAGCCAGCTTTCGTAGAAGCACCAGCAATGGCCCAAGTTAAGGCAAAATGTCCTCAGCCCTCAGTCGCGATTATTTCCACCGATCCCAAATTCATCACTTGGTTAAAACTGCGATTAGAATATGTACTGACAGGTGAATTTCAAGCACCTTCAGTAACTATCCCCGATGCCTTAGCATCCTTACAGTTAGCATGAATAAATTAGCAAAAAGATCGACAGTAAAGCTAGCAGACATCAAGAGTAAATTATACAATTTTATTGTTGCTTTACCTCTTTTTTCTGCTAGCTCGATCGCAATTTTTGCCTTAACAATTTCATCAAGTCCTGTGAAAGCTGAGCCGGCGAATTGCCAACCGCCCCAATCAGACGAATATCTACTGTTAATTGTCACCAAAACCCCGGATCAGCAAGAAATAGCAAAACGCTCTTTTCCGGGAAATACTAACAATACAGTTTGCCGATATATTGATGATACGGTAACGCGAGTTGGCGGTTTTCGTAGTTCGCAAATCGCTGGTGATTGGGTTAAATATATCCAAGATGTTGTCGGATTGCCGGCTTATGTGGTTCGATCGCCATCAGCATCAATCATCACCCAAGATTTGCCAGTCTACAACCCTCAACCAGCTACTAATTCAGGCAATGGTAGTCTCGCCTTTAATCCCCAATCCCTTGGCCCAGGTTATGCTGTGTTAGTGGATTATTTCAACCAACCAGAATTGGCGGCCCAAGTCAGGCAAGTATTAGGGGCACAAGTAGGCTTAGCTTCTTACGGACAACGTCCTTTTTTATTCGTCGTTTATACCACGGATCAAAACGCTGCTACTGCTGCGGTAAAGACATTGAGCGATCGAGGTTTTTGGCCAATGTTGGTAGATAGTCGGCGTGTCATCCTAATTTCTCCTGCTGTTGATGCAAAGTAAAAATTATTGTTGTTTAAGCTGTGGCTGACTGTTTTCTAGCTGACTTTCAGCCCGCTTTTTTGCTTCCATCGCTGCTCCATAATCCAGTTTGTAGCGAAGTGCTTTGTCATAGGATTCGATCGCATCTTGGTATCTTTTTACCGCCACCAGTGCATTACCGCGACTATACCAGGCTTCGGAGTAGTCTGGTTTCACATAGACAGCTTCGTTGTAAGACGCGATCGCATCTTCGTACCGCTTCACATTATATTGTGCATTACCTCTATTGTACCAAGCTTGAGATTCTTTCGGATTTAAATCTAGGGCTTTGCTATAACATTCAATTGCTTGTTCATACCTGCGTAATTCGTGGTACGACCAGCCTAAATTATACCAAGCTTGATAATAATCAGGTTTTAATTTAACAGCTTTTTCGTATGCTGTAACAGCTTCTTCATGCCTCCGCATTTTCAGCAAAGCGATACCTTTACTGTACCACCCTTGGTAAAAATTTGGTTGGAACCGCACCGCTTTTTCGTAAGCTTCCAAGGCTTCTGGATTTTTGTTCAATTCTAAAAAAACATTACCCAAATTATACCATGCTTCAGGGTTATCTGATTTGATTTCAACTGTTTTTTGATAGGATTGTACAGCTTGTTCATACTGCTTTAAATTTTGGTAAGCTTGTCCCTGATTGTACCAAGCTTCGTACAAGTTTGGCTGAAATTGTACGGCTTTTTGGTAAGAGATGATTGCTTCTTCATACCGCTGAGAATTTAAGAGAGCATCACCTTTTCCTTGCCAAGCTGGGGGATAGTCTGGCTGGATTTTCAAAGCGTTGTCAAAAGATGCGATCGCCTTTTCAGACTGTTGCAATTTATCCAAAGCATAACCGCGTCCTGTCCAAGCTTCCAAGTATTCAGGATTTAATTCTATGGCTTTGTCATAGGCTGATTGTGATTCTCCATATTGTTTCAATTCGTACAAAGTCTTAGCTTTTTCCTGCCAAACTTCCGCGTAATCGGGTTTGAGATTAATTGCGCGATCGTAATTTTCCAAAGCTTCTTTGAATCGGTTTAAATTGTAAAGAGTATTACCGCGCTTGTGCAACTCCGTGGCGTTGGCTGAATTTAGGCTGTGAACAGTATAAATCGATGCTAGAATAGTGATGCTAATTAAACTGGCGATCGACAATATTTTAAAATATAGTTTTTTTCGGAACTTAAGTTGCCACTTCGGAGTAACCACAGGAGACAATACAGGAACAGTACCAGAAAAAGAATTTTTTAACTCTTTAATAGCTTGCAATACTTCGCCGGCACTAGAATAACGCTGCCGAAAATCGTAGCAAACCATTTTATCTAAAACTTTAGCAAATTCAGGGCTGACTGATGTTTTGTCCTGCCAAATAATTTCCTCTGTGTCGGGATCTTTTGGTAATTGGTGGGGAGTTATACCAGTGAGACATTGAATTGCGATCGTACCTGTAGCATAGATATCACTGCTGAGTTTTGGGTTGCCGTGAGCTTGTTCGCTAGGCATATAACCGGGAGTACCAATGCTCACACTCAAGCTATTTTTGGGGTGAAGATTGGTAATTTGAGTGGTAATTTCTTTGACTGCACCGAAGTCTATTAAAACTAATTTTTTATCTCGATCTCTGCGGAGGATGTTGCGGGGATTGACATCACGATGGATGACATTTTGCTGGTGTACAAAGTCGAGAATTTCGAGAATTTCCTGCAATATACCAAGGACTTCATCTTCCTGCATGACTCCCACTATTCCAGGAGAAGCGGGCGTAATTTCTTGACTTAAATCGTGACCTTCTATAAATTCTTGAACTAAATAAAACTCTTGATTTTCTTCAAAGTATGCAAAAAGTCGGGGAATGCGATCGTGATTTCCCAATTTGTACAAAACTTGCGCTTCTGTATCGAATAAACGCCTTGCTACCTGTAGAGTTTCCGGATCAGTTGCTTGGGGCTTGAGTTGCTTGACGACGCAGAGATGATTTCCTGGTAGCTGACTATCTTCAGCTAGATAAGTTTGAGCAAATCCGCCACCTCCCAAGTGGCGGATAATGCTATAGCGACTGCTGAGTGTGATTCCAAGCATGAGATTTACTTAATATTTCCTAGTCTTTTGAAGAATTAGCTTCTAACCAAGCTGTCAAATCTTCCGCATTTGAAAAATCTAACATGGCTTCTGCAAGATTCTCTAATTTGTCGATCGACAACTGGCGAATGCGGCTTTCAAAATCTGGGTTTATTTGACCTAAACGACGACTCAGCAAACGCATAATTAACTTTACTTGACCTTCTTGTCTGCCTTCTTGTCTGCCTTCTTCCCGACCTAAAGCCACTGAACCCTCCTGATCTTGAGCAAAAAACTCTTGTTGTTGTAATATGTTAAATTCCTCCTGTGTCAAACTAAGTTGATTTGCAATTTCAAAAGCTCTCTGAATTTGCGGGACTGTCGCCATTGTTTGAGGTACTTCAGCCAAAGTGCCAGTAGTTTTGATAAAGTAAATCCACTTGTCTGTAATATTTTCCAGTTGGTTCAATTCCTTCTTGAATTTTGGCAACTCTACAAATACTAATTCAATGTCATTCTGTATATAATCAGACAAGCGAGTTTTTTCTTTGAATACAAAATGGGAAGTCACATCTTCATGTCCACTAAACATTTCAAAATCTGTGATAGTCAAAGCAATCACAGGTCGCAATTGCTTGTATAGTTCTCCCCTTGTTAGTTGCAGTGCATAAGTTTTTGCTGCATTGTACAAAACTCGCTTGCCAAATGCCTGCACCTTCAAAACTTGCATTTCAATAATCACAAATGTGCCGTCATTAAGTAACGCTTTGACATCTAAGTAGCTGTTTTTAACTCCGGCTATTTGAGGACCAAGATAAGGATCAAGGATTTCCAAGCTTTCAATTATGGATTCCCCTTCATAAAGTATGGCATTTAAGAAACTAATCAAAATCTCTGTACTTTGGCTGGAGCCAAATATTTTCTTGAATGCAAAATCAATTTTAGGATTGATAAATCTCATGTTATTTTTCTCCTTCGATATTGCTAGAGTACGTGTTGCAAACCTTACTTTAATCTAACTCATTTCTCCTCCTCGTCTCCTCGTTACTAGGCTCTGCCTAGTAACGCAGATCCGGAGGCTCTGCCTCCAATTTTTCGGCTCTCCAAGCGAGGTATAGCCTCTGGACATCGGTTCCCAGGCAGAGCCTGGGAACCAGTTAATGCTCACCTTACTTTAACCTGAGATCTTGCACCAATGTCAATAAGGGGATTTTTGGTGAGGGAGGGCGGGTTTATTTAACCTGTTTGCAACCCGAAAGGCCTTTAGTGAACCCGCCCCTACAGCTAATTGAGAATGGTGCAAGATCTCAGTGAGGGAGGGCGGGTTTATTTAACCTGTTTGCAACCCGAAAGGCCTTTGGTGAACCCGCCCCTACCGCTAATTGAGAATGGTGCAAGATCTCAGTTTAACTTAACTTCAAACGGCTTTCAAGATTTGATCATCAACTGAAAAATCAATCTCAGCTTTGTCCCTTCCCGAAACTAAATAATCATTATGAAATGAATCTTTTAAGCCGGAAACTAAATCAAATTCCGGTTGCCAGTTAAGTTCGGTGACTGCTTTATTAACTGAGGCGAAAAAGTGTTGCAATCTCATGGGAAAAGCTTTCTTTTTACCGAAGTCAAATTGTTTCGGATCGTAGTGTACAATCTTAATAGAATCGGGTAATTTGCCAGCAGCCTGGATGCAAGCGCGAGCTAAACCGTCAAAGGTGACAAATCGATCGCCCGAAACGTTGTAAATTTGCCCGATCGCACTTTCATTCCCCAAAACCGCCGCCATCGCCCTAGCCAAGTCCTGACAGTGTCCTAGCTGCGTGAAGTGCATTCCATTGCCAGGAATCGGGATCGGTCGATCGCGCGCAATGCGATCGAAAAACCAAGCCTCCAAATCGTTATAATTTTGGGGGCCATAAATGTAAGTCGGGCGAATCGAAGTCCAAGGCAAACCGGACTCGGCCAAGTAAGTTTCCGTTTCACATTTACCCAAATGACGGCTTTTCGGATCGGTAGCGTCCCCTTCGATATGAGGCATTTGATCGGATTTCAAATAAACCCCCGCAGAGCTCATATAAACGAAGTGCTGCACCCGACCTTTAAATATTTCAGCTAAAGGCTTTGTATCGCTCAGTTCGCGGCCGTTATTGTCAAAAACGACATCAAACTCCTCCGTGGATAATTTGTCTTTAAGTTGATCGAGATTTGTGCGATCGCCCTGAATTTGCTGCACTCCCGAAACAGGCACTGGCTTATTGCCACGATTAAACAACACCACCTCATGCCCTTGTGCTGCTAAAATCTTAGTAAGATAAACCCCAATAAATCGAGTACCACCCATCATTAAAATTCGCATTATTTCCCAGGCTCCTTATAGTTAGTGTAAACATCTTACAATAAAGTTATGCCCTAGCTTTACCCAAATAGAATTTATATCAATAAAAGCCCTATGCAAGTTCCCCGGCTACATCCAGAAACCATCGAAGAAGTCAAACAAAGAGCCGACATAGTAGATGTCATTTCTGGTCGCGTCGTCTTGCGAAAACGGGGCAAAGAATTCGTAGGCTTGTGTCCATTTCACGACGAAAAATCTCCCAGTTTTACCGTCAACCAAGCCAAACAAATGTACTATTGTTTCGGCTGTGGCGCTGGCGGTAATGCCTTTAAGTTTCTCATGGAATTAGAGAAGCGCTCTTTCAGCGAAGTCGTATTAGACTTAGCTAAAACCTATCAAGTACAAGTCAAAACAGTCGAACCAGAACATCGACAAGAATTGCAACGCCAAATTTCTCTGCGCGAACAACTATATGAAATTTCCGCCCTCACCGCCAAGTTTTACGAACACGCCTTGAGGCAACCCCAAGGACAAGAACCCCTAGCATATCTCAAATCTGAACGACAACTTAGTGAAGAAACCATCCAACAATTTCAATTAGGTTATGCACCCCAAGGTTGGGAAACACTCTACAGCTATTTAGTAGAACAAAAACACTATCCAGCCCAGTTAGTAGAACAAGCCGGATTAATTGTACCACGCAAATCAGGAGGCAGTGGCTATTACGACCGCTTCCGAAATCGTGTGATGATTCCCATTCGGGATTCCCAAGGCAGAGTCATCGGTTTTGGCGGCAGAGCTCTTGGCGACGAACAACCGAAATATCTCAATTCTCCCGAAACAGAACTATTTGATAAGGGCAAAACTTTATTTGCCTTAGATACAGCCAAAATAGCGATTAGCAAAGCCGATCAAGCAGTCGTTGTAGAGGGGTACTTTGATGCGATCGCACTTCATGCAGCGGGCATTGGCAACGCCGTCGCTTCCCTGGGTACAGCCCTCAGTTTAAACCAAGTGCGACAGTTATTGCGGTACACTGACTCTAAACAAATTATCCTGAATTTCGATGCCGACAAAGCCGGAACTCAAGCAGCAGAAAGGGCGATTGGAGAAATAGAAAAACTCGCCTATCAAGGAGAAGTACAACTGCGAGTTCTCAACATTCCCGATGGCAAAGATGCCGATGAATTTCTTAAAACTTACTCTCCTGAACAATATCGAGAATTGCTAAAAATAGCCCCTCTATGGCTGGACTGGCAACTTCAACAAATGCTGATTAATCAAGATTTAAAACAAGCAGATATTTACCAGCAAGTTACCAAAAAAATCATTAAATTATTAACCAATATCACTGACGACAATCAACTCACACATTACCTACAAAAATGTGCAGAAATTCTCAGCAAGGGAGATTATCGACTGACAAAAATGCTAACAGATAACTTATTGAATCAGGTAATCAACGATTGGGGCAAGAGGCTAAGTCAAGATGAATCATTGACAATGCCACTGTTAATTAGAAAAAAACTAAAGCCAGCCAGTAAACAATACAAAAAACAGACTACCAGTAGCGAAAATAAGCATTCCAAGGAAAGTTTTGCCGCAGTAGCCCGGACTCTTTTGGAAGAAGCAGAAGGGCAATTATTGCAGATATACTTGCACTGTCCCGAATACCGCCAAGATGTCAGAGAATCCATAGAAGCTAGGGAAGTGCAGTTTAGCCTTTCTCACCACAGGTTTTTGTGGCATCAGATTTTGAATGCAGAAATTTTCCACAAAATGTCTTTACAAATAGCGCCGTCTGAGTTAATATTAAGGTTGCAAGATAGCTTGATCGAATATCCCAATCAACTCAATCAAATTTCCCATTTATTTCACTTAAATGAGTTGTCAGAAAAAAACGTTTATCGCGCACCTTTAGTAATTCGATCGGCTCTGGCGTGTATCGAGCAAATCATCAGCATGAAACGTCGCCGCATTGCACTGAATATGTGGGAAAACACGGATGCTGCTAGCAATTGTGAAGAGGCTTTAGAATATCACCAACAATTCCTCGCTGAACAAGAATGGATACGGGAATTAGAGCGGCTGCGTCAAGTCAATTTTTACGATTTAATATCAGTACCCTGGAGTGGGAATTTTTAGATTACTTTTGGATACTGATACTAAATTTTGCTTTAGTATCCCTTTATTGTTCAGTCTCGTGTTGCTCGAACTTCGTTTTTGGTAGGGGCAATCCCCCTGTGGTTGCCCCGGTTTCAACCGCCGGGGATATAATCAACTCGTCATTTATGTCCATAGTCGCAAACCTCAGCACTTCATTAAAAGCTAAACCCCGTATTTTTAGCTCCCAACGAATGCCTTTTGCTTTCATCCGTTTGGCTTTTCGCATATCGACATCAGTAACTTGTTGATGCAGAAGCAAATATTTCATGGCTGCTGTAGCTTCAACTTTTCTGGGATATGCAATATAGGTGATAAATCCACCGTCCCAGTGATTGGCGTTGCGGATGCTGCTGATAGTAGCAACTCTCGGACTAAAGCGGTTCCAGTAAAAGTCGCTGTATCCGACTGATTGTGTTTTAACGTGGAGTTTGTTTGGCATTTGACTTAACTCCTATAGCCTTTTTGCGGGTTTAGCAATACCGCTTTGGTGCTGCTATTCATAATTATAGCAAATTATTGAACGAGTATCAAATTTTTGTAAATAAAATTTGTAAATCCAAAATTTTGGGTAGGTGGCTGCTGACGGTCAATCTGGTGTTTTTGTTTCTCTAATTCATGGATTTTTTAAACGAAGGCCGATAATTATGACATCTCTTTCAACTCCATCAAGTTCGGCGACTTGTGGCAGATGCCCCCAGGTCTGAAATCCAAATTTATTGAACAATTTCAAGCTGGGTTGGTTGTGAGCAAAGATTATGCCGATTAAGGTTTTAATTCCTAATTCTGGACTTCGCCAAATTGCCTGTTGTAATAATTTTTGTCCGACTCCGCAGCATTGGCGATCGCCTGTGATGTAAATGCTGACTTCTGCTGTATGCTTGTAGGCGGCGCGTCCATAGAAAAGCTGCAAACTCAGCCAGCCGATGATGGTTCCTTCTGATTCGATGACCCAAATGGGTAGGGAATCTGGGGAGTGTTTTCTGTACCAGGGAAGGCGGCTTTCGACTGAGACTGGTTCTAAATCTGCTGTTGCCGATCGCCCTGGTATGGCTTCGTTGTATATTTGGACTATTGCTGGTAGGTCGTTTTCACTTGCGTCGCGGATGTTCATGAATTATTGTAATGCTAAACGTGGACTCGATTTTACTCTTCAATTTCACTTGTTGATTCGTTTACTTCTTCGTCTTTGACATCAAAATTAATTCGTTCGTAAATCTCTGTCAGTGGCATTTGAAACTCTACCGATTCTAGGGTTAATACAGATTCTTCTGAATCATATTCTGTCAACACCCATTTCCCATTTGAATTTTTAGCAAATTGTTCGATGTGATAGCTGTATTGGTCAATTAAAATGTATTCCTGAAATTCCGGGATTGAACGATAGGCGAGAAATTTGCCACCGCGATCGTAGTCTTTGGTGGAATTGGATAAAACCTCGACGATTACCAGAGAATTTGTGACAATAGTTTTGTTACTTCCTTGATATTTTGGTTCTCCTTGAATCACCATGACATCGGGATAGACGTAGCGGCGAGTTAGGGGTATCCACAGGCGCACGTCATTGATAAATATCTCGTAATCTTGACCATTCACACTCAAGGGGAATTTTCGGCAAAAATTCAGTGCGATTTTGTTGTGGTTTGCTGTTCCGCCTGTCATTGGTATGATTTCTCCATCGTGGTATTCACTTTTGTCGATCGCACTTTCTTCTAATACGAGATATTCCTCTGGAGTGTAGTGGCGTTTTTCGGTTGATGGTTGCTTGGCGATTGCTGGTTTTTCTTGGGTTTGCATAGTCGTTCCCTTCTGCTCTGAAGTGATTTTATGATAACATGAAATAAGTTAGATTGAATAGCGATAAACATACTCAATCACCACCAGATTATGACTATCATTGAACAACTCTATGCGATCGTTAAAACCCTTCCCCAAGAGCAAGCCAGCGAAATTTTGACTTTCGCTGAGTTTATTCGTTCCCAGCACCTGAATGCTCAGGAGTCGATCGCGATATTAGACACTTCGACTCCTTGGGCGGAACTGGTTTATTCCCTAGCTGGAACGTGGGGACAAGACTTTCCTAGTTTGGAAGAGATTCGTGCCGAGTTGGGGGAAGACATTTTGCGGGAGAGCTTCTAGATGTACATTTTGGATACAAATACATTAATCTACTACTTCAAAAGCAGCAGTTTAACTTGGACTACAGTCGATCGCACTCAAGCAATTTTCTCGGTTTCTACTACACCGCTATTCAACAAAACTGGGTCAACCTCCTGGCTGTTACTGCGGTTGCGAAACTTCTCTAAAAGTCGGAAGAAATAGGCAAAAGCAGCTTTTCCGTCAACGCACTTGAACAGGATAACTGTGTCCCAAGAATTAGCAGTTTGAATGGAAAAGTGGATTTGTAACCAGGGTTGGAATTCCTGGTAAAAATCCAATTCTTCATCCGTTGGCATAATTCCCATTTCCTGGCGAGCAAATTTGTACCCGACTAGGAATTGTCGCAACGCGGTAACGGAAGTTGTACCAATATAAAGTCCGGGCTTCTGTTCTATTTTTTCGAGGAGTTCAAAAATATTACTCATGTTCAGATACTTTTATAAATTATCTAATTCTGTCACAACAAATTGATCGCTATGACAATTAAAGTCTTTTAACCAATCCTCTTGGGATAATCCTTGTGAAGAAAGGTTATCGAAAACTTTTCCCCTAACTTCCACAGCAAAGTGTTGACCATTGACTGTGATGGAGTCGTCAATTCCCTGTTGTCCCAGGCGATCGCTAAGAATATAGTCTTCACCATATCGTGTCCTCAGTCTGAAAATCTTTCCCTGAATTCCTTGCTGGCGCAACCACTCGATTACGGCTCTAGCACAGTCAGCACATTCGAGAATGTCAAATTGAGACGTGATTTGCCCAACTTCCCGATAAACTTCTTCGTCAGTCCAGTCACTGGGATGTTTGATGCTGATAGAACCTCCTCTTCAAAGGCTTGATTCAATCGTAATTATAGCAGCCAGATTTTCCATAGGATGCGAAAATTATCGCAGAAACCTGGTTTCTTGAATTATGGGGCGCGCGGGCCTCAGAAACCGGGTTTCTCACCAAAATCTCGGTGACGATGCCAAAATTATCGCAGAAACCCGGTTTCTTGGATTTACCTCGTTCCCAGGCTCTGCCTGGTAACGCAGATCCAGAGGCTCCGCCTCGCCCAAACCCACCAACAAACCCTCGATTAGCGAGTTTACTCCAACCTCACGAATCGACAAAATATTCGTGTTATTTTGTAGTCAGATTAAGCAATATTCAAAATCAAATCATGTCTCAAGATCGCCCTTTCATCTCAAAAGGCGATGATCGCACTTATATACAAAAATCAAAACAAGGAATTGGCAATGTTAGAAACTGAGGGCGATCGGATAGCACAGCAGCGCATTGAAAAGGCACGGCGAGAGAGAGCTAGAACACTCGATCTTAGCGATCTGAAACTGACGAAACTGCCAGAGGCGATCACGTCCCTCACCCAGTTGCTAGTGCTTAACCTCAGCAACAACGAACTGAGGGAACTGCCAGATGCGATCGCATCCCTCACACAGTTGCAAACGCTTAACCTTGACAACAACCAACTAACTGAACTGCCAGAGGCACTCGCATCTCTCACCCAGTTGCGACAGCTTTACCTCGACAACAACCAACTAACTGAACTGCCAGAGGCGTTGGCATCCGTCACACAATTGCGAACGCTTGACCTCCACAACAACCAACTGACGGAACTGCCAGAGGCACTCGCCTCCCTTACCCAGTTGCAAAAGCTTGACCTCCACAACAACCAACTGTGGAAATTGCCAGAGGCGCTCTCATCCCTCACACAGTTGCGACAGCTTTACTTCTACAACAACCAACTGAGAGAACTACCAGAAGCGATCGCATCCCTTACCCAGTTCCAAAGGCTTGACCTCCACAACAACCAACTGACGGAACTGCCAGAGGCGATCTCATCCCTTACTCAGTTGCAAGAGCTTGACCTCCACAACAACCAACTGAGGGAACTGCCAGAGGCGCTCGCATCCCTCACCAAGTTGCGAGTGCTTTACCTCCAAAACAACCAACTGAGAGAACTGCCAGACGCGATCACATCCTTTACACAGTTGCAATTTGGAGGGCTTAACCTCGACAACAACCCTCTCAATCCTGACCTCGCTGCCGCCTATCAACAAGGTACTGAAGCCCTCTGGCAATACCTGCGAGCAAAAGCAGAAGCACAAATCACCCTGAACGAAGCCAAACTGATTTTGGTTGGTGAAGGCGAGGTAGGCAAAAGTTGCCTCCTCGGAGCATTACGCGAGGACGAATGGCTAGAAAGTCGTTCCACCACCCACGGCATCGAAATTAAACCAGTTATTGTCACCCATCCCGACAGTGGCACAGAGATATCACTCAATGGTTGGGATTTTGGCGGTCAACCCGTTTATCGACCCACGCACCAGTTGTTTTTCAGTGCGCCAGCCGTGTATCTGGTGGTGTGGAAGCCGCGAGAAGGCCCCCAGCAAGGCTTTGTCAAAGAGTGGATTACCCTGATCAAGCATCGCGAACCAGATGCCAAAGTGCTAGTAGTCGCCACCCACGGCGGCCCCGGACAGCGACAACCCGACATTGACAGACAGGAAATTCGCGATCGATTCGGCAGTGATACGGTGCTTGGCTTCTTCCATGTCAACAGCAAACCTGACGCTCAGAACTCGTGCAACGGCGTGGCAGAATTAAAAAAGGCGATCGCTAATGTCGCCGCTTCTCTTCCCGAAATGGGACGTTCTGTACCCGCCAAGTGGCAGCGAGTGCGGGAAATCTTCCAGACAAACGACAAAGCCTATCTGCCCTACGATGAAGTTATTGCCATCTGCACTCAGCACGGAATCGATAAGGAACAAGCAGAACTTTTCCTTCGCATTTCCCATACCTTGGGGCATATCATTCATTACCACTACGATCCAATACTGCGGAATATCGTCATCCTCAAACCCGACTGGTTGGCCAAGGCAATTAGTTTCGTACTCGATGATGAATTGACCCGCCGCCGCAACGGTTTAGTAGACTTTGAACATCTGAGCGAATTATGGAGAAATCCCCCGTTTCCAGGCGAGAATGGCTATCCGAAAGAACTACATCCCATCTTTCTGAAGCTGATGGAACGCTTCGATTTGTCCTACCAAGTAGTGCTCGACCCAACTAAACCCAGCAATACCAGCTTGATTGCTCAACTTGTACGCGATACACGCCCGGAATTGCCCAATTGGGGACAGCAACCGGAAGCCGGAGACAGACAACAAGTACAAATCTGCCGGATTGTGGACAACAGAGGACAACTTGCAGTAGCAGAAGGATTGTTTTACCAGTTGATTGTGCGCTTGCACAAATACTCCTTGGGGCGATGCAATTACGAAAAAAGTATTCATTGGCAACGCGGTTTGATGCTTGACAACGACTACAACGGTCGAGCATTGCTGGAATATATTGATACTGATGTCAAAATCACCGTGCGGGCGGCTTATCCAGAACGGTTCTTGTGTTATCTCACGGCAGAGATTAAATGGCTAGTTGAGAATTTCTGGGAAGGATTGCGATGTAATGTGATGGTTCCCTGCATTGCGCCTTGCGGTAAAAATTTGCCTGGAAACGCGCTATTTGAAGTAGAGAAACTAATTGAAAGCAAAAAGAAGAATCGTCATGAATATCCATGTCCGATTTCCGGCTGCGGTGAATGGCAAAACATCGATCGCCTGCTGAATAACGCACCGACGACTCAACCGCCATTCCAAGAAATCGGCATTCAGCAGTTCCTAAATATGTTCAAAGACGAGCTAAAAATCATCCGCGAAGATTTAGTGATTTTCGATAGTCGAAATCAAGAACGATATCAGTCATTGTCTCAGGATCAGCGGATCGTTCTCAGCAAAGTTGATGAGGAATTTGCATCGCTGATGCAAACGCTCACCGATGAAGCGAAAGATGGCCCGCGCCTGTTCAGTTTCAAGCCCATAGATCCTAAGTTTTTCGATCGCCCAAAATGGATTAGTACAAAATTGCAAATTACCCTCTGGTGCGAACACTCTCGTCAACCCCTTCCCGCCTTAAGTCCTCACGACAAAAAGAAGGGAGTTTATGAATTGGAAGTATCGCGCGCATGGTTTACCAAAGCAGCCCCCTATCTCAAAATTTTGACCGGAACCCTGAGTCTAGTCTTACCTGTCGCAGCCTCTGCCACCAAGTTTATGCTAGATGACGCCACCTACAAAGGCATTGAAGAAGAACTCGATTTAGGACAAAAAAGCATCGAGTCTACCTTGAAAAGCAGCGATTTAGCTACTAATTTATCTACCGATAGAGATGCCCCTGACTGGCAACAGGGCGACTCAGCAATCATGGCAAAAGGCTCGATTTTGCGAGAGTTACACGCGCTGCTAAAAGCCAAAGATCCAGGCTTTGGTGGCTTAGTTCGAGTGCAGAACAGGCGGCGCGAATTTCTGTGGGTTCACGAGCAGTTTGTAGATGAGTATTAAGATTTTAATCTTGACACCATTATTACGATTATGTGATAATTCAAACAACCACTCCCTCGTCCCTCGTTCCCAGGCTCTGCCTGGTAACGCAGATCCAGAGGCTCCGCCTCGTTCTCAGAGGGCGGGCACGGGGGCACCGCCCCTACAGGTTCCCCTCGTTTTCCCTCGTTCCCAGGCTCTGCCTGGTAACGCAGATCCAGAGGCTCTGCCTCACCCAAACCCACCAACAAACACCAAGTTTTCACAATGGGAAGAAGCAGATACAAAGTAATATCTTCCGAAAACCAGCCACACTTTGTCACCTGTACAATTATCAACTGGATTCCAGTATTCTGTCAAGCAGAAATAGCACAAATAGTCTTAGATTCCTTAAGCTTTATGCAACGGGAGAACCGTTTAGCTTTACACGGTTACGTGCTCATGGAAAATCACTTGCACTTAATCGTAACTTCTTCAGAATTGTCAACGCAAATGAGAAATTTTAAATCATTTACTGCTCGATCGATAATTGACTTGCTCGAAAAAAAATAAAGCTACCAATATTCTCGATCAACTCGCATTTTATAAGAAGCTACACAAAAAAGATCAAAAATACCAGCTATGGCAAGAAGGGTTTCACCCGCAAGCTATTTTGGATGAGGAAATGCTCTTGCAAAAATTGGAGTATATTCATAATAATCCTGTTAGGCGCGGCTATGTGGACGATCCGGCTTGTTGGAGATATTCTAGTTATCGAAATTATATGGATCAGGATGGATTGTTGTTAGTTGATTTGATTGATTTTTGAGTTTGATTGTTTGTTGGAAGGAGCGAGGCAGAGCCTCTGGAAATGCGTTGCCAGGCAGAGCCTGGGAACGAGGGAAACGAGGGGAAGGAGCGAGGCAGAGCCTCTGGAAATGCGTTACCAGGCAGAGCCTGGGAACGAGGGAAATAACCCATAACTAATGACTATTGTACAATTCCATAACATCGCTAATCGCCATTCTTGAATGTGCTCCTAAAGTTAATGGTGATGTGTGTCCTTGCTGCAAGTGTTCTGCGGCTGCACAGGCGATCATGGCTGCATTGTCAGTACAATACTTCAAGGGTGGAAATAATACTCGCAGATTGTGTTTGGCTGCTGCGGTTTGTAAGTGCTGTCGCAATCCGCTGTTAGCTGCAACTCCGCCACCGATCGCAATAGTGTTCAGTCCCAAATTGACTGCACAGGCGATCGCCCTTTTTGTTAAACTCTTAGCTACACTCTCTTGAAAGCTAGCCGCAATATCATTAATCACAGATTCAGGCAAGATGCCCTCGCCACCAAAATGATTATTTTCTTTCTTGAGTTTCTGCACTAATTGCAAAACAGCAGTTTTCAAGCCACTAAAACTGCTGTCATAGGGATGATAACCACCTTCTGGTAGAGAAATTCTGCCTTCTGGTAACTTAAAAGCTGTAGGATTCCCCAAAGTTGCCAATTTGTCAATTAATGGCCCGCCCGGATAGCCTAGCTGCAATAGTCTTGCGACTTTATCAAAAGCTTCCCCCGCTGCGTCATCGCGAGTGTGTCCTACAGTTTCGTAAACACCACAATCTTTGACGTGAATTAAGCTGGTGTGTCCCCCAGAAACCAACAGACACAAAAATGGGGGCTGCAAGTCGGGTTCGGTGAGGTAAGAAGCATAAATGTGTCCTTCGAGGTGATGTATGCCTAAAAAGGGTTTTTGGTGGACAATTGCCAAGGTTTTGGCAGCCGTCAGCCCAACTAACAATGCACCCACTAAACCGGGGGCGCAAGTCGCTGCAATTCCGTCAATTTCTGACCAATTGAGGTTTGCTTCAGCAAGACACTGGGCAATTACCTGATTGATCATTTCTAAGTGACTCCGCGAAGCTACTTCTGGAACCACCCCGCCGAACTGCTGGTGGATTTTAATTTGTGATGCTACAACATTGCTGCAAACTTGACGATTCTTAACAATTGCTGCGGCAGTTTCGTCACAACTTGTTTCGATCGCGAAAACGGTTGCCATTAACTGGTAATTTTATTTGATAGGTTGTCTACTGCTAGCTTAAACTGTTAATACAGCAGTTATCTGGATGACCGATCGACAAGTTGAAATGCTTGTAAAAAAACTTATTGTTTTGTAACAAAAGGAAACAATTTCATGCGACGATTGTTTGCTGCGATTTTAGTGGTAAGTCTTTGGATTAGTTTTGCTCCTGTTGCCTCGGCCTACAATCTAGTGCCGTGCAAGGACTCTCCCGCATTCAAGGAACTGGCTAAAAATGCACGTTCTACAAATGGCGACCCAGCATCTGCAAAAGCCAGATTTGACCGTTATTCCGAAGCTATGTGCGGCCCAGAAGGATATCCTCACTTAATTGTGGATGGCAATTTGAGCTACGCCGGCGACTTTTTGATTCCCAGCGTGCTGTTTTTGTATATCGCTGGCTGGATTGGTTGGGTAGGCCGTGCTTATCTGCAAGCAGCTAAGAAATCTGGCACTCCAGAGGAAAAAGAGATTATTATCGATGTTCCAATGGCAGTCAAATTTATGCTGGGTGGCTTTTTGTGGCCTCTGGCGGCTCTCAAGGAAATCACCACTGGTGAAATGTTTGCTAAAGACGACGAAATTACCGTTTCGCCGCGTTAGTAATTTGGGATTTTAGATTTGAGATTTTAGCTGGTTTGCAAATGCCAATTATCAAATCCTAAATCTAAAATCTATTCTGGCATTTTTTTTAAGTTGTCTAAACTTTCGAGGAGCAGTATTTATGCAATACTTTCTGAAGTATCTTTCGACCGCGCCAGTCTTGGCAGCAGTTTGGATGGTGGTAACGGCGGGAGTTTTGATCGAGTTCAACCGCTTTTTCCCTGACTTGCTTTTCCATCCACTGCGCTAGAATCTTAGCGAATTTAGGTTCCCAAACCTAGGTGGTAAAAGTTGAGAGTTTTGAATTTTGAGTATTGATTTATCAAGTTATTTCAAGGCTCAAATATCAAAACTCTCAAATCAGGGTATTGGGCATTGGGCATTGGGCATTGGGCATCGGGCATCGGTTATTAATAAACATAGGACAAATAACGAATAACGAATGACAACTGCCAAAGGTCAACTGACTAATAACTACTGACTAATAACTACTGACTAATAACTACTAACTACTGACTACTAACTACTGACTATTTGCATCAATGAAGTCTTATCTCGCCGCAGCAATTCAAATGACTAGCTTGCCTGACCTGCAAAAAAATTTGGTTCAGGCAGAGGAATTAATCGACCTGGCAGTGCGTCGGGGTGCTGAGTTAGTTTGTTTACCAGAAAATTTCCCGTTTATGGGAGAAGAGGAGGAAAAAATTGCTGCTTCTGAAGCTATTGGACAGCAAAGTGAAAAATTCCTCAAAACAATGGCTCAACGTTTCCAGGTAACGATTCTGGGTGGCGGGTTTCCGGTGCCGACGGAGGGGGGCAAGGTATATAATACTTGCTTGCTAGTAGATCCGAATGGCAGGGAGTTGGCAAGGTACGAAAAAGTACATTTGTTTGATGTGAATGTGCCTGATGGGATTACTTATCGGGAATCTAGCACTGTGAAGGCGGGTCAAGATTTGCCGCCGGTTTATGCGTCGCCAGATTTGGGAACGCTGGGGCTTTCGGTGTGCTATGATGTGCGGTTCCCTGAATTGTATAGGCATTTATCGCACAAGGGTGCGGATGTTTTGTTTGTGCCTGCGGCGTTTACGGCTTATACTGGCAAGGATCATTGGAAGGTTTTGTTGCAGGCTAGGGCGATCGAGAATACTTGTTACACGATCGCCCCGGCACAGACTGGACACCACTACGGCCGCCGTCAAACCCACGGTCACGCGATGATTATCGACCCTTGGGGTGTGGTTTTGGCGGATGCGGGGGATGAACCGGGTGTGGCGATCGCAGAAATTAATCCCGATCGACTAGAACAAGTCCGTCGCCAAATGCCCTCACTGCAACACCGGGTTTTTCTCTGAAGGATTTTTGAGACCAATTGGTCTCAAAAATTCAGTTTGAGACATGAGGACTTTGAGACATGAGGAGACGGCAATGCCGTGTCCCTACCCAAAATAATATTGTAGGGACACGGCATTGCC
>JAYSVM010000183.1:0-76328 GCA_043718495.1 Oscillatoriales bacterium | reverse complement strand
ATCGGTAAATTCTGACATGTATCCGGCTATAATCATGTGGCCGCAGTGAACGGGGTTGAATGAACCGAAGAATAATCCGATTTTCATTTTTGGTTATTGGTTATTGGTTATTGGTTATTTGTGACCCATGCCCGATGCCCGATGCCCGATGCCCAATGCCCAATTCCCGATTCCCGATTCCCGATTAGTCATCTCGAAAACCAGGGTCATTTTGTCTGGATGCTGGACGACTGGGTGCTGGTACGTTAATAGTTTGCGATGGGCCAGAATTTGAGGATGAGATATTACCCTCTCTGAATCCCAAGAGGTATTTAGCATCGGCAAAATATCTAGTCCACTGTTCGATTCTGGAATCTTTTTGCCACTGATTGCGAGATACTCTCGATCGCAAAACTGGAACCATTCGTCTGCTGCGATCGGCTGTAACTATCACCGTAATTTCTGTCAATCCGGGATTGTTTTGGAATTCTTGGGCGATCGCATCTTTTGCCAAATCTTCGGCCTGCTGAACTAAACCCAAAAAAGATTGACTACCGTCAGAATCTAAGGTAAGATACTTATCCTTTGTTTCAGCTAAGGCGATCGATATACTTGATGTTAAATTTAGAGTTACCAAGATGAAGGCAGACAAGAGGCGACGGTGCAAACTCATTAACTTTTAAATTAAATACTGAATATTTGTCAATGATACTAAACGAAAACTAACCTTAAGTTAAGCTCAGATTAAAATAATAAAATTTACCCCTGCGCCACTCAGAAAGTAACGAACAATAATCAATAGCCCTTCGACCCTTTAAATCGAAGCGAACGACTACGCTCAGGGAACCGCAAATAACTAATAACCAATGCCCAATTCCCAATTCCCAATTCCCAATTCCCAATTCCCAATGAAATCAACAAAATGTGCGATCGCCCTTGGTAGCAACTTAGGTGATTCCCTCACAATTCTCAAAAGTGCGATCGCTACCCTAAACAAAACCCCAGGAATAGCAGTGAAATCTCATTCAAGCTGGTATCAAACAGCTCCAATTGGGCCACCCCAACCAGATTATATCAACGCTTGTGCTATTGTAGAAGTTACACTAGAACCAGAACAGTTACTACTAGCTTTATTAGAGATTGAAATAAAATTTAATCGCTTGCGTCGAGAAAAATGGGGGCCGAGAACCCTTGACTTGGATTTGCTATTATATGATAATCTAATCCTAGAAACTCCGACATTGACTTTGCCTCATCCTCACATGACCGAAAGAGCTTTTGTCTTAGTACCTTTAGCAGAAATTGCCCCGGATTGGGTGCATCCAGTGACGAAAAGTGCGATCGGACAAATCCTGGCAACCATAGACTGTTCGGGAGTCAAAAAAATGATACTATAGAAAAGCCATAAAACTAATCATCAATTCCCAATTCCCAATTCGCCATTCCCAATTCGTCATTCCCAATTCCCAATTCGCCATTCCCCAAAAATAGAGTCATTCGGATGTAACTAGATTTGATATGATGTCATAAATCAGTGCACTCTAACATTATTCATTTGTTGCTTATGGCGATCGGTCAAGAACTACCCCAACTCCTCAAACAACGCCTATTTTACAAAGGGCGTAAGTTTAACTTTGACGTAACCAGTCTCCGGCTTCCCAACGGTTCCGAAGGTGAATGGGAATGTATTCGCCACCCAGGTGGAGCACTTGCAGTTCCCGTCACCCCCGAAGGTAAACTCGTCTTAGTACGACAATATCGTTTTGCTGCAAAAGGGCGAATCTTAGAATTTCCTGCCGGCACAGTCGAAATCAACGAAACACCCGCCGAAACCATTAAACGCGAAATCGAAGAAGAAACCGGATATCGCGCGGGTAAATGGCAAAGATTAGGCGAATTTTTGCTCGCCCCCGGTTATTCTGATGAAATCATTTATGCTTTTTTAGCCCAAGATTTAGAAAAACTGGAAAAGCCACCAGCACAAGATGATGATGAAGACATGGAAACTGTTTTATTTACTCCTGAAGAGTTAGAAAAAGCGATCTTAGCTGGGGAACCAATTGATGCAAAATCAATTGCTAGCTTTTTCTTAGCCCGTCCTTTTTTAACTTAAAAATGTATGGTTTCGACTCCGCTCAACCACCGCAAAAAGTAGTAGGCTGAGCGTAGTCGAAGCCGGGTAATGTATGGTTTCGACTACGCTCAACCACCGGATTTATAAAATATAAAATCTACAATCATATGTCTGACCTAATTTTATTTTGGCATCGCCGAGATTTGCGTATTTGTGATAATATCGGGCTGGCAGCGGCACGCCAGCAAAGTCAAAAAGTAGTTGGTATTTTTTGTCTCGATCGCAATATCCTAGATCTTGACGATGTAGCGCCCGCCAGAGTCACATATATGATCGGGTGCGTGCAAAAACTTCAGCAACATTACGCTGAATCTGGCAGTCAATTACTGATAATTCAAGACGAACCTAGCCAAGGAATCCCAAGATTAGCCACAGCTATTGATGCCAAAGCAGTATTTTGGAATTGGGATGTGGAACCCTACGCAAAAAAACGCGATTTAGCAGTCTCAAACGCTCTCCAACAAGCAGGAATTACGATCCAAAATTTCTGGGATCAACTGCTACACGCCCCGGATGAAATTCGCACTGGTACGGGAACTATATATACAGTTTATACACCATTTTGGAAAAAATGGAACAGCAAGCCCAAAACTCAACCAGTAGAAACAGTGCCAGTAATTTCTCTGGAATTAATGATCGGATTAACACCAGAAGAACAAGCAGTTGCTAAGCAAGCAGGGGCACTTGAAATGTTGCCAACTGCGAGTGATTTGGGATTTGTTTGGGAAAGTTCATTGTTAATAGAACCCGGAGAAGATGCAGCGCGAGAAAAGTTGGAAGAATTTTGCGATCGGGCAATTTACGAATATCAAGAAAAACGTAATTTCCCAATAGTTAATGGCACATCACAACTCAGCCCAGCCCTCAAGTTTGGTGCCATAGGTATCCGCACAGTTTGGCAAGCTACACAGATAGTCATGGATAATTGTCGCAACGAAGAAACGCGCGCAAATATCCGCACTTGGCAACAGGAATTAGCATGGCGAGAATTTTATCAACACGCCATGTATAACTTCCCAGAATTAGCAGATGGGCCCTACCGCCAAGCATTCAAAGACTTTCCTTGGGAGAATGATGAAAAACTGTTTCAAGCATGGTGTAGAGGCAAAACTGGCTATCCGATTGTAGATGCGGCAATGCGGCAATTAAATCAGACTGGTTGGATGCACAATCGATGCCGGATGATAGTAGCCAGTTTCCTCACCAAGGATTTAATTATTAATTGGCAGTGGGGTGAAAAATACTTTATGCAAAAATTGATAGATGGCGACCTTTCTGCTAATAATGGTGGTTGGCAATGGAGTGCATCGAGTGGCATGGATCCGAAACCTTTACGCATATTTAATCCCTACACTCAAGCTCAAAAATTTGACCCGGAAGGGGAATATATTCGGCATTGGGTGCCTGAATTGCGCCGAGTCGATACGAAACTGTTGCTAACTGGAAATATTCCGCCTTTAGTGCGAAGGACTCTGCCTTATCCAGATCCGATCGTAGATCATAACGAGCAGCAGCGTAAGTTTAAGGAGCTTTATAAACAACAGAAAATAGTTGAGTAGTTATTGGTTATTAGTTGTTGGTTACTGGTTATTGGTTACTGGTTATTGGTTGACAGTGAAAAATGCCCAATGCCCAATTCCCAATTCCCAATTCCCAATTCCCAACTCCCGATGCCCGATGCCCAATTACTGATACAGATAAGTTATCATAAACTTAGATAGATTGGAGGTTAAAATGGTAGCTCTGCAATTAAGACAAATCACTGTACCGCCTGGACATCGAGTGCTCTTTCATGATGTCAACTGGCAGGAATTTGAAGCAATTTTAGAGGAGTTGGGAGAACACCGTGCCTCCAGAATAGCATACAGTCAAGGAACTTTGGAGATTAGGATGCCGCTACCAGAACACGAAAAAGCTAAAACGATTATTGGCTATTTAGTGAATATTTTGTTTGAGGAACTAGAAATAGATTTTGAACCGTTTGGTTCGACGACTTTTAAGCGAAAAAGTATGTTACAAGGAATTGAGCCTGATGAATGTTTTTATATTCAAAATTACGCTCGAATGATTGGTAAAAAACGTATAGATTTGACAGTAGATCCGCCACCTGATCTAGCAATTGAAGTGGATCTAACTTCCAAAACTCAACTGGATGCCTACGAAGCTTTGGGAGTACCGGAAATTTGGCGTTACGAAAATAATCAGCTTCAGATTAATGTGCTGGAAAATGGAAAATATGTGGCATCGTCCATTAGTCCGACATTTCCCAATCTGCCAATTATTGAAGCTATTTCTCAATATTGCGAACAAAGTCAAACAGCGGGTACGAGTCAAACTCTCAGATTGTTTCGCAAGTGGGTTAGAGAACAAATCACGCCTTGAAGACTTAAGTCCTCAGTACAAACTTTACAAATTTGACTGTTTCCCAATGTCCTTACTGATAGAGACAAGTTATCATAAAATTAAATAAATCGGAGATTCAAATGGTAGCTCTGCAATTAAGACAAATCACTGTACCGCCTGGACATAGAGTGTTGTTCCATGATGTCAACTGGGAGGAATTTGAAGCGATTTTAGAAGAGTTGGGAGAACATCGTTCTTCCAGAATAGCTTATAGTCAAGGAACTTTGGAGATTAGGATGCCACTACCAGAACACGAATTTAATAAAGAAATTATTGGTGATATGGTCAAGATTCTACTTGAAGAACTTGAACTGGATCGAGAATGTTTTGGTTCGACGACTTTCAAGCGCAAGAATATGTTGCAAGGAATTGAACCTGACAATTGTTTTTATATTGAGAATTACGCTTTAATGATTGGGAAAAAGCGCATTGACTTGACAGTAGATCCGCCACCTGATCTAGCAATTGAAGTGGATCTAACTTCCAAAACTCAACTGGATGCTTACGAGGCGCTGGGAGTACCGGAAATTTGGCGGTATGAAAATAATAAGCTTGAGATTAATGTGCTTGAAGATGGGAGGTATGTTGCATCCGAAATTAGTCTAATATTTCCAAATTTGCCAATTGTTGAAGCTATTTCTGAATATTGTGAACAAAGTCAAACACTGGGTACAAGTAAAACTTTGAGATTGTTTCGTAAGTGGGTGAGAAAACAATGCCCGATTCCTAATTACGAATTACCTTTTTAGTTTCGTTTTTGAGAAATAGAGAGAGAATAAGGGTGTTGACCTTGAGCCCGATCGCCTACAAAGATAGCATAGGTTCCCTTGTCTCCATAACCAGAAAATTCTACAGTCGCCGTGGCCGCATTGGCCGGTAGGACGCAGAAACGACCCCTCGGCCCTTGAATCATCAAACTTGGAGCTCCAGCGGTTTGTACTGCAATCCGCAAGTAAGGTAAATCTTGGGTGACTTCGATGACTTGGTTGGGCCCTTGGGCTACAAAACCGCAGTCGCCACTGTTGTTCGGGCCGCCGGAAACTCCTGACACATTCAGCGGTTCGGGAAATCCTGGCGCAATTTGTAGCTGTTGGCTCCGAACAGTGTCGGCAGGAGCTAAAATCATTGACAAGGCTAAGGTTGCGATCGCACCAAAGCGCAGTCTGGCGCGATCGCAGGAATAGTGTATTTTCATAAAAAAGCTCGGTAAGTGGGAAACTCAGTGGCTTTAGCCCTGAGTTACTGACATTTATGGTAATGTTTCCAAGCACAATGGCGGAAAGTTCCACTTCTTTGAGGTTAGAGGATAATGAGCGGTTGCCAACAGAGTAATGTGACTGTTATCAATGTGACCCTTCTACAATGACAAATTTACAGATCAAGTAACTGGCAATTTTTTATGAATTCTCAAAATAGTTTCAACTGGCAGCAAGCATTCGGATCACTAAAAGCTAAACTAGATCGATCGCCATTAATAAAAGTCAATTTAGACAACTACCCAGCCGTCCAAACATTCTACAATCAGTTTCTGGACAAATTTCAAAGACTCCCCAAACCAGGTCAAGTTGCAATATTTGCAGTCGCGGCGCTCATTCTCCTGACAGTCTTCAATACTGTTGTACAGCTAATTTCTGCGCTGATTACTCTTGCCGTTCTCGGAGTGCTAATCTACATAACATATAAATTGGCAATTTCTCCAGATTCTTCAAATACTAACAACAATTAATAGGAAATTTTGAATATGACTAGCCCCACCGCCCCCAGTGGCATTAATCAACCCGATCCGTCTTGGCAGACACAATCCAAGCAAATGCCACTGCTGGTTCGCAGGTGTGGCGCTTGGGTAGTTGAAATTTCATTGGTGGCTACCAGCGCTCTAGTTCCTTTCAGTATCGGGGCATTGGTGAATCGGGAAGCTCAAACTGTGCCACTCAACTCCTCAATAGCAGCAGCATCTGAGACTGTTTCTCGTACTTTAGGGATACCTGTGCGCGATCGCAACCCCAGAGTTGCACCCCTAACTAATCTATTCTGGTCGGGAGCGCTGATTGCACCGGCGGTTCTGGCAGCATGGCAACTGTTTTTACTCGCCCGCACTGGCCAAACTCTTCCTAAACGGTGGTTTGGGGTCAAAGTTGTTACAACGTCGGGTACTCCTCCGGGTTTGGCGCGAGTGCTAATTCGGGAAAGTTTCGGGCGCTGGGGAATGCCTCTGGGCGTTGCTTACGGGATTTGGCGCTTGAGTGGTGCGTTTCCAGATTTAATCATTTTAGGGGGACTGAGCGGCTTGGCAATGCTCGTTGATGGGGCTTTTGCTTTGCGCGATCGGGGGCAAGCGGGACACGATCGCCTTGCGAATACTTTGGTCGTCAATGCTCGATCGAACCAATTATCTACCAATCCGGTGAAGAGTCAAGAGTGGACAGAGGAAGACGCCCAGATTGCGGCTTTGGTGTTGACTCCTGAAACGGACACGAAAGAAAATGCGACTCTTTGGAATTGGATTCGCCAACATCCAGGCATCATTTTGCTAACAGTAACTATCGGTAGTGCGGGATTGATTTTAACCCTGTTTGTTGGCACTCAAGTTTATATTCAAAGTCAAACAAATTTACGGGATTCTCGACAACGCAATGACGAATTATTTGTAGCTTTAGTCAACAAATTGTCGCCTACTTCGGGGAATGGGACAGCGGGGAGGCGATCGGCAATTTTGGCCTTAGCTACCCTGGAAGACTCCCGCGCCGTACCGCTGCTAGCAGATTTGCTCACCCAAGAAGACAGTCGCACCATGCTGGATGCGATTCAACAAGCTTTAGTCAGTACCGGGCCGAAAGCTTTGCCTTACTTGCAACGCTTAAACCAAGCCTTGAGCAATGACCTAGAATCCTTGCGCTTCGGGGGGAAGACTCCAGAACGGGAGTTAGCTGCTTCTCGTCAAAGAACTGTCCAAAGGGCGATCGGCAAAATCCTCACATTGTATAGCAGTCAACTCAATGGTGCAGATTTGAGCCGTACCGATTTAGGCCAAAGTCCTGCTGGTTCAGCTCAATTCACATTAGTATTAGACAAAGTTGACTTATCAGGAATCAAGCTAAAAAATAGCAATTTAACTAATGCCAACTTGCAAGGAGTTCGCTTTTATGGAACCGGAGAAGACAGGCGACCTGGTACATTTGACGATTGGATTTCCGACTTAAGCGGAGCTAATTTTGAAGGGGCAAATTTAACAGGAGCATCATTGAATAATGCTGTCATGAATCGCACTATTTTTGTACGCGCCGTCTTAAACAAAGCTAATTTTTCCAGCGGCAATTTGAATGCTGCTAATTTCGGTAGTGCTATTTTAATCGGGGCAAATTTGCAGCAAGCAATCTTAAAAGATGCCAGTTTTACTGGTGCAGATATCGGGAGCGCGAATTTTTCGGGAGCAAATTTATCAGGTGCGCGTTTGGGCAAAGTCAAAGCTCAAGGTGCTCAATTATCCTTGACAAACTTGGAGAAATCGGAATGGCAAGGTGCTGATTTATCCGGCGCAGATTTGAACAGCGCAAACTTGCAAAAAGCTGATTTGAGTTCAACTAAACTCACCAACGCAAATCTCAGAGATACCAAATTGCAAGATGCTAACTTGCGGAATGCTGACGTGAGTTCGGCTGATTTTAGAGGTACAAATGTAGCCGGGGCAAATTTTCAAGGGGCAGTGTTTTTAAGGAAACCCGGTTCGGATCAATTTATTGAAACTCCTGGGGCTGCTAAGTCGGGTAGATTACAAGGAGTTGATTTTGCGGATACTAAGAACTTAGATCAAAGTCAAATTGCTTATATTTGTTTGCAAGGTGGACTTCATCCGAAATGCCCGCAGAAATAACCAAATAAAATACAAGAACCCCGACTTCTTCAAGAAGTCGGGGTTCTAAAGTATGATCCTGCAATTAATTGAGATTATCAGGATCAACTCCTAATTCCCGCAATCTTTGAGCTAATTGTTCGGAACGTTGAGCTAATTGCTCGGCACGCTGCGATTCTTGTTGAGCACGCTGCGATTCCTGTTGGGCGCGCTGCGATTCCTGCTGGAGACGTTGCGCTGATTGTTTTATCTGTTCTTGAGGTGTCAAATAGCGTGTGCCATCGGCATCATACCAATACAACCACTCTCTTGTCACCCCAGAATAGTTTCCCCTTTCACAACCAATTCCCAAACCTATTTCTGGCATCCAAACAGGATTTCCCGGCTGTAACTCGTATTTCCCATTGACTAACTTGTGTACTTCCAAATGAGGTTTCCGACGGCGACGGGAAGAATAAATGACGTAGTAAAGTACGCCTAAACCTTGATAAATGTCTAATTTTGCGGTGTATTCCTTGCGATAAGTTGGGGAAACAACTTCTAGCACGAAAAGCGGCATGACATTTTCTTCCCACAGCACGTAACTGGGACGCAATTCTTCGTCGTAAAACCGTTCTACTCCTAAACTGAAAAAAGCATCTGGGACGATGGCAGGTTCGTCTGGATGATGATAAACACCCATATCTATGCCAAAAAACCAGTCCATGCGTTCAGACCAAAGTATCAGCAAGATTGCTTTTAGTAACCCTGGTATTAGTTCTTGCAGTTCGTTATCCACAGGTGTTTCGTCCGAGTCTGGTAGTTCGTCGGCTGAGGGCCAGTTCCTCGGCAAGTTGTACTGTAACATTGCGGCTTTCCTCAAAACTTACTAAGATTATAACCTTTGAAACACCCAGATTCCCTACTTCTTTAAGAAGTCGGTAATCTAATATCAAGAGCATTTTTAATACTGTTAAAAAAAGAAATGAGGAGACGGCAGTGCCGTGTCCCTACGATATTATTTTGGGTAGTTGAAAAGAAATGAGGAGACGGCAGTGCCGTGTCCCTACGATATTATTTTGGGTAGTTGAAAAGAAATGAGGAGACGGCAGTGCCGTGTCCCTACAACATTATTTTGGGTAGGGACACGGCATTGCCTTGGACTCTATCAGGTGCTGAAGATATGACTTTTATGAACATAATTAATGACTTTAATGAATTGACTCCACAAGAAACCTGTTGAATAATTGTAGTGAACAGTTATCTTGTGCAAATCCTATGATAAATAAACGACTCCTCAAAAAAATAGTTTTTTTCTTACTAGCTTCATTAAGCCTATTTTTAGTCACAGTCACTCATGCAACAGCCCAACAACTACCGTTTTACTGGGATAACATCAACGTCATCATCGATGTTCAGACGAACGGAGATATGTTAGTTACGGAAACCCAAAAATATGTATTCACAGCAGCATACAACAATGAACGGTATCGCTATATTCCTTTAGATAAAGTCGATGCAATTAAAGATGTCACCGTTGCCGAAAATAATCAAATAATTGCCAGTAGCACTGGAACTGAAAACAATCAACTTTGGATTCGTTGGCAACATCAATTAAAAGCGCCAGAATCACATACTTTTGTCATCAAATATCGCGTAGTAGGTGGATTGCAGCTAGAGGGTGAGAATACTCAAGTTTATTGGAAAGCGATTGCAGCAGGTCGCAAAGCACCAGTTAATACTGGAAAAGTTACGGTGAAATTACCAGAAGCTTTGTCAGGAAAAGTTCTCTCGTTTACTAATTTTGGTGCAGCAGCGGTTCCCCGTCAAGTAGATCGGAAAACCTTTGAATTTGTGGCAAGTCAGGCTATTCCACCGGAACAAGAATTAGAAGTGCAGATTGCATTTCCACAGGCGATTATGAATATACCTCAACCTGCTTGGCAACAAAGTCTTAACCTACTTCAACCTTCTTTGGAAGAACAGATCTCTTTCATCTCCACCAATTTCGGTTTTTTTCTACTCTATTTAGCTGCTTTTATAATCTTGTCCTTAGTGTTTATTATTGCCCTTCTATCAATTACCATGTCCATTGCAAATCGATGGTGTCCTGAGTGCAAAACGTTCAATCGCATAGGAACTTATCAAGTTTTGATTCCTGCAACTACTAGCAGTTCAGGAAAGCGGAAAGTTACCTATAATTGTGGAAACTGCTCTTACCATAAGGAGTACGAAGAAGTAATTCCAATCATTATTATTAGTAGTGATGACAGTGGTGGCGGTGGTGGCGGTGGCGGCGGTGGTGGTGGTGGCGGCGGCGGTGGTGGTGGCGGCGGTGGCGGTGGCGGTGGTGGTTGATATCAACGAGACTTGCATCACAATCAAAGAAACCGGGTTTTTAGTTAATCTGTGGGCTATGGCGAAATATTTCGGAAAAAACCCGGTTTCTGAGCACTCGTTGATATATTAATATTACTCAAATTCAGGAGACGGCAATGCCGTTTCCTACAAATAATCGGGTAGGGAAACGGCACTGCCGTGTCCGAATTTGCTTGGTTTTGAGATGAACCGATCGCACTTCACGACAAATCATCTTATAAATATGACTTTTATGAACATAATTCATGACTTTAATGAATTGACCTCAAAAGAAATCTATTGAATACTGATTGTAGTAAACAAATTTCCCGTACATTTGAGCTTTAAGCAGATTGAAAACTATGACTAAATCACGTTGGCTTCGCAAACTTTTACCCTTAGCAGCATCTTTCGCAACTACGATCGCACTAGCAGGCACTTTTTCCCCACCAACTCCCGCACAAACCAATCCGCCACCTCCGCAACCTCAGCAAGTGGAACCAGCGTCAGAAGAAGGCTTCAGCATCCCGATTTGGATCTATCCCGTAGGCGCAATGTTCCTTGTGTTCATCTTTATACCCAAAATTGGTTGGACTTTGGGATTAATTGCGATCGGCGAACGAGAAGTCGGAATTGTTGTCAAGAAGTTCTCCAGCAAAAACTTGCCATCCAGTAGATTGATCGCACTCGATGGTGAAGGAGGTTTGCAAGCAGATACCCTTCCTCCCGGCTGGCATTTTGGTTACTTTCCCTGGCAATATAGCGTTCGCAGAGAACCAGTTGTGGTAGTTCCTCAAGATGAAATTGGGTTAATTATTGCTAATGATGGAGCGACTATTCCTTCCGATCGCATTTTAGGCAAAGTCGTCGATTGCGACAACTACCAAAATGCCCGCAAATTTCTCACCGACGGCGGCGAAAAAGGACGGCAACTCGCCATCATCACCACTGGTACTTATCGGATTAATACCGCTGTATTTGAGGTAATTACTTCAGCTAATGCCGCTGCAAAAGGTATGGATCCGTCGGAACTTCAACTATACAAACTTGATCCTGATCGCGTGGGAATTGCCAACGTGCTAGACGGGATTCCGATTGATGAAGGTGAAATCGCTGGGCCGATTATTCCCGGTCACGACAACTTCCAAAAAGCGCAATCCTTCATCAAGGGTGGCGGGCGCAGGGGCTTGCAAGAACAGGTAATTTTATCCGGTTCTTGGAACCTCAATCCCTGGTTTGTGCAAGTTGAACAGGTAGAAATGACCGAAGTGCCGATCGGCTATGTAGGCGTCGTCATTTCCTATGTAGGGCGATCGCACCAAGATGTAAGCGGTGGGGCTTTTACCCACGGAAATCTCGTCAACAAAGGTGATAAAGGTGTGTGGGTTGAACCGCTGTATCCCGGCAAACATCCGATCAATACAAAAGTGATGAAAGTGGAACTTGTTCCCACTACCGATGTTGTTTTAAACTTCACAACGCGGTTCAGTGGAGAACACGGCTACGACTCGAAATTAAGAGCTCTGCAATTGCTTTCTTTTGACGGATTTACCTTTGAGTTAGAAATTTTTCAAATCATTCATGTCGGTACTTTGGATGCACCGAGAGTCATTTCGCGGCAAGGTTCGATGCAAAATCTGATCGACCAAGTGTTGCGTCCAATTGTGGGCAATTACTTTCGGAATTCGGCTCAAGAATATACGATCCTCGACTTTTTGATCGCACGCAGCGAACGCCAAGCAGAGGCCGCAGAACACGTTCGTCAAGCCTTACGTGCTTATGATGTGCAGGCTGTGGACACGCTGATCGGTTTGATTGTGCCGCCAGCAGAGTTGATGCAAACATTGACCGATCGCAAAATTGCTCAGGAACAGGAAAAAACCTACGAAGTACAGCGAATTTCAGAGTCTCAGCGTCAGGAATTGGTGCGCGCAACTGCGATCGCTAATATTCAAAATCAGGTGGTGGCGGCGGAACAAGGGGTGAAAATTGCTCAATTGAGTGCAACAGCCGCGATCGAACACGCAAGCGGTGAAGCAGAAGGAATTCGGCTGATGGGACAAGCAAAAGCGGATGCTTATCAAGTTGGTGTCAACGCTTTGGGTACGCAGAGTTACACGCTGCTGCAATTGATGCAAGCGGTTTCGGATGGTAGTGTTCGCGTTGTTCCCGATGTCACGGTGAATGGTAACGGCGGTAGTGGGGGTTTGTTGGACGGTTTGATGGCAATGTTGCTGCGGAATGAAACCAGTAAAAATGGAGAGAATGGAGCACATTCACCTGTAATTAATGTCAAGAAATCTGAGTCTGTTGTTGTTGAAAATGGGGTCAAATCACCAGTAGTAAAAGTGCATTCGGTGGAGGCGGTGGAGTCTCCTAATCATTCACCAGTTGCTCAGTCTGTGGCTGTTGCTGAAACTGATATTGATTCGGTCTTTGGTGAATTCTTAGATATTTGAGTTGAGTGGTGCAATTTGTAGAGAGGACGACTGTCCTCTCTGAAAGCTTTTTGTATTTTCAAAATATGACTTTTATGAAATCGAACATCATGACTTTTATGAAATAAATTAATGAATTATATGAATTGACTTTCACCGCTTGTTTGAGTATGTTAATAGTATTCACTTGAAATTGAGTAAATATAAAATCATGAAACCGATGTCCAACAAGCTTTAATTCGGAGAGAGCGGGTATTTCGGGAGTAAAAAAAGTAGAAAATTTAGGAGCTATCGAAGATGCTGAATCAAATTAAAACAGTTGCTTTGTTAGGTCTGCTGAACGGTCTGTTAATTACCATTAGCTATGCAGCAATGGGCGGTACAAGTGGTGCGATTATAGGTATTGTCTTTGCAACTGCAATGAATTTCAGTGCTTGGTATTACTCTGATAAATGTGCACTAGCGGCTTACGGCGCTCGACCTGTAACTGCAACTCAATTGCCGAAACTTTACAGCATGGTGGAAAGACTTTGCCAACGCGCCGGTTTGCCCGTGCCAGCAGTTTACACCATCCCTACTCCGGCTGCTAATGCTTTTGCAACTGGTCGCGACCCGGAACACGCAGCGATCGCTTTTACTGAAGGCATTCTGAATCTGCTATCAGACGACGAACTCGAAGCAGTGATCGCGCACGAACTCAGCCACATCCAGAACCGCGACACCCTGACGCAAGCGGTAGCAGCTACGGTTGCAGGTGCGATTTCGCTGTTAGCGATAGTGGGAGGAGGCCGTAGCAATCGCAATCCTCTCGGATTGATTTTAACTGCCATCTTCGCTTCCATTGCCGCTACTGTAATTCAGTTGGCAATTTCACGCACGCGGGAATTTTCTGCTGATACAAGTGCAGCAAAATTAACTGGAAACCCGCGCGCTGTAGCTAATGCTTTGCAACGCTTAGAAAGCAACGCTCGACAAATACCAATTCAAAGCAATCCCGCTTTTGCACCGCTGTTAATTATCAACTTTTCTGGTGGAGATTGGTATAGCAGTCTATTTTCTACTCACCCTTCCACACAGGCGCGAATTAAAAATGTCTTGAAGTTAGAACAACTTCAAAGACGTTAGGCGTGATCTGCTGCACCTAAGATCTCAAACTATCATCCACCGACAGCAAACATCAAAGTTTGTTATACAATCAAATCCCATTTTGAATTTATGAGGGCATTTTATGAGCCGAAATAATTCTTATGAACGCAGTAATGCTAGAGCAAATCCTCGGTTTAATTGTTTTTTTTACCAGTCATTATTAATGTGGTTTGCACCCTTAGTTGTCTTCGGCCTTCCTGGGGCAGTGTTAAGCTACACCAACGTGCAAGAACAAGAGGTTCAAGTGATTGATTTAGAAAGTCGGCGATCGGGCGAGTCCGAGGAACTCCGGCTAGTTCACACCAACTCCGGCGTGTTTATGAATTCAGACACGCTTTGGTGGTTCAAATTCAACAGTTCTGACGTTCAAAGCCAGCTTATTCTAGCAAAACAATCTGGCAAAAAAGTGCGGATCAAAACTGCCGGTACTCGCATCCCTTTCTTTTCCCAATATCCGAATATATTGGAAATTCATTGAACTGTTTAGTATGTCTGGTAACACTCATTTTCAACCAGACATAGCAACTACTAACTGTTTCAGAAATTGAGGTTCAGATTGTTCCGCATCTAAATTTTACAGCCAATTTTGCTGAAACCCTTGTGGGGCAGGCATCTTGCCCGCCCCAAACATCCAAATATGACTTTTATGAGTTTAATTAGTGAATTTAATGAATTGACTTTAACCGAAATCTCTTGAATACTGATTGTAGCTAACAACTTTTCAACAGAAATCATATAAGGAGAAAAACTATGTCCCAAGATAACAAAAAAAGCCCGCCACCCATCTTTTTTATTATTGCCTTTTTCTTAGTTGGATTTGGCGCATACAAGTTCCTTCCAACTTTATTCGCATCCAAAAGTTCAGATACATCTACTTCTACACCTGGATCTCCATCTACATCGGGTGCGAGTCCATCGGGTGCGATCGCAACACGCATCAGTTTAGGAAATCAGCTATTGATGACATCCCCAACCACACCAGACAAACAAGCAGGCGTTGATGCTTTTGGTAAAGGAGATTACTCTGCTGCGATTCAAAGTTTTCAGGCTTCGCTGCAAAAAAATCGCAACGATCCAGAAACCGTTATTTATTTGAATAATGCCACAGCTAGCAGTGGTTCTTCCTTGAAAATTGCTGTCAGCGTTCCCATTGGTAGCAACCCCAATGTCGCCCAAGAAATCCTCCGAGGTGTCGCTCAAGCTCAATCTGAAGTCAATAAAAGCGGTGGCATCAATGGCGCAAAACTGCAAGTACAAATCATCAATGATGACAACGATCCAGGGGTTGTCAAAGAAGTTGCAAACACATTGACAAAAGATCCAACTATACTAGGAGTAATTGGACACAATGCTAGCAACGCATCTCTCGAAGCTGCACCGATTTATCAGCAAGAAAAACTGGTAATGGTGACACCGACAAGCTTTGCCAATAATCTCTCTGGATTTGGCAGTTACATCTTTCGGACTGTTCCCAATATTAGCATCATGGCGGCTCCCTTAGCAGAATATGCAGTCAAAACAGGCAAAACCAATATTGCTATTTGCTATGACTCGAAAGCACCCGATAACATATCATTTAAAGATGAATTTGTGGCTGCTCTAACTGCTGCTGGAGGCAAATTAGTTCCGACTGTTTGCGACTTTTCAGTCCCTTCTTTTAATCCCGACAGTGCGATCGCCGACGCAGTCAGTAAAGGCGCACAAGGATTGATGTTAGCACCTCACATCGATCGCATCGATCGCGCAATTTTTCTAGCTCGCACCAATCAAGGCAAATTGCCACTCTACGGCAGCACGACAATGTACACCTTTCAAACGTTAAAAGATGGACAAAAGAGCGTTGACGGGCTTGTTTTGCCCGTTCCCTGGCATCCTGAAACTAATCCCGGTAACACTTTCCCCAAGAATGCTACTCAGTTGTGGGGAGGAGTGGTAAATTGGCGCACCGCAACCAGTTTTGATGCGACTCAAGCTGTGATCGCGGGATTGAAGCAAAGTAATACGCGGGAAGGGTTGCAACAAGCACTGAAAAGTACCAGTTTTACGACACCAGGGGCTAGTGAGGATGTGAAGTTTTTGCCAACGGGCGATCGGGCGGGTAAGCCTATTTTAGTGCAAGTTAAACTCGGAGGAAGCTCTGGCTATAACTTTGTACCGTTGCGGTAAGCGATCGAATTCGTTCTTTGTGGAACAGGCATCTTGCCTGTTTCTAAGAATGATATCAATTCGGGTTGCACCGGAATGATATAGAGGAGACGGCAGTGCCGTGTCCCTACAATATTATTTTCGGTAGGGACACGGCAGTGCCGTCTCCTAATTTCGGCCGCTAATAATTCCGGTACAACCACATTTAATATCATACCAAATTTCTTAACCTATAAACTAAATGGTCACAAATTATGTCTCAAAATACTAACAAAACCAAAAGTCCACCTCCCATTTTTTTTATTGTCATCTCCGGCTTGATTGCATTTGGCGCATACCAATTTGTCCCCGGTTTATTGAAGGGTAAAAGTTCAATTTCCGAAGCAATGGCAAGTCGCATCAGTTTAGGAAATCAGATATTGCTGACATCCCAAACCACAGCCGACAAGCAAGCAGGCGTAGCAGCTTTTGCTAAAGGAGATTACAAAGAAGCTGTCCAAAAATTTCAGGCTTCATTGCAAAAAAATCGCAACGATCCAGAAACGCTAATCTATTTGAATAATGCGTTGAATAATGCCAAAGAAGGCGATCGCACTTCTGTGACAATTGCCGTCAGCGTGCCCAGTGGCAGTAACCCCAATATCGCCCAAGAAATCCTCCGAGGCGTGGCTCAAGCTCAAGATGAAATCAACTCTACGGGAGGAATTAAGGGTGCAGGTTTGGAAGTTGAAATTGTCAATGACAACAACCTTGCAGAAGTTGCTAAAGAAGTTGCCACAGCACTAACAAATGACCCGAAGATTCTCGCGGTAATCGGACACAATGACAGCACGGCTTCTCTAGCAGCCGCACCAATTTATCAGGACAAAGGACTGGTGATGATCACACCTACCAGCGGTGCGAATAATTTGTCAGGTTTTGGTAGTTATATCTTTCGGACTGTGCCAAATACTCGATCGATGACTGCTCCTTTAGCAGAGTATATTGTTAAACAAGTCCGCAAAACTAATATTGCCTTTTGCTACGACTCTCAAGCTGCTGGCAATGCTTCATTGAGGGATGAATTCATTGCCTCTCTTTCCGCATCAGGTGGCAGATTAATTCCTATTGTCTGCGACTTTTCAGCGCCAACATTTAATCCCAATAGTGCGATCGCGGATGCAGTCAGTCAAGGTGCACAAGGATTGATGATCGCATCCCATATCGATCGCATCGATCGCGCGATCGATCTAGCCCGTGCCAATCAAGGCAAATTAGCGCTCTACAGCAGTTCAACTCTTTACACCTCTCAAACGTTAAAAGATGGGCAAAAGGACGTTGACGGGCTTGTTTTGCCTGTTCCCTGGCATCCTGATACTAATTCCAACAATCCATTTCCTAAAAATGCTCGCCAGCGTTGGGGAGGAGTCGTAAATTGGCGCACCGCAACGAGCTATGATGCGACTCAAGCTATCATAGCGGGATTGCAGCAAAGTAATACGCGGGAAGGGTTGCAACAAGCACTGAAAAGTCCGAATTTCTCGGCATCAGGAGCCAGTGAGGATGTGAGATTTTTGCCAACAGGCGATCGGGCGGGTAAGCCGATTTTAGTGCAGATTAAAGCAGTAGGAAAAAGTGGTTATAACTTTTCTCTGTTGCGGTAAATTTGTTCCGACTGTAGGGGCGGGTTCACAAACAATATTTGCCAAAAACCGACAATCTCATAAACCCGCCCCGGCCTGTTTATTATGCTTATTTGTGGGGTGGGGGCGGGTTTATTTAACTTGTCTGCACCCTTTAAATCTGTTGGCGAACCCGCCCCTACAGGATGGCTATAATAGAAGAGGATTTATAGGTTGAATTAGTATAATTTTTAATATACAATAAAATCAGTAGATTAAAGGAGAGCCTTGTATATGATCGCGCAAGTTGAAACCAAAACCTACACGGCCCAGGAATATCTAGAATTGGAAGTCAATTCTCTGGATCGACATGAATTTATCAATGGGGAGATTATTCTGATGGCTGGCGGCACACCGGATCACAATGAAATTGCCCTTAATTTAGGTGGGGCGCTGAAACTGGCGTTAAAAGGGAAGCCATATCGGACTTTTAGTTCGGATCAGCGGCTTTGGGTTCCCCAGCTTAATAATTACACTTACCCGGATTTGATGGTGGTAGCGAAACCGATTGAACTCCAATCTGGACGCACTGATACAATTACCAATCCTCTGCTGATTGCTGAGGTGCTATCTAAGGGTACTAGAGCTTACGATCGCGATGACAAGTTTGCCGCTTATCGCAGTATTCCGAGTTTTCAGGAGTATTTATTGATCGACCAATATCGGTTACGGGTTGAGCAATACTCGAAAACTGATGCGAATAAGTGGATTTTTTCGGAATATAGCTGTGCGGGCGATCGGCTAATGTTAACCTCTGTTTCAGTAGAAATTTTGCTGTCAGATTTGTATGAAAATATTGAGTTTGTTGAATAGCGATCGCTCGGTAGATAGTGTAGGGTGCGTCGCCTTTAACAATCTGCAAAGCTAACAGTGAAATCTTGCAGCGACGCACCATACAAGAGACTCCCTTCACCAATACTATCTCCTCAAAACACGATATTATTCGCTAATAGTTTGTGAATTCCTCGCCCTAACCAACAAACCGTGTTTCGGGGCAAAAATCATCGCCAACACAAACAACAGCGTTTGCAGCACTACAATACATCCGCCTGTGGAACCATCTATGTGGTAGCTGATATAAGTTCCCATGACGCTAGAAAAGACACCAGAGGCGATCGCAATTAACGTCATATGGTCAAAATTATCACTCAATAAATACGCCGTAGCCCCCGGAGTCACCAACATTGCTACCACTAAAATAATCCCCACCGTCTGAAGTCCCGCAACTGCCGTGAGAGATAGCAAAGATAGCAACACATAATAGAGAAAAGTGATATTTAAGCCGATCGATCGCGCGTGAGTCGAGTCAAAACAAAATAGCACTAAATCTTTCCTTAAAATTGCCAACGTCACTAAGGTGACAACACTAATAATTACCGTTTGAATAATGTCTGCATCTGAAATTCCCAAGACATTGCCAAACAAAATATGCGTTAAATCAATCGAGCTTTTGACTTTAGAAATCAACACTAAACCAAAGGCAAAAAATCCCGTAAACACTAAACCAATCACTGTATCCTCTTTAACACGAGTTTTGGCTTTAATAAACCCGATCGCAATTACCGAACCAACCCCAAACACAAAAGCCCCCACAGCCAAGGGAATATTCAACACATAGGCAATTACAACCCCCGGCATCACCGCATGAGAAACCGCATCACCCATCAAAGCCCATCCTTTCAAAGTCATGTAGCAAGAAAGCGCCGAACAAACCAGCCCTACTAAAGCGCTGACTAAAATTGCCTTCACCATGAATTCATGCTGAAATGGTGCTACCAACCATTGAATAAAATCCATTATTTTTCCTCCTGATTGACTTGAGTTAACCGACCTTTTGCAGAAGAAAAATCGCCAACAGAACCGCCAAAGGTGCGAGAAAGATTTTCCTCTGTAAACACTTCTGAAGTATTACCATAGGCGAGAATACTGCGATTAATTAATACTACTTGATCGCAAAATGTAGTAATAGATTCTAAATCATGGGTTGAAACGAGAATTGTATGTCCTGTTTGACGCAGTTCCATTAACAGGTTAATCATCATTTTCTCGGTTTTGATATCAACTCCGGCAAAGGGTTCATCTAATAGCAAAACTTTAGCCTGTTGCGCCAATGCCCGCGCAAAAAAGGTGCGTTTCTTTTGTCCACCGGATAACTCTCCGATTTGCCGATCGCGCATATCCCACATTTCTACCCTTTCCAAGCTTTCTCGCACCGCTTGTTTATCTATCAATCGGGGAATCCGCAACAGATTCATGTAGCCATAGCGTCCCATCATCACCACATCATACACGTTAACCGGGAAATCCCAATCTACCTCTTCCGACTGAGGTACATAGGCAACCAGATTGCTTTTTTGCACTTGACGGATCGGTAAACCATTAATTAAAACTCGTCCAGTGTTTGGCTTGACAAACCCCATAATTGCCTTAAACAATGTTGATTTGCCCGCGCCATTCATCCCCACCAAGCCACAGATTGTCCCTGCCTTAAGTTGCAATGAGGCGCTGTGTAAGGCTACTTTGCCGTGATAAGCAACGGTCACATTCTCAATATCAATGCTGATTTCCTTCATCTTTTTTCCCCCTTAAGTAAGTTTACTTAATTAAACGTAAGATACAGATGGCTAAAAAGCTTGCTATATGAGCATTCTTTCTTCTTCCTTACTTACCCTGTAACCCTTTTATCAGAGTATTGACATTATATTCAAGTAGCTTAAGATAGGTTGATGCCGGCCCATCGGAGGGGGACAGGGAATCGACATAAAACACACCTGCAAATTTTGCGCCTGTTTCCTTTGCCACCTGAAGCTGTGCCTCATTGTTAACTGTACTCTCACAGAATACAGCCGGAATCTGGTTTGCTTTGACTGTATTAATTACTCGTTCAACTTGTTTCGGTGTAACTTGCTGTTCGGCGTTGACTGGCCACAGATAAACTTCTTTTAAGCCATAATCGCGGGCAATGTAAGAAAAAGCACCTTCGCAACTTACTATGTAGCGTTTATCAGGGGGAATAGCTGAAATAGCTTGTTTGAGTTTGGCATCGATCGCCCTAATTTGCTCACTGTATTTTGTGGCATTTTTATCATAGCTAGAAATGTTAGCTGGGTCGAGATTTCCTAGGGCTAACCGAATGTTTTCGACGTAAATTAAAGCATTTTTGGGGGACATCCAAGCATGGGGATTGGGTTTGCCTTTATAGGCATCTTCATCAATATTAATTGGCTTGATTCCTTCACTTAAAGTAGTGTGAGAAACTTTGGGAAGACTGTTGTAAAATCGGGTTGCCCAGCGCTCTAAGTTGAGACCGTTTTCTAAAATCAAATTAGCATCTTTCCCACGTTTTAAGTCACTGGGTGTAACTTCATAGCCGTGAATTTCCGCCCCAGGCTTGGTGATGGATTGGATGATCGCCTTGTCTCCCGCAACGTTCCCAGCCATGTCTGCCAGCACGGTAAAGGTGGTGAGAACAACTTTTTTGTCTTTCTGGGTGGAATTATTGGCGATCTGGCTAGATTCGCCATTTTGCTTGGCTTGAGGCTCTGTTGTTTGAGCATTGCACCCGCTGAGCCAAACTCCTAGTAATAGCCCGAATATACCAATTTTATACGTTTTACGGCAGAGCGCCTGATGATTCATTGTGGTTTTTTATAATTTTTTCATTCTTTTAATTTACCATAAAATGCGAAATAATGAAAAGATTATGAAAATGGGGAGATATTGGCGATCGGCAATCCCTAATGCAAGATGTGATAGTGTAGTAACGTACAATATTGCAGATGTCTAATCAGTTTTTTGTCAAAGATCCCAAATAGTGCTACTATTCCCTTATATCGATCGGCTCTGATGGCAAACACACATCAGACGTAAGGGGGAAAGTTCGGTGCGAATCCGGCGCTGTCCCGCAACTGTAATGAGATTATTCTACCTCTGAGTCAGGATGCCCGCCGATTTGTTTACAATCATGTTTTCATCTGCGAGGTATAGATGATGGTTAGTTCAGTATGTTTACAATTAATAGGCTGTTGGGTTCCCTTGGACGATCGACAAAAACGCAATTTTGAGTTAAAACCGCTTTTCGTCGGCGTAAGGGGAAACTAAAAGAAATGCGAATTAAAGATAGTGTTTGGCAGGGCAGTTTTGGCTACTGGCAGAACTTGTTTATTCACCAGAACATTCTGTCGATCGGACACACTGCATGGAATGGCTTTTGGCACTTAGGAAGAGGCATTGTTGTTTGTCAAATAGATACTCAAATTCATAGTTCGATCAATTGGAGTGTGGATCATGTACAGTATGATTTGCAGTTTATTTCCCGATCGCACGCAACGACTTATTTACAACAATTAGAACTAGAGGACAACACTGTTTCCCATCTGCTGGGAGTTATTGATAGCTACGAACCTGAAAAAGCAATTATTTTTATACTGCTTGCCAACAATCAGATTGATATCAATTTGTTGCAAAACTTGGCAATTTCGCCCGTTGAGTGCTATGAACAGGTATGCAAACGCTGGGAAGAATTTCAACTCTGCCCGAAATCCTAAAATTTACTAAATTTATCCAATGTCGCAGCCAAAATCAATCGAAATCTCCAACGTAACTCGTTACCAAAATGCAGCGCTTAATTACTATCTCGGCTTGACAGAATCTCCCTATCTTCACTATGGCTATTGGGAAACCTTACCTGTGCCCGCTGATGAATTAACTCTAGCGCGACTACGAATCGCTCAGCAAGCTTATACTTTAAAACTGTTAGAGGGTATCCCCAAAGGCACTCAGACTATTCTGGATGTGGGCTGTGGGATTGGTGGGAATGCAGCTTATTTGCTCGATCGCGGTTTTGCAGTCGAAGGACTCGCACCCGATCCGTTCCAACAACAGCGCTTTCTCAAGTGTACAGGCGATCGCACCATCTTCCACCTCACAACCTTTGAAAACTTCCAAGCAACCAAATCCTACGATCTAATTCTCTTTAGCGAAAGTAGTCAATATATGTCGGCTGTTGATATTGCTAATGGTGCCGCCAAAATCCTCAATCCCGGTGGCTACGTGTTGCTTGCCGATATGATGCGTTCTGATGCTAACTATAAAGAGGGAATGTTCTCCAATTGTCATGTTGTTACTGAACTTCATGCAGCCTTAAAACAAGCTGGATTCACTTTAGTAAAAACAGAGGATATTTCCGATCATATTTTGCCAACAATCGATTTATATGTCGATACTTTCCGCAGATATGGACTCAACACAATGATTTATGTTGCAGACTTAATTGCGATCGCAGTTCCGCCCATACACAAACTCCTACGCTGGATATTTCGTCGCTGGTTCAAAAAGTTGGTGGTTGAAGGATTGGAAGCCAGCCAACTTTTTGAGCAGCATTTGTGTTATGAAATCCAACTTTGGCAAGCAAATAAATAGTTGTAGGGTGCGTCGCCACCAACCATCACAAACAAAAATCGACCATTGATGAGCGACGCACCTTACAGTAGTTTTACGTCCTAAAATTATACCAGTTTTTGGCACAAAAGCTACAACTTTTCAAACAAGGCCTAATGCTTTCAGGGTTAGCGAACCCACAGCACTATCAACAGCCAAACGCTTAGTTGCTTCTTGAAATTGCTTAACCGCAGCTTCAGTTGCCACATCAAATATGCCATTAATCGGAATTTCAATCTTAGTCAGTCTATTACTAACTAGAGACTCCTGAATCTTTCTAACATCATCCCCTGTCATCGGTGGTTTTTGTAATCTTAGTACCCTAGGGAATGGATTACCAAAACCTTCAGCCATTGAATCTCTCAATCGCGCTTCGGTTTGAGGGCCAAAATTTCCATCTACCTTAATCAAGTCCGTAAGATTGTATTTATTCCACAGAATTTGAAAAGCACGAATACCCAAAGTTCCGATATCATCTCGCGTAGCTGCAAAAAAGCGGTAATCATAATGAGGTTTATCTCTTAAACCAAACCACACATAGCTGTTTTTTTCCAGATAAGGTTCCCAGCCATCATAATCCTGAATATCTAGTGCAAGTCCGCCTTCATGGTTGCTAAATCCCGGAGGCGCAACCGCTTGAATTCCACAGCTATCCCCAACTTGTCTAAACTGAAGATTTAGCAGGTATTGTTGCGCCACAGTACGATAGGCAGAATTAACGATTAGTTCTACTGAGTTTCCTTCGGATTTGCGACGTTCTGCAACGGCAATTTTTAGGGAGTTTTTGGCAGCCGCCTGTAAGAATGGATTATTTTTGTCACCGACTGCAACTACACCTTCTATGTCGGTAAAATCTACCAGAATATTGGGAACAAGTGAGTTGAGTACAGCGATAATTTGTAAATTTAAACCTCGGACTAAACCCGTATTGCAAGCATTAATCAGAATGGTATCTTTAAGTTTTGGCATTGAAGTTTTTTAGATAGTTTGACTTAACCCTGAAGAACAAAATTGTATCACCTGTTGGTGACCAAAAGTCACAAGTTTTTGTAAACTTGCGTAAATTTTATTAACGGGCATTTCGGCTAAGAGTTTGAGGTCAAACAAGCAGTTTAAACAGACATATTACACCATTCTCAATTGGCTGTAGGGGCGGGTTCACCAAAAGCCTTTCGGGTGGCAAACAGGTTAAATAAACCCGCCCTCCTTAGTTACTCTTTGATATACTGCTTCAGTACAGGTGGCAAAGTGTAAAGACTTGCTTCTTTCTCAATCCAGCAGCGCCGCGATAGAGATTGCAAGGCGTTTAGCAAATCTGATGATGATATTTGTCCATGTTGTAGCAATTTGGCGAAGTTGACTGGCTGGTTTTCTGTCGCCAACAAGGACAGGACTTGTTTTTCTAGTTCGGAAGTGCGATCGAACTGCTCGTGTAAAACATCCTTCAAATCTTCGGGTAACAATATGGTATCATCTATTAATACCTCAGTCGCACCGATTCCCAACTCTTGAATCAAAGTCGCCACGCTTTTTAACCAGAAGGGATTGCCTTGGTAGCGGTGAATCAGTGTTTCGCAGTTATCGATTTCTGCTAATCCTTTATCTCTGAGAATTTCTCCGGCTGCTGCGGTGTCTAAACCAGTGAGTTGTAAGCTGCGAATGGGAGTATTTTCGCTTGTGAGTTGAGGCACTTCTTTCGGCGGTTCCCAACCGACTAGCAGAAAGCAACTTTGATGGGATAATTTTTCTATTTGTTTGAATAAAGAGCGATATTCTTCGTAATTTGGTTTATATTTTCCTGCGAATTCGCCGCTACAGAAAAGGTTGTGAACGTCATCCAAGACTACTAAACAGCGATGGTTTTGTAAATATTTAATCAGCGGTAAGCGTTTCTGGTTTGTTGGGGATGAATCTGGGTTTTCTGACTTGGAAAAAAGCTGTATTAGGTTAGGTTGAAATTTATCGATGGTGGGGAATTCGTCTAGGGTGTACCAAACTGCGTATTCAAACTCGTGTTTGATTTGTTGTACGAGTTGTACTGCTAGGGATGTTTTGCCGATTCCGCTGATACCGGTGAGGGTGATGAGGCGGCAGTTTTGTTGTAGAATCCAGGTTGTGAGGGTTTGGAGTTCGAGGGTGCGATCGAAGAAATTACCCAACTCCGGCATTTCGCTTAAATCTTGATGTGAGGTTTTAGGTTGTTTTGAGTTAGATTTTTCGTCATTATGTGAGTTTGATATATCTGGCGGCTGTCTACCTTCTCCACAGATGTTAAAACTGCTCACGTTGTGTGCAAAGTTTGAAACATTATAGACTTGGAACCTATTCATTGCCGATCTAAAATTTGTTTTATTAACATCTTCTCCTAACTCCTCTGAAAGTATCTGCCATAATTGGGAACCAACTTGCCTAACATAACTCTCGTTACAGTGAATCTCCTCAGCAATTTTGGTATATTTCTCACCTTGCATGGTTCCTCGCAGAATAGCCTCTTGTAAGTTATCGAGGTGCTGACCAGTTTTGGCAAAAACCATCTCGTCGGCCATTTGTAACACTTCCTTGAGATTCATGCAGTATCGTGGATGTTGGGATTTTCGGTATTATACCTAACATTTGCCAACATTTTCTGGCATTTGCCAACATTTTTTACGTAGGCCGAGTTGAAGTAGCCAACAAAATTGCCAACAAAATCGAGCATTTGGGGGCTAGACAAATCTTAGACTTATAAGGATGATAGTAGCAGGTAGCAGTATTAAACTCGTATCAATTTGTATAAATCACAATAAAGTTTAGAGAAAAAAATGGCATATTCTAGTTGGCAATCAGCAGGTTTTTCTGATGATGAGGGTCATCCTCTCGAATACCAAGTCCGTGATGATAATCGTGTCTACATTTTAAGAAGAGTCGGACAGGACGGCTTCTATCCACACTGGACTGTGAATTATTCAAGAAGTGGAGATGTTGAAAATGTTCACTTCTCTGATCCTCACAATGATGGTTATAGATGGGGAAAAAGAGAAATTCAAGCTGCTTACCCAAGTCTTGTCAGTCTTGCTATATCGGTAGCTGAATCACTGTAGTGATTGAAATGCGATCGCCCTTCCTTCTCGGTTAAGTGCGATCGCGACTATTGTCAGTTCGGGTGATGCAATAGTCTCTAAGAAACCGTTTTGAACAAATAAAATCTCTCAGATGGGAAAAGTGAACTCATGTCAGAAGAAAGCATCAAATTATTAGAGTCCGCCAAAAATCTGCTCCGCCAAGCAGAAGAAAAGGTGAAGCAAAGCAGTCCTGGACCAGCGCAATCAGCCGCCTTAACTGCGATCGGTCAGGCACTTGTTGTAGCGGCTTATCAGCTTTCTAACATTGCTCAACACCTGTCAGGCATTAATAAACATCTTAATAAGGACTAAAATTAAAGATGGATCGATCGTACTATGGTTCAGGTGGGTGTGCAAAGCCATCAGTTGGCAGTTGCGCTTTATCCTGATTTTTCTGAAAGTATCCCCCATAATGCCGAGCCGATCTGCCTAACACTACTTTCTGAATAGTCAAAATCTTTGGATCAGGGATTATGGGAGAAGTATAAAGTATCACTTGAGGGATTGAATAGTTGCTGTTTTCTAGCCTGTAACAGTGTACTAGACGGCAAGAGCGGTTTAATTACAGCCTGCTTATCAAATCTATAATTACGGAGATTAAAATCATGGGAGATTATCGTTTCAATTGCGCTCTACAAACGGACAATGGCACAGTAGACAGTGCTAATGGAAAGTATGATAGCCCTCCTACCGCAAAGGAGGCGATCGAGGTAGTTGAAAGACTCAGGCAAATTGGAAAAGGTATTTTACCGAATAAAGCGCATGACGATTTTGATACGACAATTGACAAAGTTATCGAGTGGTTGGAATCAAAAGCTGGACTGAACTATACACCGAACGGAAATTATGACATAACAGAAGCGAGAGAAACATTCACGTACAAGGGAACTTTATACCGAGTCGATATTAAACCAGGTGGAAAAACATCTGAGGGAGGATGGTTTCTATGATACATTTTTAGATTCAGTGCGATCGCTGGTAGGTTGGGCTGACACCAGGAAACCCAACCTCTTGTCCCACCGACAATCCGATCCATTTCCACCATCTCAAAGGGCGCTGATTGCACGGAGAGGGTGAAGTGTAGCTATTCTGTAGGGCGATCGATCGCCCATCACGCATCAAGACTGATCGCCCTTTGTTGTTTCTGATGACCGATCGCATAATAATCATCGCCCCGTCTCTGGCATTTCTCCACCAACAACTACCAATTCCACACCACAGCGAGTTGCCGCTTCCGCCAAGCGATTATCAAGTGTGGCGATCGGCAATTCCAATCGTAGTGCTAACTCCAAATAAGCTGCATCATAAGCAGCTAAACCTTCTTGTCTTCCTAATACTATAGTTGACGAGAGTGCGTTGCTATCCGTAGCTTCATCAACCTGAATCAACAGCGATTGTAACAAAGCAATAGCCATCTCAGATTGCTTAGTCTTCATGCGGTTGCGTCGCTCGGCAACCAGCAGAGTATTAGCAACTTCTAGCGACCAAATGCCTGGTACAAATGCTTCGCAATCTGGCATCATCGCGAGTATAGCATTGGCATAATCATTATCTTCATCGACTAAGCACCAACTAATGGCTACAGAACAATCCAATATAAACTGCATTAAAACCTGCGCCCTTCTTCAATCATGGAACGGATTGAGCTTTTATCCAAGGCAATTTCTTGCCGCAGTTGTAGCATTCTAGCAATTGCTGCTTGAATTGATTTTTTAGTAGTCAGTTTTCCCCAAGCGTTATACTTCGGTTTAACTTCTTCAGATGGTAGAGGCTGTACAACTACTACCACTTCCACAGCAGTATCTTTAAACTCAGCGGGCATTTGGAGAAGCAATATGCCATCACATCCAATATGCGATCGCAGTTTCATTGTTTCCATATCAGACTCCAGAAACTTCGAGCAATTCTAGTTTACCTCAAAGCTGTTCACCTTTGCCAGTATCTTGACCGATCGCATAGGTGCTCTTGAATGGGGAAGGCGATCGCACCAACTACCCCACCCCTAACTCTGTAAACTTCCGCATATAGGGCGATCGATATCCCAAAACAATATCAGACTTAGCTACTCCCGATTCAATTAGCTCGTTAGCTATTCCCACCTCAGTTCCATCCCGTTGAATCCAAATTTTACCCGACCTAATTTCGATGTGAATCACACATCCATAAACTCGTCCTTCTCCACGCCAACCGACATGAAACATCAGGTAGCGATCGCGCATCAAGATCGATCGCCCTTCACGCCAAATACCAAACACTGCGATGATTGTACGGAGTGCGATCAACAGAATAAATGAGAAGTAAAATCTCACGAATTTGCTGCCCAAAGAATAGTAATATCTCTGTATTGCTTGAACATTGAATCAGCACTCACAAGCGTCATCTCCTCGATCTGAGCCTGGGCAATCAGCATTCGGTCAAATGGATCTCGATGATGTAATGGTAACGCAGCCGCTCGCAGGGCATGAGGAGCTGTGATTTCCAGCGATCGCACATCTAACTGTATCATCCGCGTCGAAATGTAGGTATCTATCGGTTCTGGCAGTGGCAACTTTCCGATCGCAACTTTGATACCCATTTCCCAGATACTAGCAACAGAAAACCACAATTCGTTGGTTTCATCGGCAATCTGTGCGATCGCCTCCTCATTCAATCGCTCTGGTTGGGCAAACCACCACAAAAAGCACTGCGTATCCAGCAATAGTTTCACTCTTCATCCCCCTCGAATGCGGTCAAAATCTCTTTTGGCAAAGGATCGTTAAAGTCCTCTGGCAAAACAAATCTCCCTCGATCTTGCCCTAAACTAGCTCGTCGATTAGATGAAGTACGAAATGGCACCAACTTCGCGATTGGGATGTCTCCGTTTGCAATAATGATTTCTTCTCCCAGTTCTACACGCAACAATAGTAGTGAGAGATTTGTTTTAGCTTGATGGATATTTACAGTTTCCATGCTCTTAAAAAATTAAGTCTATAAGTTAAGTTTAGTCCGATGGTGAGAGTTCTGCAAGATCGAGTTTATGAATGCTCTGCAAATACCACCCAGTGCCATACTCTCACCAAAATTCATAGCGATCGCCCCATCAAAATTCATAGCGATCGCGCTTCACAGCAAATACCAAACACTGCGATGATTCTACTGAGTGCGATCGCGCTCTAGCAAGGCTTGTCCAATGAATTGCGATCGTGCCAACTTTGCAGCGCCAAGCGGTGAACTTCCCGCCAACTAATATTTTTAAGTCGAGCAATTTCCGCGCAATCCTCATATTCCGGCTGCACATTAGTAATCATTTGTCCAGTCTTCGCAACTTTTACTTGCACTTCGCCGTATTCTGTTTGAACAGTCTGAATTTCTCGGTGCAAAATCGTTCTTTGCTGAGTCGATCGCCTAATTCCCAAAGTAGTAGTCTCGCGAAATATCACTATCTCGCACTCTACTTGAGTTTCGGGATGACAAATCACAGTTAACAAAACCCCCAATCGCGACTTTTTCATCACAATTGGTTGAGTAAAAACATCGAGAGCTCCGCAGGTAAATAAAGCATCAAAAACATAGCCGATCGCCTGTGGGTTCAAATCATCAATTTGCGTTTCCAATACCACAATAGTTTCGATGGAATTGGGGAGGGTTGATTTCTGACTTTCCCCCCTTGGGGGGGGTAGGGGGGGGTTGACTTTCCCCCCTTGGAGGGGGTAGGGGGGGGTTGACTTCTCCCCAACCCAGAGACGCAAAATATTAGGAATTGCTAGCATTCTAGAACCGGCACCCAATCCGATCGCATAAATTTGCATTGCAGGCGGCGGGCCAAACCCAGAAGCCAGAGTACAGGCGATCGCAGTTCCCGTAGGCGTGCACAATTCGCGATCGATCCCATTGCTATAAACCGGCACTCGGTGCGTTTCCCACAACCGCATCACCGCCGGCGTGGGCACTGCTAATATGCCGTGGGCCGCCTTCACCGTACCGCCACCAGTCGGCATTGCCGAAAAGTAACATTCATCAATACCCAACCAATCCAAACCCAAACAAGTACCGATGATATCCACAAGTGCATCCGTTGCACCCACCTCGTGAAAGTACACCTCCTCTGGGGAGATACCGTGTACAGCACCCTCAGCCTCTGCCAATTTCCGAAATACCCCTAAACTCCAGGCTTCCACTCGCACAGGCAATTTTGCAGAGACAATAATCTGCTCAATTTGTGGTAAGTGACGATGGGAAGTGTGCCCAGTTTCGGTATCATTGTCGTGACTGTGAGAATGTTCGTTAGTCTGATGATGGTGTTGGGTGCGATCGAATGTTGGGGATTCCGTCTCCGAGGGATCGAGGGTGGAATCAGCGGGATTTTCTGGTTTTAACGACGAATCGGCAATTAAATCCACATGAAATTTAGTTGCTTGTTGAGTATTGCGGTGGACTAATTCGGCGCGCAATTTGTACTCCGTCGAAATACCCAGCAAATTCAGTTTTTCAATCAGGTACTCCAAAGGTACGCCCGCGTGGACTAGGGCACCAAGACACATATCGCCAGCAATCCCAGTTGGGCATTCAAAATAAGCTATTTTATTCATTATTAACAATTAATTTTGATAGTTGATTGTTTCAGTCGATATTTCGATCGCCCACTTAGCCTGCAATATCATAACATGGCAACTATTTACGAAGTGCATCCATTTACACCCCAAAAAGACCGGATTGAGAAGATTAAATCCGCCCTAAAAGCTGGGGCTGTGATGCTTTACCCGACAGATACAGTTTATGCGATCGGCTGCGACTTAAATTCCAAATCTGCGATCGAACGAGTCAGGCAGATCAAGCAACTATCCAATGATAAACCCTTGACGTTCCTATGTTCTTCTCTGTCAAATATTGCGGAGTATGCCGCAGTCAGCAATGAGGCTTACCGAATTATCAAGAGATTAATTCCGGGCCCTTACACGTTTTTGTTACCAGCTACCAAGTTGGTACCGCGCTTGGTGATGAACCCGAAACGCAAAACCACTGGAATTCGCGTGCCCGATAGCCCAATTTGTTTTACACTATTGGAAGCCTTGGGAAATCCGATTATTTCAACATCCGCTCATATCACTGCTGATGATGAAGATGGAGCACCCCCAGCCACAGCAAAAACCGAAAACATTGGCAAAGCTGAACTATTTGATTGTTTATCAAAGTTGGTAGATATCATTGTCGATGACGGTTCCGATCCGGGATATCAAGTGTCTACAATCCTGGATTTAACTGAAAGCGAACCGATTATTGTTCGTCGTGGTTTAGGATGGGAAGCTGCCGCCGCTTGGGAAAAAGAATAGTTTTGGCATGGGCGGGCAGGATGCCCACCCCACAAAAAAACTCACTCTTTGTGGAACAGGCATCTTGCCTGTTCTAATATTATACAAAATGTGGTGGAATCGGAATTAATATTACCCATAATTAGGAAACGGCATTGCCGTGTCCCCACAATTAATTTGGCGTAGGGAAACGGCATTGCCGTGTCCCACCTTGCTTAAGCTTCCACCTTAACTCCTTTCCAAAAAGCGATGTAGCCTCCAATATTTTTAGCCGCATCTTTCGGAGTAGGATAATACCAAGCGGCATCTTTATTCACTTCTCCAGCGACTTCAATGCTATAGTAACTAGCGACACCTTTCCAACCGCAAGTAGTGTGAGTGCTACTATCCTTGAAAAACTCACGCTTGATGGCATCCGCAGGGAAATAATAGTTGTTATCTACAACTTCGCACTTGTCGCTTTCTGCCAAAACGGCACCATTCCAAATTGCTTTCGGCATCGGTTTCTCTGGTTAAATTAAGAATTTTAATTATTGTAACTGTATTTGTACTCAAAAAGCATAGAATAGTGTAGAAGTCACAAACCAACTACTGCAAATGTCAGGGTCAAATCTGCCAACATCTCCTGTCCCACCTTCCCTCGAACACCATCTGAAACATTTTTTTGGCTATGACTCTTTTCGTCCGGGACAGAGAGAAATTGTCGAAGCGGCCCTCGAAAAACGGGATCAGATGATTGTGATGCCGACGGGCGGTGGTAAGTCCTTGTGTTTTCAATTGCCGGCACTATTGAAACCAGGTTTAAGCGTCGTTGTTTCGCCGTTAATTGCTCTGATGCAAGACCAGGTGGAAGCTTTGGTAGATAATGGGATTGGGGCGACTTTTCTCAACAGCAGTTTGAATTCCCTGGAAGTCCGATCGCGCGAAACAGCAATTCTCGAAGGTAAAATCAAACTGCTCTACGTTGCTCCCGAACGCTTGCTGGGCGAGAGATTTTTGCCATTCCTAGATATAGTAGCAGATAAGTTAGGAATTTCAGCTTTTGCGATCGACGAAGCCCACTGCGTTTCCGAATGGGGACACGATTTTCGTCCAGAATACCGACAAATGGAACGAGTGCGCGATCGCTACCCAGACATCCCCATTATGGCACTAACCGCCACCGCCACCGAGCGCGTCCGCCAAGACATCATCCAGCAGCTAACCCTGCGAAATCCTTACATCCATGTCGCCAGCTTCAACCGCCCCAATTTATACTACGAAGTCCGCGCCAAAAACAAGCATAGTTTTGCCGAAGTTTTGAAAATAATTCAAAAAAAAGGCGGTTCAGGAATCATCTATTGTCTCAGTCGCAAAAAAGTCGAAGAAGTCGCCTCAAAATTGCAACAAAGTGGCATCCAAGCTTTACCTTACCATGCTGGGATGAGCAACATGGATCGCACAACCAATCAAACCCGCTTCATTCGCGACGACGTACAAGTAATGGTAGCCACAGTCGCCTTCGGCATGGGAATCAACAAACCCGATGTCCGCTTTGTAATACACTACGACTTACCCAAGAATCTCGAAGGATACTATCAAGAATCAGGTCGAGCAGGTAGAGATAACGAACCATCCCATTGTACATTATTCTTTGGATTTGGCGATGTCAAAACCATCGAATATATGCTAGAACTCAAGCCCGACCCACAAGAACAACGAATTGGTCGCCAACAATTACGACGAGTCATTAACTATGCAGAATCAACCGATTGTCGTCGGACAATTCAGTTAAGTTATTTTGGCGACTCATTCCCCGGAAACTGCGGAAATTGTGATAACTGTTGCAACAAAAAACCAGTAGAAGACTGGACAGTAGAAGCAATGAAATTTCTTTCTGGTGTGGCTAGGTGCAAAGAAAAATTTGGGATGAATCACATCATTGATATTTTGCGTGGCTCAAAAAACCAAAAAGTTTTGCAATACCAACATGACCGACTTTCTACCTATGGAATTGGCAAAGATAGAAGTGCAGACGATTGGAAAATGTTAGTGCGTTCACTCTTAAATCAAGGATTATTAGACGAAACAACCGACGGCTTCCCAATCTTGAAACTCAACGAAAAAAGTTGGGAAATAATGAAACGTCAGCGCACAGTAGAAATCGCCATCAAACCGAAACAGGAAGTGCAAGCAACAAATCGCTCTTTAGCCGTAGAAGTTGAAAGTTTATTTGCCATATTGCGAACGCTGCGTAAACAAATTGCCGATGAACAATTCGTGCCACCCTATGTCATCTTTGCCGATAAAAGCTTGCGAGATATGGCAGAAAAGCGCCCACAAAATCTCACAGAATTCGTAGAAGTCTACGGCGTTGGTAGCAACAAGCGAGATAAGTACGGTAAAGTTTTCTTGGAGGCAATTCGCAACTTTTGTAAAGAAAAAGGCTTGCCCGCTGGCGCAGTACCCTCTGCTGTAGTTCAAAGTTCCAATGTTTCCAATTTTCCCTCTTATACACAGACACAAACCTGGGAATTACACAGAAAAGGTTTGACAGTTGAAGGGATAGCAGAAATCAGAGGAATGACTTCTAGTACAATTGTTGGGCACTTAGTAGAATTGATGGACATGGAGCAAAAAGTCGATATCCATTTATTGGTGGAACCGGAACGACAGCAGCCAATTGTGCAAGCAATTGAGATACTTGGAGATGAGAAATTGAAAGCAATTTATGAGTTTTTGCAAGAAGTTTATACGTTTGAGGAAATTAAGTTAGTGCGCGCTTGGTGGCGGCAAAATTACGTTGGTTTTTGATAGAGAGACGAATAATTCCGATGCCACCGGATTTGATATCATTTACTATAGCTAGAGCTAGAACTGCTACTGCTGCTAGTAGTCTTACTGACTTTTGTTGACACAAATTGACTCACTTTAGTTTCACCATCTTCGACAATTGTGCTTTTTGCTTCTGATGTTGCACAACCATCAGGTGAAATCGTTCGTTTGATGATAGTTTTATATTTTTTCATGGTTTTATTACCGGGCTATCGCAATTTCGGATTGATTATATAACAAATAGTTCACCTCATTGGATAGCCATTCATTAAACATCTTTTGCAATATTTCTTCATACCGCTCAGCGTTTAATTCAGCAGGGAGAAACTTTTCAACCATGAACAAATGATATCCTAGGTCAGTTTGAATTGGACGAATTACCTCTCCCGGTTTAGTGCTAAATAATGCAACGGCTATATCTGGCTTTAAACCCCATCGATAAACCTTGCCTTCGCAGCCACATAAATTCCGACGATTTTCGTCAATGTCATAAAAATGAGCCGCATCAAAAAAGCTAATTTCTCCTTCTTGAATTTGATAAAATAGTTCTTGAGCAAGCTTAGCATCTTCGACAATTATTTGATACAGAATGATTTGATCGAATTGCAATTTGTTTTGGACAAAAACTTTTTTAACATCTTTGCTAAATAAAAATTCGGCTAGTTTTTTAGCCAATAGCCGATCGCAAATTCCGGCCTCTAAGTCTTCTACCGAAATCATCTGATCTGCCAGCCAAGCAATCGTATCCGCAGCTCTTTCCAAACGCTTCTCACGCCGCAGTTTGTCTCCCTCTGCTTGAATTTCGTCGGGAGTCACGCTTAACCCCCGTTCTTGGGCAGTTGTATCAATGACTCTCTTCTGCAAAATCCTTTGATAAAATGGCTTTACTTGCAATTCTTGTTTGAGAGAGTCGATGATTTCATCTGCCTGAATCATTGGCTGGTAAAAGTTTTTCATGTTTCTCTTGCAACTCAGATAATTTTAATCAAATTAGTCAGCTTTGGCCGACTAATAATGAATTTTTGGCGATAATGCAGAGCTTAAAAAATGTTATTTGGCAAAGTAATAAAATCTGCATTACTCAAAGTTGTTTTACCCGCCGCATTAACAGTTCCCAGAACTACAGCTAAAATGCGATCGCCATTATTGGAACTAAATTTGACCATCGTCGCATCAGCTTGACCGTTATTGTCAGTATCAAATACTTGCAGTGAAATTTCTGCGATCGCAATTCCGGCTGTTAACCCAATTTTATCGCCTTGATCTGCATTGAAATCTTGGATGATATCTGCATAAGCTAGATTAGCTATAGGAGTCGCTGTTTCCGGTCTAAATACAAACCTATCAGCACCGTTACCTCCCGTCAATGTATCACCGCCAAAGTCACCACACAGAAAATCATCGCCGTCGCCACCAATCAACAAATCTTGACCTCTTCCTCCCCGCAAGGTGTCGTTTCCCTCGGCTCCATCGAGCGTATCGTTGCCTCTACTACCTGTGACAATATCGTCACCACCTCCGGCAAAAACTAGATCGAATCCGCTGCCACAATCAATCACATCAATGTCATCAGTGCCGCGCCAATTTTGGCCGCCGTTGCTGTCGTAGGTGACAGTTAATGCCAAAGGCTGGTTTTCTGTGTTGCTAATTTCTGCAAAAATGGTTGTTGCAGCATTCTCTGTGTTGGAATTGTTAGCAAGAAAGGCGATCAAATTATTGCTGTTACTCTTATCTGTGGACTCAGTTACAGCCTGATTATTTGATAGTGTTGGAGTTGGTATTGGAGTTGGAGTTGGAGTGGGAGTTGGAGTGGGAGTTGGAGTTGGTACTGGTACTGGTATTATGATGTTAGTTTTTGCTGGAGTACCTGTAACAGCCACTGCTTCTGCACTGCCAGAAGTAGCTCCCGGAGTATAGACTGTCTGAGTGCTCGTGCTAGTGCCGGCGGGGGAAGTTACTGTGGCGCTGCTATTGTTAGTAACACCTTGATTATTTGCGATCGTACTTGTTTGACTCGAACTATTACTACCTGAAGGTGTTGGAATTGGAGTTGCGATTGCTGCTGGAGTTGGAGTTGTGATTGCTGCTGGAGTTGGAGTTGGGGTGGGAGTTGTTGCTGGCGTTGGAGTTGTTACTGCTGCTGGAGTTGGAGTTGTTACTGCTGCTGGAGTTGGAGTTGGAGTTGTGATTGCTGCTGGAGTTGGCGTTGGAGTTGGTGTTGTTACTTTCGCGTTCGATGTTGGAGGAACATCGGAAGAAGCGGAAGCTTCTGCGCTGCCGCTAGTGGAAGTAGCTCCTGGAGTATAGACTGTTTTGCTGCTATTGCTCGTTTCTCCCGTAGGAGAAGTACCTTTTGCGCTGCTGGTACTGCCGGCACCATTGCTATCTACCAATGAACTGGATTTAGCCGAACTGCTGCTGCCTCCAGAAGCCTCGCTGGGATTAGAAATTGTAGAACTGTTAGCTGTTGAGGCTGATGCTGAATAGTTAGTAGGTGCACTACTACTTGCAGCAGTTCCACCCGCTAATAAGTTAAAGCCATTTGGACTGCTGCTACCGACCGTTAGGGTAGGAGGAGCAGATGCGTCTAATGGAGGCATCGCTGTTAATCTCCTTAAAATTTGTTTTAAGCTGGATAAATTAACTGAAAATTGCTGTTGTTCAAAGCAATGGAGCTAGAGATTTTTATTGTGATTTCTTTCATTCCCCGATCGAGATATTAGAAATTATTTAATTTCTCTTATTCACGGAATATAGTTTGGGAACTTGGGAAATGACGGCGGAGTGTAGGCGAGCGCAAATACCTGACCGTAACCAACCGCTAGAGAACCACCGTAAGGCGAAGATACTGCCCAAGACTGAGAAATAGCAGCAGTTAAGGTGAATGCACCGTTCGCTGAGCCAAAAATATTGATACCGACTGAAGCAAAACCGCCAACAATATTGCCTTCGTCAGAAATTTTCTCCAAATATGTCAAATCCTCAATTCTCATTGATTTTTACCTCTATCTGATTATTCTTCTTGGATACGGCTGTAATTTTGACTTAAAAACTGGGTAATTCTGTGCGATTAAGATATTGTGTACCTCATCTACCCAATAACCGCTATGTATAAACTAGCTATGTAAAGTAGGGCTATAATTTGTGAACTACCTATATAGAGGTCAATCAAAGAATTATTGCATTTCTTTACATAGCTGAGTTTCTGACTGCTGGTCTACACTGCTCTTAGTACCACCAGCCGCCGTAATTACTAGAACTCGAACTCGCACCGCTAGAAGAGCTAGCAACGCCAGACGCGGTAAATGTGCTGGTGGATGTGTATGCAGAACTGAACTGACCGAAGGCTAGTGCGCGAGATCCAGCACTGGCATAATTGGAGGTGCCGTAGTAGGGGTAGCCGCCGTAAAAATATCCGCCTTCAATACTGGTTTCTGTTTCTTCGGAAACAACTTCTACATGGTTCAGGTCAGAGATAATCATGGTTTTTTTCCTTGTTTTTTTATTGCTTGCTCGAAGCAATCTTGTTTGCTTTCGATATACCTAATATATCTCGACTAATTAGAGCTGTGTTGCCAATTTGGCAGATTTGTGAAAATTAAAATGTAAAGTTAATTTCATGAATTTATGTTAATTGTTTGCTAAAAAACTAGAGGCGATCGCAATATCATGTTGCCATTTTGGCAGATTGATCTGAAGCGCGGATGTTGGATACTTGAAAACCCGATCGCCCGCGATGAGTCAACCAACAAATTGGTACACCCAACACTAGCCACCGGGTTGTTCGCGGATAGTACAATTTACTTGCCCGCGAAATTAAACAAACGTGTCTTAAAGTCAGCAAAAAACCCTTGATTTTGAACATCAACCGTCGGCGACGAGATATATTCCGCTTCACCATTGACTTGAGTTACAAAACCCCCTCGAACTCCGGCTCGTTGTTCCCTCAACACCTCCACATAATCTAAATCCGCAATTTTGCTCATCGCCGACTTAGTTTCCGATTTATGCGACTTGCTGATTTGACTGTTTTCCTTAAGCAAGCGGTTGGAAGTGCGATAGGGGATGTAGTCGAGAGGGTTGTAACCAGTACAGCGCAAAAGTAAAAAACAAGCCCAAGAATACTTTCCTGCCAAAATTGCTGAAACTATCTCATCCAATTGTTCGGGTTTAATTCCAACTTGCGAATGGCTGGCAGAATGGTGAAATTGGGAATTCATAGTTTTATCCTGTTTTGTGTAAATTAGTTGACTGTTGACTGCGGTGCCCTGAGCGGAGTCGAAGGGTTGACTGTTGACTGTTGTTATTTGTTAGTTGTTAGCTCTCATTTCTAACAACCAATAACCAATAACTAATGACTAATGACTACTGACTACTGACTACTGACTACTGACTACAAACTCATACCGCCCTTTTGTAGTTGCTTGAGAGGATCGAGCAAAATGTCGGCTATGGAGCGCTGGCGGATGACAATTTCCGCAGTAGCTGTCTGGCCAGCTTTCAGTTTCCAGGTTTGATTGTTGGCTTTCACTGAGTCTCGATCGATACTCACCTCCACCCGGTAAAAAACACCCAATCGCTCGTCGGTTTTGGCATCCGGCGAAATCGATACCACTTTTCCCGGAATCACGCCGTAATTTTGATAGGGAAAAGCATCGAATTTGACTTTTACCGGCATTCCGGTTTTGACAAATCCCGCTTCTCGGTTCGGTAAACTGACTTCCAGCACTAGAGGAGCGTTATTCGGAGTCATTTGGGCAATGGTTTGACCGGTTTGAACAACTTCGCCCTTGTTGTGGACATTGAGAGTCGAAATAACTCCGTTGACTGGTGCGTAGAGAAATCTTTGTTTGAGTTTATTTTTGGCTTGAGCTAGCATGGTTTGGGTTTCGGCAATTTTGGATTTGACTTGATTTAATTCCATTTCCAACTGCTGAACTTTTTGCTCTTTTTCTAACTGCGTTTGACGGGCTGTGGCTTGCTTGCTGGCGGCTTCGGCTTGTAGTCGATCGACTTCTGCCAATCCTTGAGTTAATTCACCTTGGGTTTTAGAAATGGCGCTAGTTCGATCGCGCAAACCCTGTTCAACCTCAAACAGCTTTTCCTTAACTACTGTTGCATCAGACAGTTGACTCCTGATCTGAGCGCCTTGCTTATCGCGCATGGTTTGCTCGACTTCAAAAGCGCGATCGTCAGCCTGACTTTCCTCTCCCAACTGGCTTCTGATCACGGCGTTTTCACTTTCCCGCAGAGCTTCCTCAGCTTGAAACAAAACGTCTTTTGAGAGCGCTCCTTCATCCACCAACGGTTTGAGCCGCGCGATCCGCTCTTTGTGAGCAGCTACTTTTACTTGCAATTGTGTCAACAAATCTTGAGTCTTACGTTGCAACGGTTTCACCCGATCGCGCCGCCCTTGTTGAGAGTTAATATCTGTTTGCAGTTGCGAAACCAAGTCTTGCGCCTGCTTCTCCAGCGGTTTGAGCTGTTTAGAGCGTGCTTGCTGAGACACTACATCCGATCGCAATTGCTCGATTTGAGACTGTGTGGTAGCCACTGAAGCACGAGCGCGATCGATCGCAGCTTGGGCCCCCCGTTGATCCGCTTCTGCGATCGCTTTGCTAGCTTCAGCTTCCAATCGCGTTCGTTCGATCGAGCTAATCTGCTGTACCAATTGAATCTGATAACCATTGAGTATTTTATCGAGACGTTCTATCTCCCCTGAAGCCGTTTCCGGGTCTAATTCTGCCAATAACTGTCCAGCTTTGACTTTTTGACCTTCTTTAATCGCGAGGTTAATGATTTTTCCCGTCTCAGTCGGGTGAATTTTGTAAACATCGCCTTTGGGTACTAATTTGCCCTGAGCGTGACCAACTTCATCAATTTTTCCGAAAGTTACCCAGGCTCCAAAAGCTACCAAAAAAACCATTCCTCCCAATATCAACTTCTGAGGAAAAGATACTGGTGGCTGATCGAGTACAGTTTGCAAAGAAGTAGACCAATTATCTTCCTCGTGAGTACGGAACTTGGCAGGATTGATATATTCATTGGTTTTAGAAGAACGATTTTGAGGTTCTACTACTTCTAAAGAGTGATTTTTTTGACTAACTTCGTTTTCTTTTAAAGCTACACCCCCATAAATTTCATCTATTTCATCAGGAGCGCATCCTAATTCTTTGGCATCTTCTGAAAGCATGGTATTTACTCCAAATTAATCAGTTGGGCATTGGGCATTGGGCATTGGGAACTGCAAGTCAAAAATCAAACCTTCTTCCTTCTTTTCCCCCTTGGGGGGGTAGGGGGGGTTCTTCTTCCTTAAAGATCGAGCTGTTGCTGAGCAAGGTGATAGTAGAGTCCACGTTCAGCCATCAATTGGTCGTGGTTGCCTTGTTCGGCTAAAATGCCTTTGTCTAAAACTAAAATGCGATCGGCATTACGCACCGTAGACAACCGGTGAGCGATGATAAACGCAGTGCGATCGCGACTAATCCGAGCCAGATTTTGCTGAAACCTGCGCTCAGACTCAGTATCCAGCGAAGAAGTTGCCTCATCCAAAATCAAAATCCGGGGATCTCCCAAAAGAGCACGCGCGATCGCAATTCGCTGTCGTTGTCCCCCAGACAAACTCGTTCCCCTCTCCCCCACAGGAGTCTGATAACCAAGCGGCATATCCTGAATAAAAGCATGAGCTTCTGCCAACTTCGCCACCTCAATCGCCTCTTCCAAGCTTCTAGAATCAGCACCATGTCCATTTTTATACAGCGTGATATTTTCCAAAATCGTTCCCGAAAACAAAAAACAATCTTGAGGAACAACACCCAACTGAACCCGCAACGACTGCAAAGAAATATGCCGAATATCGTGGCCGTCAATTGTCAGCCGCCCCTTTTCTGGGTAATAGAAACCTTGCAGCAACTTCACCAAAGTGCTCTTACCAGAACCACTGCGGCCGACAATTGCCACAGTTTCTCCAGGTTCCACCTCAAAAGAAATATTTTGCAGCGTATTTCGTTCGTCATCTTGCGAATAGCGGAAAGAAACATTTTCCAACTTGACACTTCCCTGAATGCGTGGCAGTACCAACATCGGTTTGTTAGGACTTTCTTCAGGATCAGCCGAAAATACATCATCCAAACGCTCGATCGACACCAGCACTTCCTGAAACTCGTCCCAAAGTCCCACTATAGACAGCACAGGAGAAATCACACTCCCGATCATCATATTAAAAGCGACAAATTGACCGATCGTCAACTCATCTTGAATCACCAGCATCGCCCCGTACCACAGCAAAGCCGTGCTACCCAAAGTATTAATCGAACCCCCGACTATTTGCAAAGAATTTGCTAACTTCTGCCCCCGAAATTGGGCATTAATCATACTGGTTAATTGGTCTTCCCAGCGCCACCGCATTTCTCGCTCAGCAGCAGTTGCTTTAATCGTCGCCACCCCAGTAATCATCTCTACCAAAGATGAGTTTTGCTTAGCGCCTTCATTAAAAATTTCCCGCGATACTTTTCGCAGAAACGGAGTTGCCACCAAAGTCAAAATCACGATCGGCGGAATCAAAGCCAGAACCAACAAAGCCAGACGCCCGTTGTAGTAAACCATCAGTGCGATGTAAACTACCGCCATCAAAGCATCTAACCAAGCAGTAATCGCTTGGCGTGTCAGAAACGTCTGAATTTTTTGATTTTCCTGAACTCGCGTCAAAATATCGCCAACCTGACGCGATTCAAAAAATTTGATCGGCAAACTGAGAGTGTGACTGATAAAGCCACTAACTAAAGTCAGATCAATACGGTTAGAAAGGTAATCTAGCAAGTATTGCCTGCTTGCACTCAACAGCGATCGCCAAATACCAAATAGCAGTAGTCCGATCGCAAAAACGTGCAGCGTTGCTATGCTTTTACTAACAACTACTTGGTCAAGAATTACTTGGGTAAATAGCGGAGTAACTATCCCAAATATTTGGATAAACAAGGAAATTACCAGAATTTGCGCGATCGTACTACGGTAGGGCCAAACTATCGCGAGAAAATTTTTGGTTTTGATCCCTTTCTGTTCACCAATTTCATTGCGGTATAGCTGGGGTGTTGGGTCTAAAATTAGGGCGTAGCCAGTCCAATTTTCGGTAAAATTTTTAACGCTCATCCACCGCTTGCCCATCGCCGGATCGGCAACTAAAACTTGTTGATTTTTAAAACGGTAAACGGCAACGTAGTGATTACCTTGCCAGTGAGCAATCCAGGGATTTTGATTGCGGAGAGGAGTTAAAGAAGCTCGCACAGGACGAGCCTGAAAACCCATCCTTTCGGCTGCTTTTGCCAGGTTTTTGAGAGAGGCACCGCTCCGACCAATTTCTGCTAATTCGCGCAAATAATTAAGGCTGAATTTTTTACCCCAATACTCGCTAATCATCGCTAAGCAGGTGGCTCCACAGTCTGCTGAACTTTGCTGTTGAATGAATGGGTGTCCACTACCAAACCACCTGCGTCGCTTAGGTTTTGGAAAGGTAATACTAACTGCTTTGGATTGAGAATTCTCGACGACGATTAATTTATGTGACTGGGTTTGTGAGGTGTGGTTGGATTTTTGTGGAGGCTGTATTAAGGTTGTAATTTTAGGTTTGCGGATGATTTTTGGGGAAGAATTGCTGTTGTCATAAATTATTGCTGTTGCGATTTCCCACTGTGCGCTGTTAAGCTGGTAAATTAGTAGGTCTGTTTGAGCTTGCCAATCTTCAGATTCAGAGTCTGGATATCCCCAATCACTGCCGATAATTGGTGGTTTTTTACCTTGAATTTGACCGCTGCGTAGCCAAAAATGACTTTGTGATTTTTGATGTTGCTGAGCGAGTGAAACTCCGGCGGGGATTCGGGTTTCTTCTATGTAAGGGAGTAACTGAGGCCACAGGATTTGTTGTTGCTGGGGTTCGAGGGTTCCCAATTCTGTTTGTGTCTTAAAGAATATTAACCGCTGCCGCTGTTGAAATTGTGTCCGCAAGTGCTGTTGCAGTTGGGGACATTCTTCTAAAATTGGCTGCAATTTCGCTATATCAATCCGAGCCATTTGGCAAGTACCGGCGGCAATTGCTCTGTAAGCTACTCCGGTTTCGACAAAGAGGTTATCTGTGCCAAATATTTCTCCAACTTCCAGTACAACTGCCGAAATTTCTTCCTGTGTAGTGCGTGTTACTGCTAGCAGCCTGACTCTTCCTTGGCTAACTAAGTAACAATTGCGATCGATCGGTTCTTTGTCAAGTAAATGGCTGTCACTATCCAGATTTTGATACCTTGTGATTTCATCTCCTAGCTGAAAGTCATAAATTTCACAGGCTGCATTTACTTTGGCAACTAATGTGGGTTCTGCGCCTATCTCCTCCAACAGTTGTTGAATCGCTGGAATATTCTGTACTGATTCAGGCGATCGGGAAAAGTAATTTTTTACACCTAAGCTTTTATTCATAGCTTCCCCTTTTAAATTACGTTGAATTGGGCGATCGAGAACTAGCTAGGTAATGCAAAAATTGGAGCTGGTTAAAATCAACCTAGCTAGCTAAAAAAAATAAATTTGGCATAAAAGCTGCTTATTTCAGACCTCCGTTCAAAAGTTTAAGGATGTGGTATCTGGTCTTTTAAGGAGTGGTATCGATTACTTACGTGTTGCCTGGCTTGGTTCTGATCATACTTACATGATTGATATATTGACTACAGTTTCCCGGCAAACTTTACCAAATCTTTATATTTAAGCGGTATTTTCAGCAAAATTATGAAGATTTAGTAAAGCTAAATCTTCATAATTTTGCGTATATTTACGGGAAAAGTTAAAAAAATTAAAAATAATGAATATTATCGCTGATAATTATGAAGATAATGTGTTGTTGTGGATTTAAACAAGATATTTCGCCTTCCTAGAAAAAGCATCAAATCCTTTCTCCTCTAGCAAGATGGGCAATAAGCAGCAATTTATATAGGTAGCAGCTTATCTGAGTAAAAGTAAAGAAATATTACAGGTTATTTGTAGCAGTAATTAAAGAAACTAATTTGGATTTGGATTGGGCAATATAGCGGTAGTGAAATGAACAATACTTACATACTTTGACTCTCATCAACCGGGTTTTTGATCGGCATTAAAGGTATTAACATCAATCATGGAGGCGATCGCCAATTATCGATACTTGCCTAAAGTCTCAACAATTACCCCAGCCTAATCAGCACTGAGGACGATTCGAGCGAGCTATTTGCCCTGATAAGTTAAGAACAGTAAAAATTACTCTACTTCTTGCAGAGGTGTACGATGTTTGGATTTTCTATCTTGGCGATGTACGTTATAGCCTTTTTGATACTGACTCAACCGATGGGCGTCGGTCAGAATGGCCAGTGGTGGGTGGAAGTTGATACAGACTCACCAAACCGCACCTATTACTTTGGCCCGTATCGAAGTAAGGATGAAGCCGACAATAGCACGATCGGCTATATCAAAGACTTGGAGAAAAAAGGAGCTAAAAAAATTAGCATCAACATCAAACAAGGTCGTCAACCAACCCAGCTAAAAGCCAACGAAGAGTAAGAAAGAAGCTTGAAGGCTAAAAGCATGAATAGGTCGATCGACAAAAATCCCCTCGTCTTGCGGGTTTACCAATATCCATAACTTCACCTCCAGATATTTGTAAACCCGCCTCAACCCAAGCACCGCCAGGATAGAGTCCAAGGCAATGCCGTGTCCCTACCCAAAATAATATTGTAGGGACACGACACTGTCGTGTCCTAATTTCAGTCACAGCAGCCCTTGGTTTAAATTACTACGGGGATTAAAAGTACGATTTTCCTGGATTTTTTCATAACATTCGCGTTCCAGAGTGGTGATTTCTTTTGGCGGTACGATCGCGATTTTCACCAAAAGATCAGTCCGTTCATCCTTCTTCGGTTTCGGCCATCCCTTACCCCGCAACCGCAAAGACTGGCCCGATCGCATTCCAGCAGGAAATTTTACAGTTATCATACCTTCTGGCACCGGCACCTCAATAGACGCTCCCAAAACCGCTTCGTCGGGAGTTATCGGCACTTCACAGATTAAATTTTCCCCATCAAACTGGAAAAAAGGATGAGCCAAAACCTCTACTTTCAGGAACAAATCTCCCTGCTGCTTGGTATACGGGTCAACTTGACCTTTACCTTTTACCCGAATTTTGCTCCCAGTTTTCACTCCCGCAGGAATCGAAACTTCCCCCGTAGCGACTCTCTTAGAAGTGCCACGAAATGCTTCCCCCAAAGTTAGAGAAATCGCCACTTCCGTATTGAGAGATGTTCCTGTGGCACGGTTTTCATACCCCGCGAAATCTTCAAATCCCCCAAAACCCGTCGGTCCACCTGTCGTAGTGCGGTAATTGCTCTGATTCCACTTGCCATTACGACCTGCACTAGCACCAGGGCCACCAGCGCCACCCGCACGGCCGAGTAAGGTATTAATAAACTCATCAAAGCTGCCATACTGGCTGAAGTCAACGCCACCAAAGTCTGTAGGTCCAGCACCCCCATACCCGCCAGGCCAGCCGGTCGTTGTCGCAGCTTGTTTCCAGTATTGACCATATTGGTCGTATTTTTTGCGTTTTTCCGGGTCTGACAAAACTTCGTAGGCTTCGTTAACTTCTTTAAAACGAGCTTCGGCTTCCTTGTTCCCTGGGTTCATATCCGGATGATATTTCCGGGCTAGTTTACGAAAAGTTTTTTTAATTTCATCAGCGCTGGTAGTTTTGTTGAGTCCCAGAATCGCGTAATAATCTTTAAAATCTGTTGCAGCCATTTACGAATCTCCTTTTTAGTTGTTAGTTTTTAGTTGTTAGTTTTTACTTTTGAAATATCCGTAGCATCTGATCTATATTATACGTTATCAACTGTTTGGACGCGATCGAGTGCGGTTGTTACAAGCTTGGCGATCGCAATTCCCACACCCCCCTCAGATTTTAGATTTTAGACTTGGAAACTCTTGGCATGAAAGCTGGTGCTTTCTTGGGCTTTCTTGTAATAACATAAACTAAACTAAATTAGATTCCCAAAGCAAAAAAAGTGGTTACTCCAGGGGAGGGTGTCGATTGGGTTGCAGATGTTCATATCAATGATATGTTGTACTTGTCAAGGGGGTCAGAGTATTAGTTTTTACCGCTGGTCAAGAAATTTCATTTAATAAATCATTACACATTCTTGAGTTGTCTGTTATTTAGAACACACTGTTTCCGAAAAATTAAGATAGGATGGTAACTCAATGAATTAGTAATACTACTAGGGTGCTAAGATGCTGAACTATTTGCTCGGCTGGCCTTGTGGCTGCTGCGATGATTGGAAGGATAACTCCGAGAGTTGTATTGTACTCAGAAGCGGGCAGCAAATTTGTCAGTCCTGCTACGATCGCAAAATCAAGAATCAGAAGCTATCCGCCAGACGCAAGAAAACAACGATGTCTGCATCACTTCAGACCGCAATGGAAAATCCTCCTTATTAATTGGCGATTTGTTTGAATTTGGCAAGTATTTTAGCCAAAATTTTCAGAACCTCCGACAATAGTCCGAACAATTTTTCTCTGGCTGAATAGCTTATTCTCTAAGACTTTGAGCCATTGTGGATAGTTAAATGAATTAGTCAATCATTAATCATTAGTCACTGTTCATGATTCATGAATTAACAATCATTAATCGTCAGTTACTAACGGGTAGGAAACAGACGTAAAATCCAACAATTAACGATTGAAAACTCAGGAATAACGCATCATGACTAATGATTGATGACTAATAACTAAATGATAGTTCCATTAGGAATTGTGGCATTTTTGAGCACTACGACAATGCCGCTGCGAATATAAAAACCATCGCTTTCACGATTGGCTTCCTCTACCCGGTCTTTATTAATGATTTGAACATTACAGCCGATCCGTGCATTTTTATCCACAATCGCGCGGCGAATTGTAGTATTTGCACCGATACCGAGGGGGATTCGGCTGTTTTCCAATGCCGAATGACGTTCGGCATCGGCATCGTAGAAGTCAGCACCCATGACGAGAGTGTCTTGAATTATACATCCAGTTTCAATGCGCGATCGAACTCCCAACACAGAATGGTCGATCCGGCACTGTTTCAGAATGCAGCCTTCAGCAATAATTGACTCAGTCACCGTAGCATCTAATAGCTTCGTCGGTGGCAAGAAACGCGGGCGAGTGTAAATTGGAGCATTTTCATCGTAGAAACTGAAAGGTGGCTGAGGCTGTTTTGTTAGCGCCAAATTAGCATCATAAAAAGCTTCAATCGTTCCGATATCTTCCCAATAATCATCAAACAAATAAGCTTGAACATTATGGTCTTTTGCAGATGCCGGAATAATCTCTTTGCCAAAATCAGTTTGATCTAAGGATTCCTTAAGAAGTTTAATCAAAACCTCTTTCTTGAAAACATAAATCCCCATCGAAGCAATGTAAGGACTTTCCTTGGCTTGTTCCGATGTCAGTCCCAGTTTGGTAGTATCTACCTGCATTTCTTTCAGCGCATCGCCTTTTGGCTTTTCGCTAAAAGAAACAACCCGACCATTGTCATCAATTTTCATCAAACCAAAGTCTGATGCCCGCTTCTCATCCATTGGTAAAACAGAGAGAGTGATGTCAGCATTAGTTTCGCGGTGTCTCTCCACAAACTTGCGGTAGTCCATGCGGTAGAGATGATCACCTGAAAGAATCAAGTATTCATCAACATCCCACTCTTCTAGCAGCCAAAGGTACTGTCGAACTGCATCGGCTGTCCCTTGAAACCAGTCAGGGTTTTCCTGAGTTTGCTGGGCTGCCAGTACCTCAGCAAATCCGTCTGTGAAACCAGAAAATTGGTAGGTACGAGCGATGTGCCGGTTCAGGGATGCCGAGTTGAACTGAGTCAGGACATAGATTTTGAGTATTTCTGAGTTGATACAATTGCTGACTGGAATATCGATGAGGCGATATTTGCCTGCAAGGGGAACTGCGGGCTTGGCTCGCAGTTTGGTTAGGGGGTAAAGGCGAGTGCCTACACCGCCACCGAGAATGATGGCTAATACTCTTTTCAAGGAATTTCCTCCTGGGGGCCGATGAACTCTCCAAGTCCAGTGTCTGACGGTGAGGACTTCTTGACAAGGGGGAAACTTTGGATTTTGGATTTTAGATTTTAGATTTAGGATTTTTGAGTTTAAATACTTATCAACAAATTGAGGATATTTGAAAAAAATCTTCTATTTTCTACCAAAAGTTAGATACCCCAGCAACCTCTGCTACAGTAGCCTAAGCCATGAGAAGCTAGGAGAATTGTATGCAGATTCAAACGCCGGACTGGGTTAAACACGCGGTATTCTACCAAATATTTCCCGATCGCTTCGCCAAAAGCCAACAGCCCCGCAAACGCCTGCTGCAAAACTTCATGTGGGAAGAGTGGCACGAAATCCCCACCCTCCAAGGCTACAAAGGGGGCGACTTGTGGGGCGTGATGGAACAGCTAGACTACTTGCAGGAGTTAGGCATTAACGCTATTTATTTCACCCCGATTTTTCAATCTGCCTGCAATCACCGCTACCACACCCACGACTACTATCAAGTCGATCCCATGTTGGGCGGCAATCTGGCTTTTAAAGAGCTTCTAGATGCCGCCCACGATCGCAACATCAAAATCGTCCTCGACGGCGTATTTAACCACGCCAGCCGTGGCTTTTTCTTCTTCCACGACATCCTCGAAAACGGCCCAAATTCTCCCTGGTTGGATTGGTTTAAAATAGAAGGCTGGCCGCTATCTGCCTACGATGGCAATTTTCCCGCTAATTATGCCGGTTGGGACGGTAATCGAGCACTTCCTGAATTCAATCACGAAAATCCAGAAGTGCGAGAATACATTATGGAAGTAGCCGAATACTGGATTAAATTCGGCATCGACGGCTGGCGGCTAGATGTTCCTTTTGAAATTAAAGCTCCGGGATTTTGGCAGGAATTTCGAGAACGAGTTAAAGCGATTAATCCCGAAGCTTACATTGTCGGTGAAGTCTGGGAAGATGCGAGGGAATGGCTCGACGGTACTCAATTTGACGGGGTGATGAATTATCTTTTTGCTGGGCCGACCATTGCTTTTGCTGCGGGCGATAGAGTAGATATAACCCAACTGGAAGGCCGTTCTTACTATCCATATCCGCCACTTTTTGCTAAGGAGTATGGCGAAAAAATTCAGGAGCTTTTGAAATTATATCCTTGGCCGATACAGCTAACTCAACTCAACTTGCTAGCTAGTCACGATACTGCGAGGTTGCTATCAATTGCTGGTGGGGACAAAAAGAGTGTTGAACTTGCTACTTTGCTGCTGTTAACTTATCCTGGAGCTCCCAGCATTTACTACGGCGATGAAGTTGGTTTGCCTGGTGCTCTCGATCCTGATTCGCGTCGCGGGTTTCCCTTAGAAGCTCACTGGGAAATTGATGTTTTTGATTACCACAAGCAGTTGATTGGTTTGCGACAAAAATACTGTGCCCTTCGCACTGGAGGGTATGAAATTTTGTTTGCTGAGGGAACGGTTTATGTTTTTGCGAGGATTTTGGGAGATGAGGAAATAGTTGTTGCTGTGAATGTTGGGACTGAAGAAGCTCATATTAGCTTTGAGGCTGCTAAGTTGAAATCTCCTCACGAGAAATTGCTGTTTGGGAAAGGCGATTTTGTTTGGAAGGGTGAAGGGGAAACTCGGCATTTAGAATTGATGCTGCCGGCGCGATCTGGTTTAATTCTAGGTTCAGCTAATTAAGAAATTTGGACACGGCAGTGCCGTTTCCCTACAATATTCCTGTGGGTATGGACACGGCACTGCCGTTTCTTCCGTATCATAAGAAGAAATTTGGACACGGCAGTGCCTATCGGTGACACTAAAACAATAAATTTATATTAATTGTTAGTTATTCATTGTTTCTGCTTTGCGGAAAAATTGCTTTAAAATCTCTCCGGTTTTGATATTCCCAGTGTGGATATGTTGATAAATTAAGCCGTTTTTATCCAGCTTGTAGGTATAATAGCAGTTAAAAAAAAATCTGGGCTTTCCAGGGAACCTATAGTACCCCGCGAACAGTCCAATTTGCCACAATAGCATCGGAGGCTGACAGATTTGATTGACAACCTCCACTCCTCTGAAATTCTCGCAAAACTCAACAGTGGCGAACTGTTGCTGGTAGATAGCCGTCGCCGCAATGGTCTAATTTTGATTAAACATTTCCATGCGGAGTTTGCTGGGCCTGGGGCAGCCGTGGGGGGTGTTTTTGATGTTGATTCTCAGGAGGTAATTCTGGTGGGTGACTTTTGCTTGGTTGATCCTCAATCTCCCCAAGAAAGACAGAAAGCTTTTGGAATTCGGCGACATTGGGTGCGGTTGATGGAACAGTTAACGGCTAAGTCGGAAGCTTTGGAACGGGCACAAATGCTGTTAACTCAGTTTGAACAATATTTTGATTCGGAAACGGTGGCACAAATTCCCGATCGAGCTTTGGCACTTTTAATCGGCGTATTTCCTCAGACTATTCGATCGGCACGACAGCTCGATCGCTAAAAATGTTACTACATTACTTTAGTAGTAGGTTGGGTAGAGGAACGAAACCCAACATAACTCATTAATTGAGTGTTGGGTTTCGCTATCGCTCTACCCAACCTACAGAATATCAGCTTAGTTCATAATGTAGGTTGGGTAGAGGAACGAAACCCAACATAATTCATTAATTGGTTGTTGGGTTTCGCTATCGCTCTACCCAACCTACAGAAGATTTGTGCAAAATTAATATTCATTATTCCTGGCCAACCTCATTGTCCCATTCAATCAGAACATTCGCGCCCCAGTCCCTTGAATAAGAACCATCCTGCACATAGCGATGAAAACTGGAATATTCCCAATCTTGCGGTGTGGCAACTAATCCATGCTTTACCGGATTATAATGAATGTAATCGACATGATTGGCAAAATCAACTTCATCTCTAATTTGATGCTCCCAAAACCGCCTCTGCCAGATAGCTTGCTCACCTTTCTTCAAACGAGATACTGAACGATTTTGTTTATATTTCTCAGGACAATTGCGACTAAAATAATTCTTGATTAATCGCCACCGAGTTGAAAAATCAGCATCTTGATCCGGTAGTGTCCAAATACAATGCAGATGGTCGGGCAAAACAACAATAGCATCAATTGTAAAGGGGAATCTAGCTATAACATTGCGAAATGCAACGCGAAGCAATTCTACCATTTCAGGGTCAGACAATAAGCGTTGGCGCTGATAGGTAACAATAGTAAAAAAGTAGGTAGCTCCGGGAGTTTTTAGACGACGATATTGCATGGGCTAAGCACTCAATTTTATCGCGTAGGTTGGGTAGAGGAACGAAACCCAACATTCTTCATTAATTGGGTGTTGGGTTTCGCTATCGCTCTACCCAAGCTACAGAATATCAGCTTAGTTCATAGTGTAGGTTGGGTAGAGGAACGAAACCCAACATTCTTCATTAATTGGGTGTTGGGTTTCGCTATCGCTCTACCCAACCTACAGAATATCAGCTTAGTTCATAGTGTAAGTTGGGTAGAGGAACGAAACCCAACATTCTTCATTAATTGGTTGTTGGGTTTCGCTATCGCTCTACCCAACCTACAACATCAAAACATGGTTTTTGTCAAGTCAAAATCTCGGAAATGCGATCGCAAGTTCGCTGATTTTCCTCCGGGCTACCAACCGTAATTCGCAAACCTCCCCCAGTCTGCCGAATTAACGTTCCTTTGGTTTTTAGCTGCTGCATAATTTGTTTGTGTTCAGTTTCTGCTGAATTAGGATCATCGGCTTTCACTCGCAAGTAGACAAAGTTAGCCGCACTAGGCCAAACTTGCAATTTTTGATGCTGAGTTAGCGCTGCAATTAACTTGACTCGTTCCGATATGGTTTCAGGGATTACTGCTAGCAATAATTGTCGCTGGGCTAGGGCAAATTCGGCGGCTAATTGGGAGAAAGCGGGGAGGTTGTAGGGGAGACGGATTTTTTCTAGGGCGGCGGTGAGTGAGGGATGGGCGATCGCATATCCTACTCTCATTGATGCTAATCGAAATGCTTTGGAAAACGTTCGCAAAATTATCCAATTTGGATGTTGGTCTAATTTTCCAGCTAAGGTATTTTGGCTGAATTCAAAATAGGCTTCGTCAATCACCACTAAAATATCTTCGGGCAAATTTGACAACCATTCTATTTCATCGGTTGTCAAAGCATTGGCGGTGGGGGAATTGGGATGAACTACAAAGACGACGCGCACGGGGGGATTTTCCGTTTGGGCAATCGCAACTTTGGCTATTTCAATATCAATTTCAAAAGTCTCTGGTTTTCGCGGAGCACTGACAACGGGAATTCCCAGGGTTTGGGCGATGATTCCATACATCGAAAAGGTGGGATTGGCAACGAAAATCGAGCCAACTCCGCCTAAGCAAGTCGCAATTAAGAGCGATCGAATTAATTCGTCAGAACCGTTACCGACAGAAATATTGTCGGCTGTAATGGCTGTCATTGGAGGTTGAAGCCCCCCTAGCCCCCCCTTGTTAAGGGGAGGTACATGAATCGATTCGTTGACGTATTGGGCGATCGCCTGTTTGAGTTCAGCATGGCCACCGTCAGGATAGCGGTTTGTTTCAATTAGCTGCTGGTAATTCCAAGCTAACTTTTGTTTTAATTCTGCTGGTAAGTCGTAGGGGCATTCGTTCGTATCTAGGCGATCGAGTACCATAGATGACTGTGCAGATTCTGCTGACGCGACTCCCGGATGAGGAGTGTATGCAGTAAGTTCGGCTAAGTCTTTTCGGATGAAAGAAAGCATGGTATGATTTACTAATGACTAATGACTAATGACTGATGACTAATAACTAATAACTAAGTTAATCGCGCCACAAAGCAATTCCGCCCAACAAACCGCTGACATTCGGCACTATTTTTACCTTGCGCGGAATTTCAAAAATAATTTTTTTAGTATTACCACCACCAATGTATAAGTAATCCAAACTAAACAGATTTTGTAGACAGATAATCGCCTTTTCCAGACGGCGATTCCATCTTTTGGCACCAACGGTATCTAACGCCAAACGCCCTAATTGCTGTTCGTAAGTTTCCCCTTTGCGAAACGGGTGATGTCCGAGTTCCAAATTAGGCACTAAGATACCATCAACAAATAAGGCTGAACCGAAACCTGTGCCAAGGGTAACAACTAATTCAACTCCAGTACCTGCAATTGCTCCCAATCCTTGAATATCCGCATCATTAGCCACTCTTACAGGTTTTCCCAAGCGATCTTTTAGAGTGGTTGCTAAGTCAAAATCAATCCAAGACGGATCTAAATTGACTGCCGTTTTAATGATGCCGTGACAAACAACGCCGGGGAAACCCACGGATACTCTGTCAAATTCTCCTTGTCCCCCAGCTAAGGAGGCGATGGCTTCCAGTACGGGTTCAGGCTTTGGTGGCTGAGGTGTTTCTAAACGGCTGCGTTCCGTTTGGGGTGTGCCTTCAGCATCTAAAACCATAACTTTGATGCCACTTCCGCCGATGTCAACGGCTAAGGTGCGAGTCGATCGATCTTGTTCAATCATTTGACTATTAACTACTTGAAATTTAATCAAATTTTAGTTGAATTGGCAAAACTTTTGAATTGCTTCCCAAATTTCTGCTAGAACATTTCCCAAAGAATGGTCATCTTCTAGTTCTATTAATTCCACCCAGGGACGGTTAGTGGCAAAATTTCTGCTAGCTTGAATAGGTATTATTGTATCATGCAAGCCGTGCATAATTAACGTAGGCACTGACCGTATTAATTTTTCGTCATGATATTGAGCCATATCAGCCACAAACTGATAATTCAGCGGTATCTCTCGCTCTTCGCCATAGTGATAAACTGGTAAATACTCCTCAGACTGCCACTTTTGTAACTGTTGCTCTCCCAACATCGGCAGCCAGTGAGAAAGAAAGTCAAAAGCCGGTGCTAACAAAATGACTTGTTTTACTGATATTTGTCGCTGGGCCAACCAAGCCGCTGTCAGCCCCCCAAAACTCGAACCAATGATTGTCACTTCAGCAGGATTTTCGACATTTTCTGCCTGACGATCAAGAGTTTGCGGCTGCAAAAATTCTGTTTCTATTTGGTGCAATTGCCTGGTGAGGGTGAGGCGGGAAAAATTGTTTTGATTGAGATCGGGGGTTTTCAGATCGATTTCTAGGGAACAAAAGCGATCGCAGAAATATTTAGCCTTAAGGGAATCTGGACTGGAAGCAAATCCATGTAGATAAATGTAAGTTGAATTGTTTTTTAGATTCATTCAGCCAGTTTTCTGATGTTTAATATCTCAGTATTATACTTGATACTGAGATATTATACCATTGTCAATAAGCCTTTTATGAACAGGCAAGATGCCTGTTCCACGAGAAATTCAGTCTTTGTGGAACAGGCATCTTGCCTGTTGCGATCAAAATGAAACTGTTACTGCGGTTTTGGGCTGTTTTGCATCCGGTTTTTAGCAGATTCTCGGCGCTGCTGGATCAGTTGAGACCATTGACTACGCTGTTCCGGGGTCAGGACTTCTCTCATTGAGAGCATACTTTCAAATTGTACTTCTTCCAACTGCTGTCTCAATCCCATTATTTGACGGTGTTTATCTCGCACTTGGCTGGTATTAGTCGCGCCCGCCATCATCGTTTGTAATTCTTGTCTGGCTTGACGGACTGCTTGCATTCGCTGCGAAATTTGGTCTTTGTAGCGATCGCGAACTGCCTGCATTTTCTGTTTTTGGTCGGCACTTAAATTCAGCTTCTCAAACATCCCACCTTCCTTATCACCTCGTCGATTTTGTGGCTTATTTTGTGCCACTGTTTGCGGTTCTGTGGGATTAGGAACGGCTATTGCTGCGGCGGTGCTGCCGAGAGTCAGCATTAAAATTGCTAGGGCAGAAATGCGACGAATTGACATGAAAGTTACCTCTTTAAGATTAGTTATTTGTTGGTTGTTCGCTATTAGCAGAAACCGGGGAATTAAACAAGTCTGTTTGTGATATCTCGCTCATATTCTCTACGCGAGAATCATGCAATACATCCTCCCAATTATTTACTAGAAATGCTTCTAGGTGCGCCCCCTCATCCGGGTTAAATTGTCCAGGGACTAGGAGGGGATAGCCAGACCAGAAAACTATCAGCATTGCTACAATTGTAGGAGGGAAAGCCCACTGTCGAAAACCGGGAATAATCAATCTATTATTAGATACCATTAAACACACTTTTTCCCAGTAATCTTGCTTTTTGGCTGCCTCCTCATTCCTGTCTATTGCTGCTAAAAGTTTCACCTCTAAATCTGGCGCAGCTTCAGAAAGATTTGGGCGATATTGCTTCAAGAAATTAACTAGCTTTTCATCGCTATTTTGGTTATTCATAGCTCTCGCACACCTTCTTTTTGCAAAAATTGCCGCACCGCATTTCGGGCGTAAAACACGCGAGATTTCACAGTTCCTGCTGGAAGTCCTAAAATTTGAGCTACTTCTTTTTGTGGAATGTCTTCTAGGTCGTGTAGCACTAAAACGCTGCGGTGTTCAAAGCTCAATTGATCCAATCCCCGCTGCACTAAATCTTGATAGTGCAACTGCATCAAATCTGAGGTATGATTTTTGGTGACAACCTGATTCATTTCTACTTGGCTTTTGAGTTTGGAATCAAAAGAATGCTGTTTTGCAAACGCTTGTCTTTGGTCAGAAGCCACATTCCAAGTGATTCGATAAAGCCAAGTAGAAAAGTTATCTTGTTGCTTGAGTTTCGGCAATCCTTTCCACACTCGCAGGAATACTTCTTGTGCTAAGTCATCAAGAAGTGATGGGCCGCAGAGTTGGTAAAGGGTTGACCTGACTTTGTGTTGGTAGCGTTGGTAAAGGTGACGAAAGCAAATGCGTGAAGCAAAGCTATCCCGTAGGGAATCGCCCTTTAAGCATTGATCAACTAAGTCTGAGTCGGAACAGTCATCGATTAAAACATTGGCTAACACACCTAACACCTGTGAAGTCTCCCTCACCAGTTCGTTATCTGAAGGGTTTAGACAGGACAAGTTCAAAAAAGGTTCAATTTGTTTAAAATATTATTTTGAGCATGAATCCGCTTGAGACGTAAAACTGTAGGGTGCGTCAGTATTAAATCATTACAGTTTCCAATTCTATTTTTTTCGGACAAATATCATCATCATACCAACCAGTTAAAGCTACAGCTAAAGCATCCGCCGCATCATCCGGTTTCGGAATATAACCCAACTCCAACTCCCGCGCTACGGCTTCTTGCACTTCGGATTTGTCAGCATTCCCGCGCCCAGTTAAAGCTTTTTTAATTTGGGCCGGGGTAAACTCAAACAGCGGCACTCCACACTGCGCTAATACTAATATCAAAACTCCCCGCGCTTGCGCTACAAGTATCGTATTTCCCATTTTGTAAAAGAACAGTTTTTCGGCTATGGCTATATCTGGTTTTATTTGTTCAATTACGGCGTGCAAATCTTCGTAAATTGTTTTGAGGCGCTGTCCCATTTCTTGTTTTGGAGTTGTTTTAATCACGCCGCAATCAATCATGGAAACAGAGTTTTGATCTAGTTTTCCGACAATGTTACAGGAAATTGCGCCGTATCCGAGGCTTGCTAAGCCGGGATCTAATCCTAGAATTATCTTTTTCATGGGCGATTAGTCATCAGTTACGGTCATTAATTTTTAGTTTGATTTCTACACGCTGATGACTGATGTACTTATTTCCTAAATAAAATAGTTCGGAATTACTGAGATCTTGCAGCAATGTCAATAAGGGGATTTTGCGTGGGGTCGGGCGGGTTTATCTAGCCTGTTTGCAAGCTTTAAGATCCTTGGCGAACCCGCCCCTACAGCTTATTGAGAATGGTGCAATATCTCGCTTATTATCAACTGGTTTCTATGCCGAATACCCGATCGAACACTTTGGTCACTTTAGAACCCGAATCTATTGATTCTAGCGGATCTTTCCGCAATCGGTGACGCAAACACAGGGTCATCACCCGGCGAATATCGTTCACTGTGACCTCTGTGCGACATTCTAAGGCGGTCAAAGCTTTCGCGGCCCGGTTTGTGACCAAATCGCCTCGCAGTCCGTCTACGTCTAATTCGGCGCAAACTTGGGAGATTTTTACTCGCAAATCCCGATCGAGCTTTACCGATTTCAGCCTTTCCTGGGCTTCCACCAACTTCTCCTGCATATCATCTTGTTCGCGCTGGTATTTCGACATAAACTCAGCCGGATTTTCGTCAAAACTCGATCGCTGTTCGACAATTTCCACTCTTAAATTCGGGTCTTTTACAGTCCGAATTTCGGCGTGCATCCCGAATCTATCGAGCAATTGCGGCCGCAATTCTCCTTCTTCTGGGTTGCCGGAACCGATTAGAATAAACTTAGCTGGGTGGCGGATGGAAATGCCTTCTCGTTCTACAGTATTCCAACCGCTGGCGGCGGAGTCAAGCAAAACATCGACTAAATGATCGTCGAGCAAATTGACTTCATCGACGTAAAGAATGCCACGGTTGGCTTTAGCTAAAAGACCTGGTTCAAAAGCTTTCACACCTTCGGACAAAGCTTTCTCAATGTCGATCGTACCGCAAACTCGGTCTTCGGTCGCGCCCAAGGGTAAATCTACCATTTGGACTTTTTTGCGGGCGATTTTAATGTCAGTTTGAGCTAAAGTGCGTGAAGCGGAGCTATCCCGTAGGGAATCGCGCACCTCATCACTCATCAAATCTGGATCGCTGGGATGGCTGTTAAAAGGATCGTCTGCTACCACCTCAATTTCCGGCAGCAAGTCGGCGAGGGCGCGGATTGTGGTAGATTTGCCAGTACCTCGATCGCCCATAATCATCACGCCACCAATTTTCGGATCGATGACATTCAATAGCAGCGCCAGTTTCATCTCTTCCTGGCCCACAATCGCAGTGAAGGGGAAAATAGCGCGGCGGGCTACGGTAACGGTTGGTAGAACACCCGTATTCAGGTTATTGCTGACTTCGGCAGTAGGACTCACAGGATAACTCAAAGTATAATAATTGCTTATTTATTGTAAGTGATCAGGGATTGTCTGGGGCGATCGTATTTGTAGGGCGATCGCGGATCATCGCAAGGTAGCTTCAACATCGAAGCGCAACTAAGATTTTCTGTATTTGCATAACAGCCTTTGGTGGGCAGGATGCTTGTCCCACAATGATTTTAAGCAACTGAACCACGTATGTTAAATGCTGGTGGCTGGTATGGGAAGGGCGATCAGGCAACCCTAATGTAACGAAATGTAACAATATTCCGGGTTTTGCATAAAAGCCTCAAGCCCCTCCAGATAAGTATGTAAGAGCAATTTAAAGCAACTACTTTTCAGGGGTACCAATGACTGAACTTAACATCGGGGGATTCACTGACAGCACAACCTACAAAGGTAGTGTTGGTACTACAGATATCGACAATCTGTACAAATTTAACATCAATAGTCCGGGAAGCTTCCAAATTCCCCTCAACGGGTTGAGTGGGAATGCCGAGATATCCGTACTCAATAAAGCCAGTGTAGTAGTCAAGAGGTCTTCCAGCATAGAAGACTTAGCAGCAGAGGGATATACCATCCAAGTTTTGCCGATCGGCGGCGACATCAAATACACCCTAAATTTAGCACAAGTAAGCTCTCCCAAAACAGCCGATACCGACACCATCACAGGTACAAAAGTAGAGACAACATCTCCTTCAACTACCGCAATTTTATCAGTTAGCAGCACTTCGGAAAAACCAGCAGTAAGCAGAGATGCAGTCACAGGAACTTTGGTTGTAGAAAATGCTGTCACAGCAGATAAAGTCTCAGCTACCGACAAACCAGCAATAACTGTCACAGCCACAACATCTGCCACTGAAAAACCAGTTACAACCACTTCTACAACAACCGAAAAACCAGCAACAACAACTTCCACAACATCTGCGGTTTCCACAACAACCGAAAAACCAGTTGCAACCACTTCCACAACAACTGACAAACCAGCAACAACAACTTCCACAACATCTGCGGTTTCCGCAACTACCGAAAAACCAGTTACAACCACTTCTGCAACAACTGACAAACCAGCAACAACAACTTCCACAACATCTGCGGTTTCCGCAACTACCGACAAACCAGTTACAACTACTTCCACAACCGAAAAACCAGTTACAACTGCGGCTTCCACAACAACCGACAAACCAGTTACAACTACTTCCACAACACCTGCGGTTTCCACAACAACCGAAAAACCAGTTATAACTACTTCCACAACAACCGAAAAACCAGTTACAACCACTTCCACAACATCTGCGGTTTCCACAACAACCGAAAAACTAGAAACAACCACTTCCACAACAACCGAAAAACCTGCAACAACTCTTCCAGCTACAGCATCAATAACAACCGAAAAACCAATTATAACTACTTCCACAACAACTGACAAACCAGCAACAACTCTCCCCGCAACAACAACCACTGCCGAAAAAACTGTCACAAAAGATCCGCTTACAGGCGAAACACTTGCCACTCAAGAAACCAAAACAGGCACTGTTTCAACAACAGATAAACCTGTTGTAGCCTCTCTCAATACCAGCAAACCAGCGGACAAACCAAATACTGCAACCAGCAATGCAGAAGAAACCAAAAAAGAGACTACAACTCCTGCCCTACCAACAACTGACACCAAAAAAGAACCAGAACCAACTACTGATAAAAAGTTAATTTCTCCCTTTACATCGGGAGTATTTACTACGGATGAAACTGGTCGCATCAGTGTAGACTATACATTTGATGGTGGGTTTTTCCAAGGTGAGTTGGCTGTTTTTAGTTTGGCAGGATTGGAAAAATTTGAAGCAGGTTCCGAAGCATTTATCAAAGAAGTAGCTTCGCGTTCTTTAAGCAACTCTGTGAAAGGTCATGTAGTAATTAATGATGCTACAGAAGGGGCGCGGTTTTCCGGTTTCTTAGGAGAGAGTAATGCCAATGAAGGAGTCTACTTAGGAGTCAAGAGTTTTGCAGTTACTGCTGGGGGGAAATATGGGGTGATGTTGATACCCAACGGTAGTGTAAAGTCGGTTTTTGATAATCCAACTGTTGGCGGTGCCGGGCGTCCTTTATTTTCTATGGCAATGGCGAATCCTGTGGCGGGATTTCACTTTGGTCAAATTGCTGATGTCACGGGAGAAGGTAATACCTTTGTGATGGAGGATATGCGCTTAGATGCAGGAAGTGATAAAGATTACAACGATATCATTTTCCAAGTGCGCGGTGCGACGGCAAAAGCAGCTTTGCTGGATAGTGTGATTAACCCGGATAAAGATTGGCGGAAAACTGATTTGGGCAAGGCAGTTATTGCTTATGCAAAACCTTACATTACCCCGGAACCAAAACCAAAGGTAGATGCTGAAGTATCCGATTTACTTGATGATTTGGAAAAGGAAATTCTGAAGCCAGTAACTTCGGATAAAGAGACTCCAAAAACTCCATCACCTAACCCTACTACGGGCAAAGATGCTGACGATTCAAACAAAAATGTAATCATTTCGATTCCGCCATCAAAAACAGATGACAAAGCCAAAGATTCTGCAAGTAATGGTGGCGATTCGACGAAAGTTGAGACAAGCGACAAGGTAGATACAAAGCCGATAACTACACCAACTACTGGCAAAGATACTGTGGCGGATTCGACTGAAAAATTACCAGTTGAAAAAACGCCTGTTCCTCCGGTAGTAACTGAGGTGAAAGACAAAGTTACTGAAGTATCGGCGACAGCAACTTTGCCAGTTAAGTCTGCCACTGAGACAGAAGTTGCAGCGACAACACCAATTCAGAAGGTAGAGACTAAACCGGAAGTTTTGCCAGTCGAAACCAAGGTGAAAGAGGAATCGAAGCCGGTGGTGGTAACTGAGGTAAAAGATAAAGTTACTGAAGTAGCCGTGACGGGAAGTTTGCCAGTCAAGTCTGTTACTGATAAGGAGATTGTTGCGACGATACCAATTCAGAAGGTAGAAACTAAACCGGGAGTTTTGCCAGTTGAAACTAAGGTAAAAGAGGAATCTAAGCCTGTGGTGGTAGCTGAGGTAAAGGATAAGGTTACTGAAGTAGCGGTGACGGCAATTTTGCCAGCAATATCTGCTACTGAGAAGGAAGTTATTGCGATGACACCAACTCAGAAGGTACAAACTAAACCGGAAGTTTTGCAAACGGAAACCCCGGTGAAAGATGAAATTTTGCCTGTTGTCAGTACGAATACTGGTAATGATGTTAATGCTGATTGGATTGCACGATTAGAAAGCATTAAACAACGTTTGAGTAATTTGGGTGGTGCTGATGTTGTTGAGGAGAATGCGATCGATCGCACTTTGATTGCTCGTTTAGAAGCCATGACTGAGAAATTGAGGGATAAAACTCGATCGACTCCAGTGTCGGATAATACAGCGGCGTTGATTTCGCGGCTGGAAGATATGGTGGTGCGACTTGCACCACCCGCGATCGAACCTGTACAGTTTGAGTTTCCTCAAGCCGATCGCCCTTTGGTAGGTTTTATCACTGATACTGGCTTGACTGTCAATAATCCGGCTGAGGAAAAAAGTTTGATCGTCGCAGCGGAAAAACCAGCAAATAGCACAAATAATCCATCTCCATCAGCAAGTGTCGATAATAGCTCTAAAAATCCAATAGTAGCAGCGGTTCCGACAAATCCAAGCAACGGTACAAGCGTTAATGGAGTTAATAATAACCCGTCGCAGCCAGTAGTTCGCACTCAAGATAATTCGAGTCAGTGGGTAGAATCTCTAATTAAATTTGTGGATGCAGCTAAAGTATCCAAGCAACCCCATGCCGTTGTTAATATTAACATCAACCTGACTCAAACTCAGCCTGATGGAACTGTGATTCCCCGCAGCGAACTAACGGCAGCAGAACGAGCGGCAATCGCCTACGCATATCAGAACAAAGTGATCGTTGTTGTTCCCGCTGGAGATAACCCAGGCACAATGTCGGCTCTGGGTCTATTATCTAAGGAAGTTGACAACGTAGTTACTGTCGGTGCGGCTCAACGATTTAACGATTCCGTCGCACTATCCAATGCCTTTAAATTGGCAGATTATTCGGGTAGCGGCAATACTCTCGATATTCTCGCTAACGGTAGCAGCGACAGCACATCTAGCACAAAGGTTGCTGCTGTTGAAGTCACAAATGCGATCGCCCAAGTTTTAGCAGCAAATCCTAAGCTGAATTACACTCAGGCAATTGACATAATCAAGCGTACTTCTACAGACCTCGATCGACCTAATTGGGACGCTCAAACTGGGTCTGGTTTGCTGAATGTGGCGGCTGCGGTGCAGTTGGCAAAGGTAACTATACCGGAACTTTACACGCTTAAACCCGGACAGCGAACCATTACTGATGTCTTCATTTCTCAACATCCGAGTGCCAAGCAGTTACCAGGAGATCCGACTCCTCCTGCGGTTACAGTCCCTGGAATTCCTCAAACAAATGTCGATTCTGGCAGCAATAATCTTGCTAATGCAACGCAACTGATTCCTTCCGCTACCGAAGATGTGATCGATCAGGTTAGCAGCGTCGATCCGTCGGATATTTATCGGGTTGACAGTCGCTACTTAAATGGTGCTAAGTTTTCCGTCCTCTCTGGCGACTTATCCGTCAGCTACCTGACAACTTCGGGACAATTATTGGGGACTCAATCCTTCAGCAAAGGCAGTCATAAATTGCAGTTGCCACCCAATGCACCAGCAGAGGTGATTGTCAAGATTGACCAACGCAATGCTAATCCTGCAACTTACATTCTCTCTGGATTTGAGAGTACCGCCACTGAGCCGTTTAATATTGATTTGGAATATGAAACGCCACTGAGTGCTTCGCAACAGGCGATTATGCAAGCCGCTGCAAAAAGTGTCGCTGGATTAATTGGCAAAGGGTTGCCGAGTGCTGTGGTTGACGGCAAGATTATCGACGATATCAATATCAAGATTTCCACTGCCAATATTGACGGTGCGAGCGGCACTCAAGCGCGAACTAAAATTGATTTCATGCGCTACGGAACCATGTTGCCCGCTCAATCTTTAGTGCAGTTTGATGCTGCGGATATTGCCGAATTGGAGCGTTCTGGGAAGTTGTTCAGCGTCGTGCAGCACGAGTTTTTACACGCTTTGGGCTTTGGCAATCTTTGGGAAGCTAAAGGTTTGGTGGATTATGCGGGTACGCCACTGGCTCAGTATAACGGTGGAAAGGCCGTTGATGCGTTTAAAGATTTGGGCGGTTTGACTGATGCGATTTCTCTGGAAACTGAGGGTAAAGGTTCGGCTGGTTTCCATTGGAATGAGGCACTGTTCCAAGATGAGGTGATGACGGCCGATTTGAACTTCAGCGGCAAGGCTGGGAATGCGCCGATTAGCGCTGTTACTATCGCATCTTTGGCTGATTTGGGTTATGAGGTGAATTTGAAGGGGGCAACTCCAGATTTTGGGTTGTTTGGCGGCGGGCGGTTTAATGCAGAAGATTTAACGCCTGAGCAGATTGAGGCTTTCCGGCAATTGGCTGAGATTTTTGGCGATGGGGATGAGCCTTCTGAACCTGCTATTTTGCAAGAGGTTGACCCGACTAAAGTTGCGCCGGAGATTTGGGCGCACGCGGAACGGGCACCAAACGGTCAATATTACGATTGGCAGCGTTACAAACTTAAGTGGGGCGATACTCTCAGCGGTATTGCCGCAGCGACAATGGGCAGTGGCTCTGCTACGAATTACTGGTGGATTGCTAACCGCAATGGCATTCCGAATCCAGACAGAATTTATGAGTATGACACAATTGACATTCCCGTCCACCGTCCTAATTACGAACAAGAGCAAGAAGCCGAACGGCAGCGACGCGAGCAAGAATTGCGGGAGCGGCAGGAACGAGAAGCACGGGAGCGCCAGCAACAAGAAGACCGACTCAGGAACGACCAAAGTGAACAAGAACGGCTACGGCAAGATGAGGAACGCCGTCGGCGAGAAGCAGAGGCCAATCAACGGGCGCTAGAGGAGCAGGCTCGAAGACTAGCAGCAGAACAAGAACGCCGTCGTCGGGAACGGGAAGAGTACGAACGCGAACAGGCGCGGTTGGCGGAACTGCGGCGGCAAGCGGAAATTGCGCGGCAACAAGGTAAGGGAGGATTGGATTGGTATCTTGCCAAGCCTATGCCTGAATTTGGGCCTGTCGATCCGTTTGAGACATCTCTCACGGGTGAAACAGTTGGAAATTTGGTGCCGGATGATTACTATCGGTTTACTCTGTCTCGCGGTGGTCGGATTACTGCTGAACTGAGAAAGCTTTTGGCTGATGCAGATTTGGTTCTGTACGATGTGCGGAATGAACCTATTGCCTATTCGATGCGGGAGGGAATTACCGATGAGCAAATTATTGCTGATTTGATTCCCGGTACTTATATGCTGCGCGTCAATAGTCCTAAAGGTGTGACCACTGACTACGAACTGATTGTTAAGTTCCAGCACAAGCTTTCTGCTACTCAAACTCAACCTTTACCTCCGGGTTGGCGGCCTAGTGGTGGTGGTAATAGTGGCGGTGGTACTCGCCCTGGTGTGGCGTTCGCTGACCCCCGAATTCAGCAGATTTATGAGGTGGCATTCAATAATTTTTCTAGCACTGAACCAGCTAAGATTAATCCTGAAATTGCTCGGCTAGAAAATCTGAAAAAACAGTATCAAGCTGAGAAACAAGAATATCAAAATGAGTACGATGCAATTTTAGCTAGGATGAATGGCGAACAGCGAGCTAAAATTCATTCGTTGCTTGATAGTGGACGTAGTATCGTATTAAACGCGATTGAATCAGTAAATGCTGAAACAGTGAAAAATATTGCCAACACTATCAATAGAGCGCTGGATATGCTTGGCAACATATCACTGATCTCTGGACCTTTAGGATCGGGAGTTTTAATCAAACTTGGTACTGATTTACTAAAAACTGCCATTAACTCTACTCAAAGTTGGTTAATAGCTCAACTAGAGTCAGTTAAAAAGAAGATCAAAGATTTTGTTTGGTCGTTTACTGAGGACTTAAAAAGAAACTACCAAACAGGCGGCGAAATCAATGCTAATATTGAAGCCAAAGCTCAACAACTGAAAAATCAAGTGGATCGGGAGTTGGCTAATTTCAATATAAATCTACAACAGACTAAGGGGAAATTTCTTCAATCTCTTGGTTCTTTACGCAATTTGGGCTTTGGCAACTTTAACTTATACGATCAAGTAGCTGCTCCCATAGCAAATTCAATTGCTGGTCAAGTTAGCCAGCTAGGTCAATCTCACGCTAACTATTCCAAGGAACAAATTAATTATGAAAAGCTGACTCAGCAAAGAGATATAGCTAATTTCACCTCAACGTTTCTGGCAGATCCAACTGGTCTGTTTTTCAACAAGATTCATAAAGTTGAAGAGCAACTACAAGAAATTGAAGAGCAAATTCGTCAGCAAAAAGAAAAGGCACGTCTGGAATCCGAAAAAAAGGCACGTCTGGAATCTGAAGAAAAGGTACGCCAAATTGAAGCCCTACTTAACAATCCAGAAGAAAAAAAGAGTGTTTTAGATGCTCTGTTTCGTCGGGGATATCAAACTGCTGAAGAAGCATTGAACTTCGTTAAAGAAAAGCTACCAGAAGTTCGTCAGCAAATTCAGCAAGAATTAGTAAAGGCAGCAGCAGAAGCACAAAAACTAGCTGAAAAAACAATCAGGAATATGGTTGATAGCTTACTGCCACCTGGAGGCAATGATACGAAAACCTCTGTCTCTGTTAAAGATGGTATTGGGATTGCAGGCAAATTTGGGATTGGTGGTGTAGGAGTCAAGAAAGCCGGCGATAAGATACTAGAACGTGACAACAAGAACGGCCAAGTTACATACTATGTGTCGCAAGAAATGCTTGTAGGCATAACTGGACAGGTTGGACCCGATCAGGGATTGAAATTCGATCTTCCAGGGATGAAGGCTGACATTAAGAAAAAAGGTGAAGCAACTGTGACGGGGGAAGTTAATTTTGCATTAGGTGTAAAGTATCAGTTTAACCCAGAAACCCCTGGAGATATGTTCAAGCTGGCAACGCTTTTATTTTCTGATTATATAGTCGAGGGAATTTTACCACCGCAACAGGGACTTGTAGTTAATGATATGGTGAATCGTTTACTTGTCCAAAATCTACACAGTGTTAAGCCTGCGGTTGGTTTGGAAGTAGAAGGAAAAGTAAACACTCCTATTTTTCAAGCAGCTTTGAAAGCTGGGATAAAGGGTTCTGTGACTATGGAACAAAATCTGCCCAAACACGAGTGGTCTTTAGAGGCTTCATTAGCGGGGAATGTAGAACTTGGATATATTTTAGGTTGGACTGCTGGGGGAGAAGGTAAAATTACTGCTTCTGTTAAGAAAGATGCAATCTCCAATCATATTGATGAGGTATCAATAGAAATTGCTTTTGCAGGAGCAAATTCACTGTCCGATCTTGGGTTATTACTCGATAAGTATTCTCCTAAGCAATTGAGTACAGCAATAATCCGTGCTGCTGAAACGGAAATAGAGCGAGCCTCTTTATTCAATAAAAAAATGCAAGGCTACAAAGTCAAGTTTACACTCACCAATCCAGGTGAAACATTCGCTCCCTTGTCGTCTATTATCAAGCAACTAGAAACTGGTGAACAGCCTAACTTCAGCATGATTCGTGACCTGGTTAATACAATTTCCAGTTTTAACGAAAACAAAGAGGTCGATGTATGGGCAATTGAGTCTGATGAATTGGCTCTAAAGATAGAAGGAACAGTTGTTGCTGTTGGTGCAGAAATTAGTGCTTCTGTAACTTCTGCAACAGAACGCCAAATAGGATAAGACTGCTAGAAAGCTGTGTTTTAGATAGTCCCGACTCACGGGAAGGGCAATATCCCTTCCCAAGTACAAGAGCGATCGCGCCCCAAACCCTCATCACCTCAAAACCTCACATGACCAAATCCCACCAAATATATCTCGACACCCGATCCATACCTCTGGAGCAAATCTCCTTATCAGCCGACTTGCGCTATACCTTTACCGACACTCTCAAAACTCTTCTACAAACTAACCACACCCTCATCATCCCTCCCAAAGAAACCCCTAACCTCGAAATTTTCCTCAATTCCCTCAAAACTAATTCCCAAATCTACAAAGCCTCCATGTCGCGCCAGTTCGCCGCCGACTTACCCCCCGACATCGAACAAACCTCCCTCAAAGACGAACCCAAAGACTGGTTTATCAAAACCGCAGACTTTGGCGACGACTACGATCGCGTCCTCCAACACCGCGACGGCGAATTCACCCAACTCCTAGAAGACATCACCCGCTACCATCAAATATTCCAACAAGGCTATGACAAAATCATCCTCATCCGTCCCCCCACCTACACCGGCTACGACATCCAACTCACCGCCACCATGCAATGCTTGGGCTACACGAAAGAGCAATTTCAATTCATCATCGTTCAACCGATCGAACTCTACGCCTTCCACAAACCTACCCAGCAACTCCATCCCATCCCCGACATCGCCCCCGCAGAATTGCTCAAAGCCATGAGTATGGATGCACTGCGCTGGTACAGCCTCCGAGTTCCCCTGACAGAAGTTGCCCCCATTAACATCAGCACAGCAGGAAAACCCACCCCGCAAGATAGCCTCTATCGCGTTCAATCTGCATATCTTCGTTGCTGTACCCTGCTGCAACAAGCACAGCAGCAAGGCATCATTCAGCCAGAAACCAATGGGGGCGGCGGCGAAATTTCCCCTACGGAAATCGCAGCTAAACTCATGTCATTAGCAGATTATGTCTGGGAATCTCCCGATGCCGCCACCTTAGCAAACCTTCTGCAAGCAGTTCCCAAAATCCTCGAACAAAGCGCCGCCGAAATTGCCCCCCATCTGCTTTGCCGCCACCTGGAAGCTATTAGCGAAACCAGCCTGCCGTGGTTGGATTCCCTGAGTCTCAACCCGCAAAACTGCGCCCTTTTGTTAGCTGCGAAGCAAACAATTTTTGACTTGTTAGAGAACGTTTTGGCGATCGCCCTTCCTGAGTCAACTTTTCCCGACCCAAATCTCCGATTTGTAAAGTTTTCTGAAGATTAGGCTGCGTTTCGCATAAAACTAGCGCCTTCTTCCAGATAGATAAGTGACGGTTGGTTTTTGAGTGCGACGGGCGATCGCCCTTTTGGAATTAGTCAACAAGTACGATCGCCCTTTACCCCTTTTTCTCAACCAAGGGCGATCTATCTCCTCAACTCAACCGAGGTGCGATCGCCCTTTCTGTTCTCATCAATCATCAAACGCCATTACACAGATAGATTTGCTAAAATGTAACTACAAATATCAGTACCAAAATAAATCCATTGCAAAAGTAAGAAGCCCATGCGTAAACAGACCATTCAATATACATCACCCTTAGATGCCTTAGTTGCCGTTGCCAAGCGACTTAGTTTATATGAGAAGCAGCAAAAAATTGACTCAGAAGAATTCTTTTACCAATACAATCAGGGATTATTATCGGATAATATCCTATTTATAGAATGGGCCAATGACTACCGACATTACCTGGCTTTGCATCAGGAACTAGCTCAACGACTGAATTATGCTGCCTAATATTTTATCTGATTACCTCGATCGAGTCGAGCAAGCCATTCAACAATGCAGCAATGTTTATGTCGAACGCTATGAGGAAGAAATTTTAACCCCAAAACGGGCTAATCTACGAATTCGATTACGTTTTAATCAAACATACCTGCTAGAAATCAATGAGGCGATCGTAGTTGCAGATAATTAATTAGAATTTCTTGATTACCGCTATCACTTTCAGGATGAACAAAATCAACTTATTTTTCGCTATGACAGCACACCTCATTTTCCCAATCTACCTAACTTCCCCCATCACAAACACTTACCAGATGACGTAATTGCTTCTGAGAAACCTGAAATCACTCAAGTTCTGAAAGAAGCAATTGAGGTACTGGGGTAAAAGCAACGATCGCACTTTTGGAATAAGTCACAAAGGGCGATCGCCCTTTTGGAATAAGTCACAAAGGGCGATCGCCTTTTTGGGGTTGTGAGTGCGATCGTGCTGTAGGATGAAAAAACTGCCAAAATGATATAATTTTGCAATTCCCAAAATCTATATTTTAAAAATCAGCCATTGACACAATCCGATCGATCCACCGACGCAAAAACACCCTGCATCATTAACGATCGCAAACTTGATTACTTATTCAATGTCAACATCAAGCCAGACGCTCATAACTCGAAAAGAGCGGTACAAAATAGACAACAACTAAATCGCTTGGGCTTTGATGACGATTCAGAATCTCGTCAATTTATTCAAACTCATCTAGAACAAGCAGTCCAAGAAGAAAGTAATATTGTTGAGCGATTTATTAATATTTATACAAACCACACTACAGGAGAAGAGGGTACAATAGATACAGAGCTTAGAGATTCACTGTTACCGGGCAGAACCGGAAAATTCGCCCAATTCCAAAGTTCATGGGAAGTATTGCCCGATGGAACACGCCGCTTTCTCAGTGCTATAATCTATGGAAAATAACTCAATATCTTAGGTAAGAAAATGGCAAAAATTAATTTACATGAGGGATTTGATGAACTAGCTTTTCTAGAATTATTTTGTGAAGAACCAAAAGATTCCCAACCCTCCGATGGCTATTGGTGTTATGAAGTAACAGATTCATTAGGTGTCACCCTCAAATTTGGAATGAATATCATTCAAAAATCAGTTCAAATTGAATTAAAGATAGCCGATGACACTGTAGGTATTATGTGTTTTGAACTCGTGAACTTCATTGAAATTAATGATTATATTAACGGTAAATTAGAATTTTTAGTTGCTCCCAAAAATGAAGAATTCAAAACTTTAGTTCAAGTTGAACTGCGGCCGAGAATTAAAGTTGATTGTTCAACTCTGAGCCTTTGCCCGATGGCTGCTTAGCCTTGATAAACTACAAGGCAGATCGCCCTTTATTCCTTTTTCTCAAATAAGGTCGATCGCCTCTTTGGAATAAGTCGAAAAGTGCGATCGCCTTTTTGATATAATAGAATTGTTCAATAACACGAATCACCTAAATACAACCGCTACAAAAATATGAATCAACAAATCCAAACAATTATTACAAAAACTCAACAAGGTCTAAAAACACTTTATGGCGAACAATTAGACAAAATCGTTCTCTTTGGCTCCCAAGCTAGAGGTGATGCTACACCAGACTCGGATATCGACATCTTAATTGTTCTCAAAAATTCCTTTAACTACTCTCAAGAAAGCGAGAAAATTAGTATTTTAATTGCCGATTTATGTTTGGAATATAATGTGCTGATTAGCTGTGCATTTACCACTAACGAGCAATTTCATCACCACAATAATGCTTTCTTTCGCAACATTCGTCAAGAAGGGTTGGCGATATGACTCCAGAACAACAAAGATTATTGGATAAAGCAAATAGAAGTCTGCAAGCAGCGAGAGAATTGAACAACACGGGTTTTCCTGAATTTGCGACTTCCCGTGCTTACTATTCGATGTTTTATATCACCACAGCATTTTTAGAAGCTGAAGGACTATCCTATTCGCGACACTCAGCCGTTATCGCTGCTTTTGGGGAACGTTTCGCTCGCACTAATCGAGTTCCGGTAGAACTCCACCGCTACCTAATTGATGCTGAAAGAACTCGTCTGAGAGCTGATTACAATGTCGATCCAAATATAACAGAAACCGATGCCGAACAACTAATATCGCGGACAGAATACTTTCTCAATTTTGCTGTTACTAATATTGATTCGCTTCCTCCACCATCTCCTTAAATAACTAACGACTACCACTGTGGCCGAGAAGCCATTAAAGCAGTAGCATCATCGCTGGGTAACGGCTTAGCAAAAAAGTAACCTTGACCGTATTCACAGCCGATCGCCCTTAACTTAGCTAATTGTGCAGCCGTCTCCACACCCTCGGCAATCACATCCATACCCAAAGCGTGTGCCAGCGCCACAATCGTCCGCACGATCGCCACATTCTCTCCCTCACTCCCCACCTCCATTAGCCCCACAAACGACCGATCGACCTTCAAAGTATCCGTAGGAAACCGACTCAAATAACTCAACGACGAATAACCAGTCCCAAAATCATCAATTCCTAACTTGACATTCAACCCCTTCATCTGCTTCAAAACCGCGATCGCCGACTCCACATCATCCATCACCACACTCTCAGTAATCTCCAACTTCAAACTCTCGGCACTCAAACCCGTTGTACCCAAAATCTCCTGAATTCGCGCCACCAAATCCGGTTGAGCAAACTGCTTCCCAGATAAATTTACACTCATAATCAAAGGTTGATCGAAATCAAACATTTCCTCCCAAATCCGCAACTGCCGACAAGCCTCCTCCAACACCCACTCACCCAGCGGTACGATCGCCCCAGTCTCCTCCGCCACCGGAATAAACTTCACAGGCGAAACCAAACCCCGCAGCGGATGCTGCCATCGCACCAAAGCCTCAAACCCAATAATCCTCCCAGTTGCCAAACACACAAACGGCTGGTAATGCAGCAAAAACTCCTGACGCTTCAGTGCCATCCGCAAATCCGTCTCCAACTGCAACCTCTCCACAGCCGCATGGTGCATCGAAGCATTAAACACCTGATGCCTTCCCGCGCCCAAAGCCTTCGCCCGATACATCGCCGTGTGCGCGTCTCGCAGCAAGTGTTCCGGCTGTTCCCTGACACTCGCCGCAGATTCACCCCCTACCGCAATCCCGATGCTAGCAGTGACAAATACCTCTTGCCCTCTCAATTCAAAAGGTACAATCAAAGCTTTGTGAATGCGATCAGCCAAATCCACCGCATGATCAAGATCAATATTCCTGACCAAAATCGCAAAATCGTCACCCCCAACCCGCGCCACAGTATCCGCGTAGCAAAGACAGGCTCTTAACCGCAGCACGACACCCATCAGCAGTTCATCCCCCGCCAAATGCCCCAAAGAATCATTAATCGCCTTAAACCTGTCTAAATCTAAAAAAAGCACCGCAAACAGATAGCTACTGCCACCTCTTGTATTTGCGATCGCCCGCCCCAGGCACTTCACAAAGAAATCCCGGTTTGGCAAACCCGTCAGCGCATCATGAAAAGCATCGTAAAGCTTCCTGTAGGCACTGACACCCACACCAGTCATCACCAAACCCAAAGCCGGCGATACCAAAGGAACCCACCCACCGACAGTAAAAATGCCAAAACTCACCCCCAACAGCCCGATCAATGCCCCAGCCCCAAACAATCCTGCCCTCGCAGGGTGATGAATTCGCCAAGCCAGAGCCCCGCCAAACACTGCCCAAGAAGCGTTCCACAAAATTTCTGCCCATTCGGGGCACACCCAAAAAAGCGATTCCCCATCCACAACCGCACTCAGAATTTGGCTGAGCATTTGCGCGTGCATCAGCACCCCCGGTATTTTCGGATTGTTCTGTTTCACCGGGCTGTATGGTGTCAGAAACAAATCTCTGGCACTAGGTGCTGTCGTCCCGATCAGCACGATCTTATCCTTTACCCAACTTGGGTCAATTTCCCCGCTTAATACCTTCCTGATACTGATTTGTCGCGCTACGTGCTTGCCCGATCGATATTTGAGCAGAATTTGGTAACCTCTGGCATCTAGATTTGCATAGCCGCCACTGTCAGACTTTAAAGGCACAAATTGCGCTTTGCCCCAATTGATTTGGTTGGGATTGACAAGGCTATTTTCCGGCTGCATCCTGTCTTGGAAGTACCGTCGCGCCAGTTGCACGGAAAACGAAAAAACAGTAATTTTATCTGGTTTCGAGACATAGATCAAATTACGGCGGACAACACCGTCGGCATCGAGAACTAAGTCGTTAAAACCGACCCGATCCGGCGGCATCCCCGGTGGTGCAGGCACTCCTGGACTTTCAGAATCCTTCAATTTGGTGATCGCCACCACATTTGGTGCTTTCAATTGGGCTAGCAATTCTTGGTATCCCGGTTGATTCGGCAAATCGCGGTACAAATCTAAACCAATCACTTTTGGCTGATACTTTTGCAATTTTGTCAAGGTTTGAGCGATCAGTTGATCGGACACCGGAAATCTGCCAAAGGCTTGAATATCTGCCTCTGAAATCCCTACTACCAGCAGTCGCTGATCGGGGTCGCGATCGGGCTGTAACCGCACTAAAGAGTCAAAACTACTCAATTCCCAAGTTTGCAGCCATCCCAGCCGCCGAACTCCCATATTCAGCAGCGTTACAGCCACGCCCGCAAGCATTGCAGGCAAAAGCCACGCCCGCCCACTTGGAGAAGGAAAATCCAGGCGAGTTGCGACAGAAAAAACTGATCGTAGATTTTGAGAGAATTTAGAAGTCATCCGCATCTAAAACACAAAAAGCAGAAGGTCGAAGGTGTCATTAAACCTCATAAATTCAGTCCAGAGCTTTGGGGCGGGCAGCAACTTCTGCCATCGCAAAAATTGATCTGTACAAATTCGCTTCTCTAAGTCTGTTCTCACAGAATTGAGTTTATGGTTAGACTTAGTGTAATGGTTTCAGAATTTGTGGCAAAACCGAGTTTGCTTAAGCTTATTGCTTGATTTAACAAAATTTATACGAAGCTGAAAAGTGTGTAAGTCCTGCTAGAGTTAAAATTTAGTCGATCGACTTTAAGGATTTTTTTGAGATTATGGCAAATCAACTTCCTATTCCGGTAATTGTTAATGGCGCTGGCGGCAAAATGGGCCGCGAAGTAATTAAAGCGATCGCAAATGCCGATGACTTAACTCTATTCGGGGCTATAGACCGCTCTCCGGAGTCCTTGAACGTCGATGCGGGAGAATTAGCCGGGTGCGGCCCGCTGGAAGTTCCCATCACCGATGACTTGCAAGGAATGCTGGTATTGGCTGCTCAAGAAAAGCAGTTAGGGGTGATGGTAGATTTTACACACCCTTCGTCAGTTTATGAAAATGTGCGATCGGCGATCGCCTACGGCATTCGTCCCGTAGTCGGCACTACAGGTTTGAGTACCGAGCAAATTCAAAAATTAGCTGAATTTGCCGATAAAGCCAGCACGGGCTGTTTAATTATACCCAACTTCTCGATCGGCATGGTTCTACTTCAACAAGCCGCAGTCACAGCATCTCAATATTTTGAACACGTAGAAATTATCGAGCTACACCACAATCAAAAAGCTGATGCTCCCAGTGGCACGGCAATTCAAACTGCACAAATGCTAGCAGAAATGGGAAAAACTTTCAATCCCCCACAGGTTGAAGAAACCGAAAAGTTGCAGGGTGCTAGGGGATGTTTGGCAGAAGAAGGAATTCGCATTCACAGCATCCGCTTACCAGGTTTAATTGCCCATCAAGAAGTAATTTTTGGCGGCGAGGGTCAAGTTTATACTTTGCGGCACGATACGAGCGATCGGGCTTGTTATATGCCCGGAGTATTATTGTCTATACGCAAAGTGCTCGAATTGCGATCGCTCGTTTACGGCTTGGAAAAAATATTGTAGGTAATTGGGAATTGGGAATTGGGAATTGGGAATTGGGAATTGGGAATTGGGAATTGGGAATTGGGGGGTGTAGATATGAGTAGACCAGATTTTGAGGATTTGGATGTTTACAAGTTAGCAGAAAAGCTAGCAAATGAGGTTTGGTTTATCGTCAAACACTGGGATTATTTCACGAAAGATACTATGGGAAAGCAAATTGTACGATCGGCCGATAGTGTTTGTGCTAATATCGCAGAAGGACGCGGCAGATACAATCATCAAGACAATCGGCGTTTTGTTAAAATTGCCAGAGGCTCTTTGTATGAAACGATCAGTTGGTTAAGATTGGCATATACCAGAGAGTTGTTAGCAGATGAATAAGTAAAAAAAATCCAACCAATAATCGATGAATTGCCACCAAAGCTTAATGCTTATCTAAATTCAATAGGTGACAAAAAATATTAAATGAGTAATTAAAGACTTGAACTTTCAAAAAAAACTCCCCATCTCAATTCCCCATTCCCAATTCCCAATCCCCCATTCCCCATTCCCAATAACTAATTATGCTAATTCCCCTAACCCGCGAAACCTTCCAAGAACTAATTCCCGCCGTCGCCACCGGAGCCCAATACAAACATATCTGGGGAAAACCACCCGACTTTCTGAGGCGAATGTTAATCTCCGCCGTCGCCGTAGTTCTCCTACTTGTCCTCTACAACTTCGCCGGTTCCGATGTCGGGCCGCTAGTTTTAATTGCTGGATTGATTGCAGGTTTATATTGGCTGTGGGCACCCATTTTGTGGGCTAGTTTGAAGAATGCAGAATGCCGCAAATATAAATACTGCGGTTTTTGGCAAGGACGAGTTTTGGATATTTACATCACAGATGAAGTCACAAGTCAAGAGGAAACTGTCAACCAAAAAGGACAACTCGTAATTGTA
>JAYSVM010000182.1:0-35243 GCA_043718495.1 Oscillatoriales bacterium | reverse complement strand
GGGAATTGGGAATTGGGAATTGGGAATTGGGAATTGGGAATTGGGAATTGGGAATTGGGAATTGGGAATTGGGAATTGGGAATTGGGAATTGGATATTGGATATTGGTTATTAGTTATTAGTTATTAGGAGAAGGAATAATTATATCTTCCCAATGTCCAATGCCCAATCCCTCCGCCCAATGCCCTATGCCCAATGTCCAATTCCCTATGCCCAATGCCCAATGCCCAATGCCCAATTCCCGATTATGTATCCATCGGCAATCTACCAGCGGCACCGCGCTGCATAGTAGTAAGTCGCTGAGAGTTAGGGAATATTCCTTGACCTTGAAGTTCAGGAATCGGAGGTTTTATTTCCACTTTGACCAATCTGGAAGTACAGATAAAAACAGTTTGATCGTTTAAATGAAAAGTCAGCCAAGGTTGGTTTAATAAATTCAGCACTTCCTCTTGAAATTCTCGTGCAGGCATGGGAAGAGTAAATGTTTCTGTGTGACCTTCCACATAATGAAATGTCACTTGCGTTGTATTCTCTCTATCAGGGATTAATTTGCTAAAAGAACCTGCGCGCATAAATGTTGCTCCGAAACTTGAGATTATCAAAGAATAACGTAAGATCCGATATCTGCTGTTAGATCCCGGACTTTTTAAAGAAGTCGGGGATCTGAGTGTTCTGTTTTTAAGTTGAGATTACTTAGCAGAAGACATTGGCATTGTACTCATTTTCTCTAAATCTAGGACTTTTGCCAAGTCTTCTACACTCATTAAACCGCGTTCTAGGACAATTTGCCGCAAAGATTTGCCAGTTTCTAGGGATTCTTTGGCGACAGCGGCGGCGTTGAGATAGCCGATGTGGGTATTCAGGGCGGTAACTAGGGCGAGACTACCTTCAGCATATGCGAGACATCGATCGCCCTTAGCTTCAATTTTGGCGAGGCATTTGGTAGTCAGCGCGCTGATGGTGTTGCCCAAAATTTCGATACTGTGAATCAGGTTGTAGGCGATGAGGGGCATCATCACGTTCAATTCTAGTTGTCCTGCTTGGGCACAAAGGGCGATCGCGCTATCATAACCCATGACTTGAAAACACACCATCGATGTCATTTCCGCCATCACAGGATTGTATTTCCCCGGCATAATTGACGAACCAGGTTGCACTGGAGGTAGTTGAATTTCTTTCAAACCCGTTTTCGGCCCGGAGTCCATCAAACGCAAGTCATGGGACATTTTAACGCAATCTTGAGCGAGATTTCGCAGTGAACCAGACACATTTACAAACGGTGCCATACTCTGCATAGCTGCCATTAAATTTGGTGCTCGCTTCAGAGGTTTGTCGATCAATTTCGAGAGAATTTGAGCAACTGTTTGACTATATTCAGGATGAGTATTTAAGCCAGTTCCCACCGCACTACCGCCCAATCCCAAGGATGTCAAATCTCCCGATGCAGTTTCAATTCTCAAGGTATGTTCTCGGAGAATTTGGGCCCAAGCGCGGAAAGTTTCACCGAGTCGAATCGGTACTGCATCTTGCATATGAGTGCGGCCGGATTTGACAATATCTTGGAATTCTGTGGCTTTGTTTTCTAGGGCGGCTATGGCATTCGACAAAGCCGGCAACAAAGTTTTTTCCAGCGCCAATAATCCACCAATCCGAATCGCCGTCGGAATCACATCATTGGTCGATTGTCCGTAGTTTACATGATCGTTCGGACTAACGCGATTGTAGTTGCCTTTTTCATCGCCCATAATTTCCAAAGCACGATTAGCAAGAACTTCATTAACATTCATGTGGTGAGAAGTTCCGGCCCCGGCTTGGTAAACATCAACCACAAATTGATCGCGCAATTTGCCAGCTAGGATTTCGTCGGCTGCTTGGACAATGGCTTGACTAATATCTTGGGGAATACAGTCTAGTTCACCATTTGCGATCGCGGTAGCTTTCTTAATTAAAACACAAGCATCAACATAAGTGGATAAAGGCTTTATCCCGCTGATCGGGAAATTTTCGATAGCGCGCAGAGTTTGGATGCCATAATAGACATTAGATGGGATTTGTTTGTCTCCCATTGAGTCACTTTCAGTGCGGTAGGTTGCGGTTTGCTGTTCAGTCATTCGATTTTAGATTTTAAATTTTAGATTTTAGATTATCCCACATATAGAGGTGATTTCCTTGCCTGGTGATGTTGAGAGAGAGGAGTTGATCGGTACGCAATTATTTATTTTAGTCAATCGAGCACCGAGTTATAATAAATTAGGACACGGCAGTGCCGTTTCCTCTGTATCATTCCGGTACTGGAATTGATGTAGATTTATTTTCACCGATCGGCTTTTTTTGTGACACACTAGATTTTAGTATCCATCTATGTGAGGATTTTTCATGGCTCGTTTAAATCAAATCCTTGTCCTGAGTGCCATCAGCCTGATAACCTTGGCTGGTTGCGATAGTGCTGAGGAAGCTTTCACTCCGAAAACTTCATCCTCAGCAGTTCCTGCTGCTACGGCAAAAACTGACAAACCAGCAACTCTATTATACTATCCAGAGTTAAGTGGTATCGCGTTCAACACTAAAAAAGCAGTTGAAGCTGGCGATTTTGCCAAAGCTAAAACGGAGTTTGTTAAATTCGAGAATTCCTGGAAGAAGTTTAAAGATCCCATCAAGGCAAAAGCTCCCAAAGGCCATGATGCACTTGAAGAGACTACTGCAAAAGTTACGACTGAATTAAAAAAGTCTCAGCCAAGTAAAGACAAATTAATTGCTGACTTGGAATCAATAGACAAGACTATCAAGACTTTTCCTAAGCCCTAAACTTTAATTCTTAGTGCTTGTTTCTAATCTTTAAGTTCACATTTTCTCAGAAACAAGCACTAGATACTCTATGCTAACATTTCTCCCAGATAGACTCAATAAAATCACGATTTAAACTCAGTATTTATTTGGGAATCGGCAGTTGAATCCGGATTTGATATTACTTACTCAAAATTTTAATTTTCTCCATCGTTATCAGATAAACTATATTCATCCTCAAAAACTTCAGACCAAGAAAGCAAGGTCAAGTTACATTCAACTTTCCTTATTTAGGTGTTAGCTTCTTTCACGGCTGATTGAAAACATTTATCCCAAATAGATTGAATAAAGTCACGATTCAAACTAGGAACTTCTTCTTGAATATCTTCTATTTCTCGGCGGGAAGATAGAATGCTAATAGCCCAGCTAGCAGTTGGTTTTTGAGGTTGAGATTTCCATTTAATAATATGAAGCATTAAACGAATTAACTGGCTTTTTAATGCTCGTTTTTCAGTTCTTCCCATTGCTTCAATTAAAGATTCTAAACCTGCCGTTGCTTCCATAGATTTTCCTTCTTTGAGAAGTGTCTGGACTGTGACAGCCGTTTGGTAATGAGAACACACTGCTAACCAGTCCCAATCTTGTTTAGTCAGCATTGCCTTATCCTTGAAATTGCCTATATTCCTAAATTTATTATACCGATCGCCCTCAACTCCCACCTTCCATAGCTCAACAGCCAAACAATTCTTAATAAAAACTTTATAAAACTTACCATGTTGTCAAGCACAGGTTAGAGTTATCCTAGGAAATCCAGGAATCCTGCAAAGCGTCAACATTCCCGTCACTTATCCGTGGTTCGATGACTCAAACCCAAAGCACCAAGACTGCCACCGCAACTGAAATATTATCCTTGACAATTGCCCCCGCGTGTGTATTGCGCGGTCAAAATGCCCTGGGGCGATCGCGAGAGGCGATCGCCCGTCTCGGAAAACGCCCCCTAATCGTCGGCGGTAGCAACTCCCTCGCCACCGCCAAATCCTACCTGCAACCAATCCTCCAAGGCACGGGGGAACGGGCGAGCACGGGGACATCGCCCCTACAATGGGCTGAAATAGCTTACGGCAACGATTGCAGCGAAGTCAGCCTCGAAAACCTGCGCGAAGCCGCCAGCAATCATGAAGCGGATTTCATCATCGGAGTTGGTGGGGGGAAAGCCCTAGACGCAGCCAAACTCGTCGCCCATCAGTGCCAAATCCCGATCGCCACAATTCCCACATCAGCAGCCACCTGCGCCGCTTGGACAGCCCTTTCTAACATTTATTCAGAACAAGGTGCGTTCCAATACGATGTCACATTAGCCCGATGTCCCGACTTGCTAATCCTCGACTACGGCTTAATTCAAACAGCACCACAGCGGACATTAGTAGCAGGAATTGGAGATGCGATCGCCAAATGGTATGAAGCATCAGTCAGCAGCGGACATTCTGAACAAACCATGATCATTTCCGCCGTCCAACAAGCTAGAATATTGCGAGACATCTTATTTCAAAAATCTGCGATCGCACTCAAAGAACCAGGTAGCGAAACCTGGCAAGAAGTGACAGATGCCGTCGTATTGCTAGCAGGAGTAATCGGCGGAATTGGCGGGGCCCAATGTCGCACCGTCGCCGCCCACGCCGTCCACAACGGCCTAACTCATTTATTAGCAAGTCACGGAACATTGCACGGCGAAAAAGTCGCCTATGGCATCTTAGTCCAACTGCGATTAGAAGAAATGTTGCAAAATAATCAACTCGCAGCCACCGCCAGACAACAACTATTAAAATTCTACACCGAGATTGGATTGCCCCAAACTCTAGATAGCCTGGGACTCCGAGACATTACTCTAACAGAATTGCAGCGCGCCGCCGAAATAGCTTGTAGCCCCAATTCTGATATCCACAGACTGCCATTCAAAGTAGTTCCCGAACAATTAATGGCAGCGATGGTTTCAACGACCGCACCTGTGGGAGAATTGAGAGTCAAGAATTAATACTGTTTGTAGTAATGATTTTATTCCTTGATTAAGTAAACTTTTAAGGAGTAAAGTTTTTACTACAAACAACTAACAACTAACAACTGATAACAAACTAATGACCCTGGATTGGATTACCACTGCTGACAGGTTGCAAACACTACCGCCCTATGTATTTGCCCGTCTTGATGAACTCAAAGCCCGTGCCCGCGAACAAGGATTAGACCTGATAGACTTGGGAATGGGAAACCCAGACGGTGCGACTCCACAACCAGTAGTAGAAGCTGCCATCGCAGCCATCCAAAATCCAGCAAATCATGGCTATCCACCATTTGAAGGAACAACGAGTTTTCGCCACACCATTACTAAATGGTACAGCCGCCGCTACAACGTTGAATTAGATCCAGAAAGTGAAGCATTGCCTTTGTTGGGTTCCAAAGAAGGTTTAGCGCATTTTGCAATGACTTACATCAATCCAGGGGATGTAATATTAGTACCAAGTCCTGCTTATCCCGTATTATTTCGCGGCCCGATTATCGCTGGTGCAAAAGTTCACAACATTATCCTTAAACCAGAAAATGACTGGGTAATTGACTTAGCCGACATTCCCGATAGCGTAGCCGAACAAGCCAAAATACTCTATTTCAATTATCCCAGTAATCCGACTGGGGCGACTGCGCCCCGTGAATTTTTTAAAGATATTGTGGCCTTCGCACACAAGCATCAAATCTTGCTAGTTCATGACTTGTGTTATGCAGAATTAGCCTTTGATGGCTATCAACCGACAAGTTTATTAGAAATTCCCGGTGGCAAAGAAATCGGTGTGGAATTTCACACGATGTCAAAGACTTACAATATGGCCGGCTGGCGAGTCGGTTTTGTGGTTGGGAATAGCAAGATTATCCAAGGTTTGCGGACATTAAAAACTAACCTAGATTATGGTATATTTTCGGCATTGCAAACAGCGGCGGAAACAGCATTGCAATTGCCCGATAGTTACTTGCAAGAAGTGCAGAATCGTTACAGCACTCGCCGTGATTTTATGGTTGCAGGATTGGCGGAATTAGGGTGGAATATTCCTAAACCTTTGGCTGCTATGTATCTTTGGGTTCCCTGTACTCGTGGCATGAGTTCGACTGATTTTGCGTTGAATGTTTTGCAGCAAACTGGTGTTGTGGTGACTCCTGGTAATGCTTTCGGGCCTGGTGGCGAAGGATATGTGAGAATTAGTTTGATTGCAGATTGCGATCGGCTGGGAGAAGCATTGCGTCGAATGAAGCAAGCAAATATTCGATATTAATTATGGGGAATTGGGCATGGGGAATGGGGCATGGGGAATTGGGAATTGGGCATGGGTAATATCAATTTCGCTCACACTCCTTATGATAGAAACGGAGGAGACGGTACTGCCGTGTCCCTACGCCAGATTAATTGTAGGGAAACGGCACTGCCGTCTCCTGATTGTGGGTAACATTAATTCCGATGCTACCGGATTTGATATTACCAATTCCCAATTCCCAATTCCCAATTCCCAATTCCCAATTCCCAATTCCCAATAACTATAAGGTTTTAATTTCCTTAATCAGCCAATCAAAAGTTTCCATAACTTGTTTTTTCGCCGATTCGTCCTGCAAAGTAAACAAAGCCAGACTCGGCGACCTTCTCTCCCCAGGTTCTGTAGGTAGGGAGAGACCGATCGAACTTAACTTGTTTCTCAATTCCAGCCAATTTTCCTCAGAACTAAACGGAGGCTGGGAACCGTAATTGTGAGCAGAAATCTCTATTCTACCGGCAATATCAACAGTAAATAACTGATAGGGGTTTCTACCCTTTTGTGGCAATTGAACGGCAAAACCGCCGTAGATATCCCCAGTTCCCCAGTTGATTTGAACTTCAGGCTCTTGATTTTTCGCCCAAAGGTAAATTTCTTTTGCGATTTGCGACTCTTCTACGCCTCGTCTAGCTTTAAGTTCGGCAAAAAATGAAGATTCATCCCAACGTCTTCTTTCGCGCGTTGCACTGGATTTTTTTTGCTGTGCTTCTGCTGTCTGACCGATGACTCTAGGAACCAAAGTTCTGAGACCATCTTCACTGACATATTGTTTGATTTCCAGGGCCAAAACTTCAACTGGGTCCATTTGTTCGTTGAGAAATTCTACCACCCGGCGCATTTCAGCGGAAATTTCTTCAGCTACAAAAACTAAACGAATTTTACCAGCTTGTAAATTAGTTTTCACCTTCTGCCAAAACAGGTCTTCATTGGCATCTTCACCGAGAAATTCTTCAAAGATTTGTTCTGGATCACGGCCCCGATCGCGACAATTAGCTTCAAAAAAAGCAATAATTGAATCAACTGGCCAGTAAACTACTGCATTAGCAGCATAGTCGATCGACTGACCCAAAACTTTTTGTCGAAGAGCAGCATTAGGAGTGCGCCTGACATCCACCAAAGTAGGGACTGCATTTTGGTCGATAAACAAATGATCCAGCGACCACTGCACAGCAGTTTCCTCATCGGTAGGCGTTGCAACTTCCCGCGAAATTAACAACCACTTCCGCGCTGTAGCCCGATCGATCTGATCTCCGGCGATCAGATTAGGATAAGTTACAAGCAAGTCTTGTAACTGATCTTCCGAATCATAGGGCTGTTCCATCATTTCCACCAGTTGATCATCGTCCTGAATCAGATAAATACCTCCAGCCATGCACATCCACCTACTTAATTTTAGATTTTAGATTTTGGATTTTAGATTTTTGAACAGTTAACTTTTGCAGTACCCTGAGCGTAGTCGAAGGGTGAGTTATCTCTTGACCAATGACCAATGACTAATGACTAATACCAGTAAATACTCGTTGTGCCGGGCCTGTCATGTAAATCCGCTGGGAGACTTCTGACCATTCAATTTGCAAAACGCCACCGGGGAGTTCAACAGCAGTTGTCCGATCGCACTTTCCGGTCAATACCCCAGCCACCACAGCAGCACAAGCACCAGTCCCACAAGCTAGAGTAACACCTGCGCCTCTTTCCCACACCCGCATTTTTACATAATCCGAATGTATCACTTGAATAAATTCTGTATTTGTACGCTGGGGGAATGCTTGGTGGTGTTCAAATTGAGGCCCGACAGTTTCTAAATCAATAGCCAAAACATCCTCGACAAAAGTAATGCAGTGAGGATTACCCATACTGACACAAGTAACAGACCAAGAGCGATCGGCTACTTCGATCGGCACATCGATAACTTTGGCATCCGGTGCGACCAAAGTTGTGGGAATTTCCGCAGCCAGCAGTCGGGGAACTCCCATATCGACTTTCACCTGACCATCCGATCGCAATTCTGTGATAATAACGCCCGCACCCGTGTGAATCCGGTACTCAGTCTTAGACTCACTCCCACCTTTAGCAACCGGGGATTGAATTTCCTGAGATTTACTCCCCCCCTTAGCAAGGGGGGGCTGGGGGGGGTGCATTTCCGCTGCTTCCAAATCGGCGATAAACTTAGCCAAACAGCGAATCCCATTGCCACACATTTCCGGTTCCGAACCATCGGAATTAAAAATCCGCATCGTATAATCAGTACCATTTTGCCCTGGAAGAGCAAAGATGACACCATCTGCACCGATGCCGAAATGTCGATCGCACAATACCACAGCTTGTTCTGGTGTTACCACAGGTTCCGACGAGTGTCGGTTGTCAACCAGAATAAAATCGTTGCCCAGTCCATGATACTTTGTAAACTCGATCGGCATAAAAACAAACCCCCTTTTGGTTAACTAGACAGACGGGAATTCCCCCACTATACCGTACTCGATTAGTGGGGGATGAAAGCGCGTGAGTTGTACTTGGGCGAAGGGCATCGCAAATTTTTTGCATTAACCTAGCATCTTTGATACAATCTTAGCAGAGATATTGATAATCAATAATGTATCAAGCTTATAAATTCCGAATCTACCCAACAGCCGAGCAGCAAATGTATTTTGCGGGTGCTTTCGGCTGCTGTCGTTGGTTCTGGAACTACAGCTTGAATCTGTGCCAACAAACTTACAAAGACACTGGTAAAGGACTGAGCCGAAGTGCAATTCAAGGATTACTTCCAAATCTCAAAAAGGAATATCCTTGGCTAACAAATGCTTATTCTCAATCACTCCAAGTAGTTGCGCTAAATTTATCTACTGCTTATAAAAACTTCTTTGATAAACGAGGTGGTTTTCCGAGATTCAAATCAAAGTATGGCAGGCAGTCTATTAGTTATCCTCAGAATGTCAAAGTAGGTAATAGTTTTATCAAATTACCAATCATTGGCGAGGTGCATTGTGTAATTCATAGAACACTCTCAGGTATCGTAAAAACCGTTACCCTAACCAAAAATACTGACGATAAATACTATGCTTCGATTCTGATTGATGATGGAATAAAAACTCCAGAAGCTAGTCAGGATGGTAAGGCAATTGGTTTAGATCTAGGGTTGATTGACTTTGTTGTAACCAGTGATGGTAGCAAGTATACAAATCCCAAACATCTAAAGAAGCATAGCCGCAATTTAAAGCGCAAGCAGCAAAAATTAAGTCGCAAACAAAAGGGGAGCAATACCAGGCATAAGGCTAAAAAATTAGTAGCCAGAGTCCATTCAAAAATCCATAGAGTCCGGGTCGATTTTCTGCACAAACTATCCCGCAAGATAGTAGACGAAAACCAAGTTATTGCAGTAGAAAATCTCAATGTCAAGGGTATGGTACGCAACCACTGTTTAGCTAAAGCTATTAGCGATGCTGGATGGTCTATGTTTGGGACAATGGTCAAATACAAAGCTGAGAAACTAGGAAAGATATACATTGAGATACATCGCTTTTTTCCTAGCTCGAAGACTTGCAATAATTGTCTCCATAAAGTATTAGAAATGCCCCTAAATGTGCGTCATTGGGATTGCCCTAGGTGTCATAGCCGTAATGATAGAGATATCAATGCTGCGAAAAATATTAGGGATGAAGCCTTGCGGATTTTGGCATTGGGAACCAGTGCTGCTGCCAATGGACGGAATGTAAGTCAACCTGGGAAGACTTCGGTCTTGTCGGATGCTGTTCCGGTTGAAATTGGAAGCCCCCGTCATAGCGGTATCCCGCTTGACGGTGGGTAGTTCACAACTGATTAGATAGCGTGATCACCAAATTACCCATTTCCTAGTATGTCTGAATTTGAGACCGGATTGCCCAGCGTTCGCCTAATACAAAGCTACATCAAAGAAAAACAACAGATAGAACTAAAACTCATTACGGGTGATTTGTTAGTTGGCAGAGTTTTTTGGCTAGATAATAGCTGCATTTGCGTCCTTGATTCCTCAGAAAAACAAATTCTGGTTTCGCGACCAGCCATTGCTTATATCAAGACTAGCGGGTGAGAGGGGAGAGGGGGAGATGGGGAGATGGGGAGATGGGGAGATGGGGAGATGGGGAGAGGGGGAGATGGAGAATTGCGAAAATTATCCCGATTCCCGATTCCCGATTCCCAATTCCCAATTCCCAATTCCCAATTCCCAATTCCCAATTCCCAATTCCCAATTCCCAATTCCCAATTCCCTAATCACTAAACAGCTTTTCGCTGACTTGCGCGGTGACAAAAGGCTGTTTGACTATAGGTGGCTGAATCACAGGTGCAGCAGTCCGCTGCATCAAACCGATTTCATATAAGCCACCGCATAGTAACAAACGATCGCCCTCTTGCAGATCCGTACTTCCCTCTGGCCAGCGACTAAACTTGCCTTCCCGCCGGATCGCCCGCACCTCCACCGCGTACTGAGTCAGTAACTCCACCTCCGACAGTTTTTTGCCCACCCAAGGACTGTTTGCTGGCAATCTCAGCCACTGACAAGAACTGTCGCCCTGGGGCACAGCAACTTCCCCCTTCGCTAGCAACTCAAAACTCACAAGTTCTTCCGGTTCTCCCACTACCAAAACGCGATCGCCCGACTCCAAAGCCGTCTTACCATTGGGATAGTCAATTTCTTCGCCCTCTTGACGGACGATCGCCATCACACTGACCCCTGTCAACTGCCGTAAGTTAGTTTCTTCCAAAGTCATGCTAGCGATGGGAGAACCCTCCGGTAGGTTGTACCACTCGCTATTCATATCTTGAACAGCCACTTGCAACTCCCGCGAAATAGCAGCATTTTCTCGCGCTGGCCGCAATTCCAGATAGCGACTGCTGCGAATTTGCTGGACTTCCCGCCCGATGGCAATGGCTGACAAACCCATGCCTGCCAGCAGGTGGGCAGAAAGTTCTAAGCTAGCCTCAAACTCCGGCTGCACAACTTCCCAAGCCCCCAGTTGGTATAGCAATTCGATATCTTTATCTTGGTTCGCGCGCACAACAATATCTAAATCCGGGACTAATTCTAAAGCTCGTTTCAAACACAAACGAGTGCTCATCGGATCTGGAAGCGTCACCGCCATTGCCTTTGCCCGTTCCACCCCCGCAGCTTCCAATACGTGCAAGCTAGCAGCATTACCATAAACGTAGGGAATTCCCTGCACTCTACACTCTTGAATTCTGCTTTCCGACTCGTCAATTACCACAACTGCACAGTTGCGACTTAGCAACATTTTGACTAAATTTCTGCCAACTCGCCCATAGCCACAAATCACAATATAATTTTGCTCCGGCAAAGTTTCAGCTATTTCCACTGGTTGAGATGTTTCGTCAAAATAGCGCTGCAAAGGCCCGAAGTTTTCCGCCCACTTCAATAACTGGGGGACACTTCTTAATACAAATGGTGTCAGCACTAGGGTAACTGCTGTCGTCCCCAAAATTAATAGATAAACATTTCGCGAAACCAGTCCTAATGCTTGGCCGGAACTGGCGAGAACAAAGGAAAATTCTCCAATTTGAGCTAAGCCCAAACCTGCGATTAATGCTGTTTTTAGTGGATAGCCGAACAATCGGACGATCGGGGTTATAATCAAGAACTTGCCGACAAATACTAAAAATACCAGTCCCAGGATTAATTCTAGATGGTTCCAGAGAAACAATGGGTCAATTAACATTCCGATTGTGACAAAAAATAGGGATGCAAAAATATCTCGCAAAGGCTCCACATAAGTTAGAGTTTGGTCAGCATATTCCACCTCCGAAATCATTAAACCAGCTACAAATGCTCCCATCTCGATCGAAAAACCCAAATATTCGGTCAGCAGGGCAATCCCCAAAGCCAAAACCACAACTCCCAGTAAAAACAGTTCCCGACTCTCTGTTCTAGCCAAGTAGCGCAGCAAACCAGGAATCACCCAAATTCCGGCAACTACAGCGCCCGCAGCAAATAAACTAATTCGCAGCAGGGCGAAGGCCACTGTGATCCCAATGGTTTCTATGGGCTGGTTGAGGGCAGGCAAAACTGCCAGCATTAGTCCCAATGCTAAATCTTGAACTACGAGTATTCCCAGCATTACTTGACCGTGGGAAGTACCAGCTTCATTCCGTTCCATCAAGCACTTCAGTACCACTGCTGTTGAGGAGAGTGACAGAATTGCTCCTAAAAACACGCCTTGGGCTGGTGATTCTACCCAGCCTACAGCTAAGGATGTGAAAGTAGTAATGGCGATTGTCAGGACAATTTGCAAACTCCCACCACCCAGACTAATTGCTTTAACTTTCTGGAGTTCGGCGAAAGAAAACTCTACTCCCAGGGCAAATAATAGAAAAGCAACACCGAATTCAGCCAGCGTGTCTACCTGAATTAATTGTTTAATCAGCCCCAAACCTGCGGGCCCAACTACCATCCCTCCCAGGAGATAGCCAAGAATTACCGGTTGTCGCAACAGCGATGCAAAGAGTCCTCCTGCTGCGGCAGCAGCGAGAACTAGAACTAAGTCAACGATCAGTCGGAAGTCTTCTTGCACAACTTATATGAAAAAAGTGTAAAGTTATATTATAGTGTTTAAGGTGTTGACTATGTTGAGAGAGTTGAGTATGCTTTTGATGCTGGGTAAAATAGATTCTTTGACTGATCTATAGTGACATTAACTATGGTGTTCACCAAAGAACTGGGTCTGAAGCCCTGTCCTTATAGGACGGCTTTAATTCTCTTCATTTTCTGTTAATTGTATTGATAATACATGATAACAATAAAGCAATCAAACAATAGTAAACAATGAAAGCAAGGTATAAGTACAGAATCTATCCGACCGACCAACAGAAGCACAGCCTGGCTCAGTTATTCGGTTGCGTTCGCGAGGTCGGTCATGATGCTCTTGCACTTTGCAAACAGTCAGAAAAAAAGCCCAAATCGACAGAACTTCAGAAGATAGTAATAACTGGAGCAAAACAGACTGAGGAAAGAACTTGGCTGGAAGATGTGTCATGCGTTCCCTTGCAACAGTCTGTAACCGATTTAGAAACGGCTTTTAAGAATTTCTTTGATTCCTGTAAAGGGAAAATAAAAGGGCAAAAAGTACGGTATCCTAGGTTTAAAAAAAAGACAAGCAGTCAATCAGCAAGATTTACTCTTCGTGGATTTTCCATGAAGAAAAACGGTGGTGTCTATTTAGCTAAAATTGGTATTGTCAACCCAATATGGTCTAGGGAGTTGCCGTCAGCACCTAGCTCAGTTACAGTAATCAAAGATTGTGCAAATCGTTATTTCCTGAGTTTTGTAGTAGAAATTCAACCCATTCCATCTGAGGCGAAAAACCAAAGTATCGGAATCGATTTAGGAATCAAAACCTTTGCAGTGATGAGTAATGGCGAAAAAGCTGAAAGTCCTAACTACAAAAAGTTAGACCGGAAAATCCGTAAACTTCAACGCAAATTAGCCCACCAGCCGAAAGACTCCAAAAGACGGAATGTAACTCGAATTAAGATTGCTAAGCTGCACAATCGAATTGCCGACACCCGTAAAGATTTCCTACACAAATTATCAACCACAATAGTCAACGAAAACCAAGTGATTGTTTTGGAAGACCTCAATGTGTCAGGCATGGTCAAGAACCGGAAGCTTTCAAGAGTAATTAGTCAACAAGGATGGAGAGAATTTAGGACTCTCTGTGAGGCTAAATCTGAAAAGTTTGGCAGGGAATTCAAGATCATTAGTCGGTGGGAACCTACCAGTCAAGTGTGTGCGGACTGCGGTTTTAAATGGGGAAAAATCGATTTGTCTATCCGCTCGGTGCTTTGTTTGAGTTACGGTACTGAGCAAGATAGAGATGAAAATGCTGCGAGGAATATAGCTCAAGTCGGGATGGGGAATCGCCACGACACTTCGACTTCGCTCAGCGCAGCGCTCTAAACGGGCGCAGAGGGATTGTCAGACTACTTCGGTAGCAGAACTCGATGAAGCGTCAAGAATCACCGCTCATAAGAGGACGGTGAGTATTTCAAAGGCTATATATTGTACTCTTTGATTAAAAAAACATTGACATTTTGTGTGAGCAAAAATACAGTAAAAAACAGTTATCCCTCAAAACAGGTTGAGCTGTATATTTATAAAAATATCTGCTGTCTCAAAATTAAAGATACTTAATTATGGTTGCGACTGTAAATCAAGCCAACTACGGGCAAAATGTCAAAACAATTGTGGCTGCTATTACATGGTGGCGAGGGTTGAAGGCAAACGGACTCACGATCAGTTTGAGTGGGGGGATTTTTGCTAGCATTCTTGGTCTGGTATCGCCCGTCCAAGCTTTGCAGGTTGCTATAACACCTGCAAATCCTGAATTGGGAGATACGCTGTCAGTAATGATTCAGGTAGACGGCAGCAGTGGGGGAAATCCAACGGTTTCTGTACAGCAAAAAAACTACCCGGCTTGGGCAATGGGGAACAATCGCTTTCGGGCGCTGCTACCGACAACTCCTGTGGAGAAACCAGGTACTCGCGAAATCCAGGTGGCTGGTGATGGACAAGTCAAGAAGTTTAGTATACAAGTGCGATCGCGCACTTTTCCGACTCAATCAATCACCCTACCGCCAGGGAAAGATAGTGTGGGTAGTGATGCGGAATTCGATCGCGTAGACGCATTTAAAGCATTAGTGACACCCCAAAAGTTTTGGAATGGCCCACTTTTGCGACCAAATTCTGGAGAAATTACCACCATTTACGGCGTGCGACGATATTATAATGGGGTATTTGCCAAAGATTACTACCACCGTGGCGTTGATTACGCGGGTGCTTACGGTTCCCCTGTCATCGCACCAGCCGCCGGTCGGGTTTCTCTCGTTGGGCGCGAATCTCAAGGGTTTACAATCCACGGTAATGTCGTTGGTATCGACCACGGTCAAGGAGTAGCAAGTATTTTGATGCACTTGAGCCGGATTGATGTCAAGGAGGGGGATTTAGTTCAAGCTGGTCAAGTAGTTGGGGGTCTGGGATCAACGGGGGCTTCCACAGGCCCTCACCTGCACTGGGGACTTTATGTGAATGGGCAGTCGGTAGATCCAGTACCTTGGCGGCTTGTGGGAGTTGAGTAGGAAGTTTTACGGGTTTTGACGAATAAAGCCGTCAATTATGGGGTAAGTTTGTTGCTGAGGCGTATAGATAACTAAAATTTGTTATCGGTATTGGGTTAGGATTGGTATCAAAATTGTCAACTCCAGTCTCAAAACCCGAATCTCAAGACGTAAGTAATCACGTCTTCAAAAAAACTCTATTAATCATGCCGTTGAGTGAGAAGCATATATGAGTATTGAAAAAATTGTTGAACAGGCTTTGCAGGATGGCTACTTAACGCCGTCTATGGAAGCTGAGGTGGGACGAATCTGTAATACGGCTTCAGAATTGTCGATCGAAGAGTATATGGCTCTCGATCGCCTGATGGGAGCTTTATTGACTGGGGAAGTTGTGGTTCTGCCCCGCAAACAGTTCATCAACGTGATGGAAGAGTTGGTTCTCAGCGATGCGATCGCTAGGGTTGCAGAAATTGAGGCTACTAGCGATCTGAGCCTGGATGTGGGAGATATTGCGGCTTATGCTTTAAATAGATTGCCACCTCTCTACGCTACGACTGAAGAAGGAGCTCACTTTCAAAGGGCTAGGGCTAAAGAACAGCTGCACGATTTGATTTCTAAAGAAGTCAATGCCGCGATCGCCCGAAACTTGGATAGACCAGATCCGGTCAACCCGACTGCTTTGGGTAAGCCGTCTTCTGGAACCGAAGTTCTCTCGAATTTAAGCAATTGGTTGCAAGCTAACGCTGCTAATTTTGAGCAGCACCCTTAGTCAAAAAAACCTACAGATATCTGGCAGATAAGTAGGGACAAGACAATGACTTGTCCCTACTAATTTTGAGCAACATCCAACCTCAAGTAATTAATTCGTACTTTCAGTGGAGTCTACCGCAGAGCTAGCACTAGCTTGATTAGCTAGATCGCGCTTTTCGCGTTTTTTCCGTTCCGCTTGGATCACATCTTCGAGCACGATTCGTGCTTGAGCCATTTTTTCCAAGTTGCTGCGGTACAAGTCCAAATCTTTGCTAACTTTGTCTTCGGGTAGGTGCAATGCCGCACTTACTGTTTTGAGCGTGTTGTTTAGCGTTTCTTGGTCTTTTACCAAACTGGGGTCAGCTTTTTCTAACAATGAGAATAAGCCGATCGCAAATAAGCGACTGTACTTAAATTGAGGGTTATTGGCGATCGCCTCTAAAGACCCTTCCAAATCTCCTGTATCATCAAAACTGGTCGAGCGATCGATCCACGACAGCAACTCCGTACCGGAAAGTCTGTCCGCCAAAGCTTCCAATCTGTGGGCATCTTGCTTATAGCGATCGGGGTCACTTTCTATGGATTTGCACAAACCATTAAAAATCGAATCCTGGTCTTTTTCTGGGAGGTATCCCAACATGAATCGATTGAATGCTGTCACCACACCTAAAGCATAGATAGAGTCGTATAGAAAATCGGCATTCGCCGAAAGCAAGTGCATTTCTACCATCAACTCTTCTACCACTCGTCGGTAAATTGAGTTAATCGGCCGAGTGTGAATCGTATAGAAACTTCGCTTAGTATCTGAAACAGTACGGTTCTTGTTCACCTGAGTCTTATATCTAAATAATTTTGCCGTAGCGAGTGTGCTGGGCGGCATGAATAAAGTCGGGAAAGTTGAACTGCGTGCGATCGGGCTGACAACAACTGCCAGTTTTTTTAAGCTGTGCTACCGGAAGCTAAGCCTAAAAATCGATAGCTTTATTGAATCATAAAACATGGAGGCGATCGGAAACGCCTCTTAATTTCACCACCCAGTGCACATAGTACCCATAAAGTATTTCTGTGTGGAGTGTTCACATCATTTTACAATTATATCTTAGCTGGGATCGCCTACAAATCTAATCTCTGGACTGGCTTGTCCAGCTTCAGGAATGCTTAGTACAATATGTTCTCTTTGTCAAGTCTAAATTTTCTAATATCAAATTAAAATGACACTCTCTCCAGAATTAATCGCTTTAGCCCAGTACATGGCAGGGGATTTTGACAACCGGGAACAAGCACTTGCCGATCCCGTATGGTACGTGCACCTTCGCTTTTGGCAAAGACCACTGCCCGTTTCTCTATTTTCAGAACCCAGCATTAGTCTGTTTGCAGAACAAGCCAATATTCTGGAATTAGACAAACCATACCGTCCCCGCATCGTCCAACTCAGGCAATCACAGACAGCGCCGGGACTTTTAGAAGCCCAGTATTATATGTTTAAGGATATTGAAACCGTCAAAGGAGCCGGTCGCAACCCCGACTTGCTTGGAAAGCTAAATCGGGAGCAAATCCAACTCCTTCCTGGCTGCACCCTTTCGGTAGCAGTACAAAATTTAGGCCCCAACCGCTATCGGTTTCGGGCATCTTTGCCCGTCGGTACTCCATGCTGCTTTACCTACGGAGGTCAAAATTTCCAAGTAGACTTGGGATTTGAAGCAGCGGCCGAAGAATTTTTCAGCTATGACAAGGGAATAGACCCCAAAACAGGCAAGGCTATCTGGGGAGCTTTAATGGGCCCTTTTCGATTTGTCAAGCGTCAGGATTTTGCTTCTGAGATATTGATGTGAAGTGAGATCTGATCATTTTCAATAAGCTTTTAGGAACGGGCTAGAAGCCCATTCCACAAGAACATTGAATTTTGTGGAACGGGCTTCTAGCCTGTTCTTGAGAATGGTGCAAGATGTGAGTTTGAACTGAAGTGAATCCGCGTAGGGACACGGCATTGCCGTGTCCCTACTGCTGTATTCCTGGGAGTCTGGGACTCTCAATCTTCAGATTCCCTTACACCGCAGGCGATGCAGGATGTCCTCAACTGGCGCGAGGCACTCCCTCCAAAGCTTCTTCTTCAGTCTCAAAAATTTCAAACACAGAATCCATCATGGTGACTTCAAACACCAGTTTGGCTTCTGGATGAACATTGCAAATCCGAAAACTCCCCTTGACTTTATCTGCATCTCTCATACCTGCCACAAGTGAGGTCAGTCCAGAACTATCAATAAAGTTAACCTGACCAAGATTCACTACAACATGGCGGCTAAGTTTGGAAATACACTCTTGCAACTTGAGGCGGAATTGCCAAGCTGTTGTGATGTCCAGCCGTCCAGTCGGTGCTAAGACGATAACTGTTGTACCGTCTTGAAGCGTGTGGGTTTTTTGATCAATATGAATCACTGACCCTTCCCTCAAAATATTATCTATCGCGGTGGTTACTTTTCCAGTAGTTTAACTCAGGTCGGTAACTACAGAGGCATCTAATTTGCCCAATCTTGTGGTTTTAAGAATTTCGAGTACAGTTCGGCTTCTGGAGAGTTGGGTTCTGGCTCAAAACAGTATTCCCAGCGAACCAAAGGTGGCAGGGACATCAGAATCGATTCTGTGCGTCCGTTAGTCTGTAAGCCAAAGGTTGTGCCCCGATCGTACACTAAGTTAAATTCGACATAGCGACCGCGACGGTAAAGTTGGAAATTGCGTTCGCGTTCGCCGTATTCTTGCGATCGACGCTTTTCAATAATTGGGACATAGGCAGGTAAAAATGCCTTACCACATTCTTGCACAAATGCAAACACCGATTCCCAACTGCGATCGTCCGGCTGCCCGATTTGATTGCTGTACTCAGCGGCCTTTCCTTTGACATTGTGGTCGCGGTAAAGCGGGCATCGACCATTTTGGTAGTCAAAAAAGATGCCACCGACACCGCGAGTTTCTTGGCGGTGTGGGAGATAGAAATATTCGTCGCACCAGAGTTTAAAAGCCGGATAATATCCGGGATGGTGCTTATCGCAAGCTGCTTTCAGGGTGTTGTGAAAATGAGTAGCATCCTCAGCAAACGGGTAATAAGGAGTCAAATCGATACCACCGCCAAACCACCAAATGGGCCCAGCTTCAAAATAGCGATAATTCAGGTGAACCGTCGGCAAATAGGGATTGCGAGGGTGCAGCACTATCGAAATACCAGTGGCATAAAAATCGTGACCCGCCGCTTCTGGGTGCTTGGTCAAAATCAAAGCAGGCAAACTTTCGCCCCACACTTGGGAAAAATTCACTCCGCCCTGTTCAAACACATCCCCTTCGCGCATGACGCGAGAACGTCCACCGCCGCCTTCGGAACGTTCCCAAGCATCCTCTTTAAATTTACCGCTGCCATCAAGTTGTTCTAGGCCTTGACAAATTTCATCTTGTAAGGCTCTCATAAATTGACTGACTTTAGCTCTAGAGTCAGTCGGTGGCAAAAACGGGGAAGTCGCTGTTTTAAGTGTTGTAGAAACTGTCATCCGATTTTAGATTTTAGATTTTAGATTTTAGATTGAAGAATTGCGACCACGGATCAATTCGGGGATTTTGACCAAATTGCTTTCAGTCGTAGAAATTCTTAGCGATCGGATATGAGTTTAAGATGTACGATAGTGCCCAAATCCTGTCGGCACTGTAATTATGCCACCCCAAAGTCTGAAAAAGATCTCTATGAAGTTACATTAAAAAATAGCAATAAAAATATACTTAAAGATCGATCGCAAATTACCAGATCCAATTGCAGAGCTATGGTGGAGAACACAATGCCCAATACACTCGATGTTAGTTCAGTCCTAGAAATCCTGCGACCAGTCCAAGACCCCGAACTACAAAAGAGTTTGGTCGAATTGAACATGATCCGCAACATCAAAATCGACGGCGGTGTCGTCAGCTTCACCTTAGTGCTGACAACGCCAGCTTGTCCGCTGCGAGAATTTATTGTGGATGATTGCAAAAGAGCGGTCAAACAGTTGCCAGGAGTCGAAACAGTGGCTGTAGAGGTGACAGCGGAAACGCCGCAACAGAAGGGAATGGTCGATCGGCAAGGCATAGAAGGCGTTAAAAATATTATCGCAATTTCCAGTGGCAAAGGCGGCGTCGGCAAAAGTACAGTGGCGGTAAACGTGGCAGTAGCCCTGGCTCAAACCGGCGCTAAAGTCGGTTTGCTGGATGCCGATATCTATGGGCCCAACGGCCCGACGATGTTGGGGCTAGCGGACGCTAAAGTGATGGTTAAGGACGGAAAAAGTGGGGAAAGTCTAGAACCAGCTTTCAATTACGGTGTCAAATTGGTGTCGATGGCCTTTTTAATTGAAAAAGACCAGCCTGTAATTTGGCGAGGCCCAATGTTGAACGGGATCATCCGGCAGTTTCTCTACCAGGTGAATTGGGGCGATTTGGACTATCTAATTGTGGATATGCCTCCGGGTACTGGAGACGCGCAGTTGACAATGGCGCAAGCGGTGCCGATGGCCGGTGTGGTGATTGTGACTACGCCGCAGACTGTCTCGCTGTTGGATTCCCGCAAAGGGTTAAAGATGTTCCAGCAGTTGGGAGTGTCGGTGTTGGGAATTGTGGAAAATATGAGCTATTTTGTGCCGCCGGATATGCCGGATAAGCAATACGATATTTTCGGTTCTGGTGGCGGGGAAAGGACGGCTGCTGAGTTGGGAGTGCCGCTGTTAGGGCGGATTCCGCTGGAAATTCCGTTGCGGGAAGGTGGCGATTCGGGTGTGCCGATTGTGGTGGGACAACCGGGTTCTGCTTCGGCGAGGGAGTTGCGCGCGATCGCGGGTAGGATTGCGGGTAAAGTTTCTGTAGCAGCCTTAGCCTAAATTACATCGGAATTAACATGACCCGAAATCAGGAGACGGCAATGCCGTGTCCCTACAGATGATTTTGGGGTAGGGAAACGGCACTGCCGTGTCCTCATTCACATGACCCGAAATCAGGAGACGGCAATGCCGTGTCCCTACCTGATGATTTTGGGGTAGAAATCAGGAGACGGCAATGCCGTGTCCCTACAGATGATTTCGGGGTAGGGAAACGGCACTGCCGTGTCCTCATTCACATGACTCGAAATCAGGAGACGGCAATGCCGTGTCCCTACCTGATGATTTCGGGGTAGGGAAACGGCACTGCCGTGTCCGAACTCGATCGCCAAAAAACGGTAAACTATAGACAGCAAACACAACATTCAAAAAATTATGATTTTTCCAGGTTCAGCAGTTCGAGTTAAAGATACCACCGAGATTTACTACGGTTTTCAAGGACTTGTCCAGCGAGTCACCGACGGGAAAGTCGCGGTACTATTTGAAGGCGGCAATTGGGACAAGTTAATCTCATTTCGGCTGTCGCAATTAGAACTTGTGGATGCTACCGCAGGCCGAACCAAATAGTCAGTAGTCATCGGGCATGGGGAATGGGGAATGGGGCATTGTTAACTGTTGACTGTTAACAAATAACCAATAACCAATAGCCAACAACAACTAACAAATTTCTAATTCCCAATTCCCAATTCCCCATTCCCAATTCCCCATTCCGAATATGCGTATTACCCTCCCCCAATTTCCAGAGAAAGAGCGCCTCAACGACCATATTGGCGAAATTATTGAAACTACAACTACAGAATTTTTAGCGCAATGTTTAGATCCAGAAGACTTGAGTTTTCCACCGATGCCACCTTTCGGTAGTTGGGTGAAAGCGACCGATGAACAGTCGGGAAACATAGTGATAGCAGTAGTTTATCATGCCACAACTAGCCCGATCGACACGGTGCACAGAGCACGGGCTTTGGGGATGTCGCTGCAAGAGTTGCGGGAGGAACAACCGCAGATTTTTGCGATGTTAAAGACCGAATTTCGATCGGCAATTGTGGGTTTTGAAACGGCTGGTGAAAGCTTGAACGGTTATGCACCGCAACGGGGAACTATTTATCAGTATATTCCGCCACGGCCGCCACAAATTCACCAGGCTGTGTATCGGTGTGAACCGGATGAGGTGATTGGTTTTAGCGAAAAGTTGGATTTTTTGAGGACGCTGCTGGGGGTGGCTAATGCGCCTGTGGAGGCCCTGACGGCGGCGGCGATTCGGGAGATTTATCAGTTGCGAAAGCGCGATCGATCTTGGTTGGTGGAAGCGGGGAGGAGTTTGAGTGTTTTGTTGAAGGATGATTACGATCGGTTGCGGGTGATTTTGAGTCAGATTCATCCCTAGGGGACATTGGACAGTTTTGCGATGAATAAAGAAGACTGTTAATCTTATTAATCCTCTTAATTCATAGCGCTTATTCCCCTACTTTTTCTTGCACTCATAGACCCCCGTGCATAAATTATATTTGTATTTAGAAAGAGATGGTTTACGAAGCCTAATTCTACCTATCTATTAACAAAGAAACTTTTCGTCAAGTCTGCGTTTCATTTCCCCAGAAATAGGTAAATTCCGAATTTCTCTGCATAGACGCGATTTTGATTCTCCGTTTTGAAGGCGCTGTTTGTAAATCCCAATTAGCAATGCTTCAAGACCATACTTAGACAACATCTCTGTAGCTAAACCTAGTGTAATTGGAGCCGCACCTGCTAAACCTGCATTTGCCATCATAATTATCAGCATAATTGGGGGTAATCCCAATGCCGCAGCTTTTATAACAAATTCATCCATTTTACGATACCTGACTCTTTTAATTAAAATGTCCATTCATTGCCTGGATAGTTAATGACTGCTCTGACAAATGTCAAATCAGCCAGGTCTTTGAAAGGACTGGACTTAGCTATTTCGGTAATTGAAGTTTTCGATGGCTTGATAACTTTACTCAGTAGAAAACTCGACCCCGCAAGAAGTGAGCCTTCCCCGGATTCTAGGTGTAAAATTAATCACGAGCCTGCTTTTTTTGATACTAACCTAACCAAGCTTAACAAAGAAACTAATAAGCACTAGGAATTGTGTTAGACTTTAATTATAAAAAATCCAAAAACCTATCTCCTCCAATGGCATCCTCTAACGATCGCTTCCCGGAAGCTGCGCGCGACTGGGACTTAGAAACCCTTTACACAGACTTAGCATCCGCCAAAGGCAAGCGTCTCACGCCCACAGAGAAACAACATCTACGTGGTCTACTCTGCGGCCACAGTCCCACCGAAATTGCCGAAACGCTCAGTAAAAACCCCAAGGGGATTGCCGTAGATTTCTGTAATACTTTATATCAGTATGTCAAAAATCTTGTAGGCAAAGCTGATGAAAAGGTAGAAAACTGGAGGAAGATTTGTGAATGGCTGGAGGACGCAGGATATAAAACTCTGTCGTCTCCCGAACCTGAATCAGGCGATTGTTTACCCATAAAATTCTTAATAAAAAAAGCCAATGTAGTTCTTGATAAAAATCAAATCATAATTGATATCAATCTGCGAATAGTAGCCTCCTCACCTTCAGAAATTCCGATCGTAGAAAAGTTTGATATCAATGGCAATGGTGCAAACTAAGGAAAAGGCGATCGAAGGCATCAGCTAATTTAGGGAATTGGCAAAGGAAGAAACGATCGCACTTAATTCACTGGAAGTTCAAGGCACGAAATAAATTTATTGAGGCAGTTGTCAGATTATGGTGACAGTATCAATCAAAGATGAATATGTTGAAGTATTGAGTGCTTTGGGTGATTTGCAATCGGCTATGGATGTGGCAATTCAACGCTATACCATCGAGCAGATTACCGCAAAAGTTACTGAACTTCGGCAAAGAAATGCTCAGTATCAAGCTAAATATGGGATGGATTATCTCACTTTTAATCAGCGACTTTCTGAAGATGAAGTTTTTATCGTCAATCTAGAATCGAAGGTTAGTAATTTGTGGGAGATTGACTTGGCAGATTGGGAATTTTTATATAAGGGGATAGGAGATTGGACGCGCAAGTTACAGAATATTTTACTTGAAACTAATAATTTATTAGATGCCTAATTTATACATTATTGGCGGTGCTAACGGTTCTGGAAAAACCACCGCCGCTAGGGAAATCTTACCCTACTTCCTAGAGGTTTTTGAATATGTCAACGCCGATGAAATAGCGGCGGGTCTTTCTCCTTTTAACCCTGAAGGGGTAGCTATTCAAGCGGGACGATTAATGTTAGAAAGGCTATCAACTTTAGTCAAGGCTGAAGCTGATTTTGCTTTTGAAACTACTCTAGCTGCTCGAAATTTTGCCAGATTTTTGCGAGAGTGTAAAACTAAAGGTTATCAAATCAACTTAATTTATTTTTGGTTACAAAGTCCTGAATTAGCCATTGCGCGGGTACGCCGACGGGTAGAAAGTGGGGGCCACAATATCCCAGAAGATACTATCCGCCGTCGCTACGAACGGGGACGGAAAAACTTAATAGATTTGTATTTACCTTTATGCGATACTTGGATGGTGTATAATAATACTGGAGATCTACCTCAATTAGTGGCAGCATCCGTTAACAATCAAGAGGTCATTATTTATGAACCCCCAATCTGGAACCAAATCACCCTTGGATCGTAAACCGGAAATTACCCTAACAGAACTCCAGCAAAAAATTGATGCTGGGGTTAAAATTGCTATTGCTAAAGCCATAGAAAAACACCGCAAATTAGGGGAATCAATTAGCATTTGGCAAGATGGCAAAGTAGTTACTTTAACTGCCGATCAAATTCCTCCCCTGAAATTAGATAATGATAATTAATCTTTATTTTGCCATCAAATGAGGAACAGATATTTTAAAAAATTTGGGCAATTATTTAGGATTCGGCTACTTTTTCTTGCACTCGGCGATATTTACCATCTAAACGTTCCTGTCGCTGACGGCGGTTATCAGCTTCTAACATTGCGAGCACTTCATCTAATTTTAAATTGACAATATCAAGCTGCTGGCAAGATTCTCGCATCCTAGCAACATTTTGCTGTCTAGTTTCTAAATCGGGTATTCTGGGCTGTTGAGTCATGGCAGATTCCAACTCCTTTTAATTTCTCGAATACTTGCTTCTGAGCCATCGGCTGCTGCTTCTGTCTCTGCGATCGTCCTATACAAAAAGTCTAGCACATCATAATAGCACTTCAGGATCGCCAATCAGTCGGTCATAATTTATTTAAACCAAAAAATCATATGTGGGTAGAGATAACGGCGCTAAATCAAGTTCCAGAATGGGATATTTTGCGAGTAAAAGTTGAGGGTATTTCGCTGATTTTAAACCGTCAAGGGATGAATGTAACTTGTTACCGCAATGCTTGCACTCATTTGGAATATCCGATTGACATGGGTAAGGTAAGTGACGGCATCATTACTTGTCCTTTTCACAAATTTCGGTACAAGTTAGATACGGGTAAATGTTTGAATGCACCTGCGGATTCTCTCGAATCGTATCCGATCAAGATTGAAGGCGATCGCGTTTTTGTAGAAATAAATTAGTCAGGATTTACGCACTCCGACAAAGAAACCGGGTTTTTTACGAAATACTTCGTTACACACCCTAAATTAGGTGAAAAACCCGGTTTCTGGGCCCATGCGTTATACCATTTTTGATCGCTGTTGACGGAGGAAAATCGCCAAAAGCCCGATCGCACCAAACCCCAAAAGTAGCCATTCCGCCGGTTCAGGAACCCCCGAAACATTCAGAGGATTTCCAGGTTTAGTCAACTCCTCCTTACCAGATTCAACCTTTCGTTCAAATCGATCTTTCTTGGATTCAGCTTCCTTTAGCTGCTGTCTTTGGGCATCATTAACTAACACAATCATCGAAGAATAGGGTGTTACTACCTTAAAGGATTTTGCGATTGAGTGCATCGCATCCAATTGACTTAATTGATTGGAACTTTTCTCCTTACTAAGTGCCATAATCAACTGTCGCGCTGCTATAGGTTTAAAACCTTCATTTTTGTCATCTTTTAACTCTGTAGCAGCCACAGATTGCAGAGCTTTTTCCGATTTCGGCTTTTTGGCATAACTCCAAGCATAGCCATCAACCACGCTAACTATAGAATTGCCCGATGCTGCTGTCGTCGCCACTCGCTGCATCGCCTCTTTAATATCTGTCGCAACCCCGCCACCGCTATCTTGAATCACCTTTAAGGTAGCGTCGTCATAACCTGGTGGCAAACCTCCCAAATGCACTGTCCACAGCGGTGAGGGCATGGAAAGGGTGTTTTTGCGATCGTCTGACAATTCGTAACTATGGCGATCGCTCACCAAGAATACACTATCATAAGTGCGATCGGCGCGCCACTGCGAAAACTGTTGCAATATATCCTTTAATTGGAGCGTACCATAAAACGTTGACTTTCCCACATCAAAGCTGCGTAAATCTTTCACCAACTTCGGTGGCATTCCGGCTGCACTAGCCACATATAAATCCACAGTATTTGTTGCTAAAACATTCTTTTTTAACCAGTCAAAATTATCCTTCATTTCCTTAGTTTCTGTCGCCATACTGCGAGAAGTATCTAGCACAACAGCAAACTTTTTACCTTGAGGCAATAAGTAACTTGCATCAACCAACGGCTTAGCAGAAATGGTATTTCCTTCCGGCAAAGTTGCGAGACGTGGAATTATTTGTGGCGGTGCAACTGCATTGACAAATGCTGGAAGCCAAGTTTCTTTAGCCTCTTTCCCATTGTATTTTACCTGTTTCCCCGCAATAGTACGACGAGTATTTTTGTCCCAAAAAATGTTACGTTTTTCAGCTAAATTCGGCATAGCCCAACCCTGTGCTTGTCGCATGACTTTGTAAGTCAGCCACAGGTGCATTTCCGTTGGCCCATCAGTTTGTCTAAATTCTCGTTTAGCAGGGATGGGAAAAGCCCGCAAGCGATATTGTTTGGGGCCAATTTGTTCTAGCAAAGCCGGATCTACATTTTCTCTCACCTGCTGATTGTAGACTTTCTGTGCGGCACCTCTGGGCGATACTGTAAATGCAAAACGTTTTTTCAAATCCCCAGTATCTCCCAACCAAATACCTGTCACTGCGGCACTTTCTGGCAGAGAGAAGTAATAAAATACTTCTTGTAAGTTCGGCGTTTGATTTTTGTAGACTTCGTAGAGTTGAACGTCAGCCCAATCGCCATTTTCTGTGACTGTCACTGCTTGGGATTCTAGCCATACTTTTTCCTGATTGACATTCAGCAAACCTGCTTTAGCTTCTTCGCGATTTGAGGTTGACTGTACTGCATATTGTACTGCTTCTCGATCGCCTTTTTGCAGTTCGGTATCAAAGAATTCACCGTAGAGTTTTTCGGCTTTTTTAGAGTCAGCGCTAGAACCTTGATACAAAAACGAAGACATTAAAAAATTATAGCTGTTCTGGACAACCTTGGCCGCACCTTCATTCAAACTCAAAGTATTTTTGTACATCTCAGAAATGTGGTTATTTTCTGCCACAGTGCTGAGGTAGCGGTAAGGATACAAATAAGCGTTGACTAAGCCCGATCGCACTATATCAGATTTCGCTAACAAAGTTTGCCGACTGCTCTCATCTTTGGGCGGAGTCGCCAGCATTTTTAGTGCTTGAATTTGCGGCTGTTGCTGCAAAGCTGCAAAAATAGCCACCCAAGCTGCGATGACTCCTAAACTTCCGATAATCGCCTGACTTTTTCCATACTGGGAAGCAAAGCTGCGAAATATTTTGCGCCCAGATTGGATATAAAGAAAGCCGTAAAGTGAAGGCATTACCACGAATAAGCTGGAGGTAAAACCAAACATGATCAAGAATAATGGCAGCCACCAAATTATAGATAATGAAGCGTATTGCAAAGACTCGATCAGTGGTTGTACCCAAGCAAAGCTAAAAAATCCAACGATAGTGACAATGGCAATAGGCAAAGCGTAAAACATCAGTAATGTTGCTGCCCAAGTACCAACTAGCAACATTAGACTGTGAAATCCTAATTGGATCGATGCACTGTTTTTTTGTCCAATTAAGCTAGTTAAGAAAAATTGCTTTTGCTGGGATTTTCCTGGGACTAATTCAGATTCGCTATTTTCTGTTTTTCCCAGATATCCGTACAGGATTTCAACTAAAAATGCTCCTATACATAAGGCTATGGTAGCGATGATTTGAGAACTACCTGGAGTAAGTTGCCGCAGCAGGAATAAGCGGATTAAGCAGAGCAAAAATAGCGGTGCTTCAACTCCATAAAACAGACGCATTAGCTGCAATGGCTGCTTCCTCAAATACCTGGCTCCGATTATGGTAGACACTGTAGGTACTGCGACGAGTGCTGTTAGGGTTAAGGCAAATTCCAGGGGGATAATTCCATCAATGGTGGCTTGAAATAATGGTATTGCCAGATATGGTAAAATTCCGAGATAGACAATTGATAGAAATGTGAGATTCCATAGCCAAAATATTGACTGAAATATTATATTCAGTGCAACTTTAAATCTTTTCATTGTTTCATCCTTTTAAGCTAAGATTGACTGCATTATGGATGGAGGTAACGAAGTCTTGTATTTCAGAACTTTCGGGGTTTAAAGAACTGTCAAAGAGAATAGAAACTAGCACCCAAGTTTGATTTTTATGACGAATATCGCTGCTGATGCGTGACAAGAAGTTATCTGTTGTTCCCTGGGTTGATTGGAGCCAGTAGGTAGCGGATAATTGGTTGTTTTTGAGAGATAGCCAGCGGGCTAATATATCTGATGTTAGCTGTTTTCTTTCTATGCGATTGACTGGAATGCCACTCACAATAAAACATAACTCTGGTGCGTGATATGTCTGCCAAGATGTGCTAGCGACTGTGAGCATGGAACCGCGCAAATTACCTGAGACAAATCTGATTTTTTCTGTCTTTGTTCCGGGGTAATTACCAAAGAATGTCTGTTCGCTGGGGTTTAGTGCGATCGACTCGGATACAATTTGTGGTGGGATGTTCATGGGCGCGATCGCCACTTTCGCACTTTCTACATGATACAATTGAGAAATAATTGCCAAAACCCCGACTACTGTAATTACTCCTAGTTTTGCCAAAGGCTGATTTTTGAATATTTCTGAGTTGTCTTGTGCTCCAAGGTTACTTGTTGGTAATCCTGAAAATTTAGGAATTTTCTGCAAAATCAACCAAGTTAAAAAACAAGTAGAGACTAATCCCACAATTCCCAAAGGTACGTGCAGAATTTCAGCATACATTGGCTGTTTGAAAACTTGGGCAACTAGCACTAGCACTGCAACCCGCGCCGCATTAGCAGAAACTAACATTAAGAAGTTAGTGGCGCATAATGCCAGCCATCTTAAACCCAATTTGCGGCTTTCGATCCAAGTCGCAGCCAATAAAAAAAGTGTCCCAACAAATAGGGTTTTGATGCCGCTACAAGGTACGTCAACGTGGGCGACTCCATTTTCCAAAACGATGATATCGTAGGAAGAAATAGCTCCAATTTGCAAAACAGATAATAATTGTTCTACGACTTGAGCAGTTAGCACTCGTGCTGGTAAACCTAAACCGCTATTTAACTGACTGTTGAATGGTAAAATACAAGCCAATAAGCCTGCAACTGGCAAGTTTTTTTGCCAAAAGTAGGCATCACAGAACAAGCCGTACAACCCGTAGGTTCCTAGGATAAACAGCAGTACGGTGAGTTGTTTGATATCAATTATGCACTGAAGCGCGATCGAGCAAATGCCTGTACCCAGCATCAATAGCAGCGGATAGCGCCTCAAAATGAATTTTGGGAGCGATCGGTGCGATCGCCCAGAACTCACAATCGATCGCACTACTAATGCTACAATCAGTAGACTAATTAGTATTCTGTACAGAGTCGGTATCTCGACAAACGAGGATAACAGCCACTTAACTGCCTCCAGGTTAGCCAAAAACCAAGTGAGTACCAGCAAAGAAGGAGCTAGCAAAACCAAATTAACCGCAGGATGGGGACTGACAGAATCTGGGATACCAGAATCAGGAATATTGGTGCGCTGCATGATACTGCTTGACATTCACGTTGGTGACATCTTAGCTCAGCAAAATTGGTAATGCCTAGAGCTGTAATTTAAGTTTTGTCAAGCTCCTGTCTTTTATACTGTGAAGCTAGGGTTATAATAATTTTAAGGGAGATAAAGGGGAGATAAAAATGAGCGAAAAAAGCCCAGGATACAAAATTCTTAGTGACAACCGACTAGCGCGGCATCTCTATGAAATTACAGACACATATCAAGTCGGAGTCGAGTTGAAGGGAACGGAAGTCAAATCGATTCGAGAAGGAAAGGCTAATTTGCGGGACGGATATGCCTTAGTTCGGAGTGGTGAATTGTGGCTAATTAATGTGCATATTTCCCCTTGGAGAAGTGCTAGCAATTATTTTAATCACGAACCTCGTCGTACTCGTAAGTTGTTAATGCACAAGCAGGAAATTCGTAAATTGATCGGTAAAGTGGAAGAAAAAGGCTTGACTTTAGTGCCTTTGAAGATGTACTTAAAAGGTGGCTGGGTAAAACTGGATATCGGTTTAGGGAAAGGGAAGAAACTCTATGATAAGCGCGAAGATATGAAAAAACGTGATGATAACCGGGATATGGAACGGGCGATGAAACAGTTTTAATGATACAAGTGTAATGCAACTGGCATAGTATTTTTATGAATGGTCGAGAAGTAGCAACCACATTTGAAATTCCCACAGAATTGCCATTCCTTCAGGCTATCTGTTGGCAAGTTGCTAATGTCAAATATTTGACTATCAAAGAAATGTTATGTCGCTACGAATCAGGCTGGCATTACTGGGGAGTTTTGGGAAAACCTAGCGCTGAGGAACTGGCTTTTATTAAACAAATTAGTCAACACTATCAATCTTGGCTGGTAGCGGAACTAGGAAATGTTTGCCAGCCTCAAAAAACTGAAAAATGGGTGAGTTTGCCAGGAATGTTTAAACGCGAAATCCATCAAAAAATACTAACTATACTCAGCCAATTGAATGTTGAGTTTCTAGAGGAATGTCACGCTTATTTTGGTGGCGGAACTTTGGTGAGTATGGAACATGGAGAATATCGGTTGAGTCAGGATATTGATTTTATGTGTCCGATGGATGGTGGTTACAATCTCCTGCGCCGAAAAGTGGCACAAGAAGGTTATGATGTGATTTTTGCTAGTCGCGATTCCCTACCGGATAGTGCTAGTTCACGCATCATTCTTCCCAACGATATTCAATCAAACCAATACGGGATAAGATTTCCAGTGATTGTGGGTGGAACTACGATTAAATTCGAGATGGTTTGTGAAGGGCGCATTCAGTTTGGCGAACCAAGTTATCCCAATTGGTCGCCGGTTCCTTGCTTGAATCAGATTGATATTATAGCAGAAAAGTTGTTGGCAAATGCAGATCGATGGCCGAGCGATCGGGTAAATTCTAGAGATTTAATCGATTTGGCAATTCAAAGGTTAGCAACTCCGATTCCTCAAGATGCGATAGATAAAGCTGAAGCAGCTTATCAAGTTATGGAACCGCTGATTCGAGCAATTCAGTATTTTCAAGACCGTCCAGATTATCGGGAAAAATGCTATGATATTTTAAGTATCGCAGAGCCAAATCAAGTTATTAATGGTATCGATTTACTAGCTCAGGATTTAGGCAGGGAAATAACAGTCAGGACATTTAGCGAGAGTGTTTCCTCGTTCCCAAGCTCTTCCTGATAAACATTGGTAAGGCTTTGGAGGGCGGGCGAGACGCCCACCCCACAAAAAAAATTCTCTGTTTGTGGAACAGGCATCTTGCCTGTTCTTGACAATGGCACAAGATGTGAGTTTGAACAAAAAACTTCTTCTTCCTTCTTCCTTAATTTATCCGGATAGATGGTGAGAGCCGATGAAGTATTGATCTATGGTTAAATACATATACGTGGTGCAAACATTACGGAATGTCATAAATTAAATTTTTCTCAACTCTGAAGCTAAAATATGCTAAACATGAAACAATTAGCTAATGCTCCTAATACTGGAAAACAGCCACCTCAAAAGCCTCATAACTCAAAATGGGCTGCATTACTGTTGATGCTGGCGGTAGGGTTTGGTGGTTGGCAGATAGGACTACCGGAACTTGCATCGCTTTTTAATAATAGGGGCTTTGAAAACTACAAGGCGGATAAATTGGCTGAAACTCAAGAATCCTATCAGTTAGCCCTCTCTCTAGATTCCAAAAACCGAACTGCTCTTTATAATTTAGGGTGGCTTTGCGAGGAGGTGCAGGATTTGGCTTGTGCGCGGGGAAAATATCGGGAGGCGGCGAAATTAGGTCTTCCTGCGGCTTATAGCAACTTGGCTCGCTTATATATTCTTCACGATAAAAATTATCCTGCGGCTGTTCATTTGCTGTTGCAAGGTTTAAAATTAGCTAAGGACGATCCAGTAAAGTATTCTTTGTTTAAAAATTTGGGTTGGGCTCGTCTGAAACAGGGTCGATATCCAGAAGCTATGCAACAGTTGAATGCAGCGATTAAGATAGATAGTGAAAGAGCTGCTACTAGCTGTTTAAAAGCGCAAGTCTTAGAAGGGATGAAAAAAAATAAAGAAGCTCAACCATTCTGGAAGATTTGTCTTAAGTATGCGGATTCTCAAGAATTGGACGAGGATATATGGATAGGAATGGCACGTCAAAGCTTAAAAGAGGAAAAAACAAAGAAATGAAACCCACTGTTTTGATTTCATCAACAATACTGGCTATTATCACTGTTCTGGAGCTAAGTCAAGCTTCTCAAGCGCTCATAACTCCTGTGAGTGTTAAATCAACAGTTAATAATGAAGTCTCAATGCTGTTTACCTCAGATGTTTCGATGCGACAGTGTAAGGATACCAATGGTGGACGATATGCGTGTCCTAGATTAGTTCTGCCTCTGGATGATGCAGAATAGAAGTTAGTTTGAAACAGTTTTTTAAGGTGTGTACTGTGAAATTTATCTAAACAGGTATGTAGTATGCAATTTATGCTTTCCGTACCTTACCGAATAAGATAGGCCAAGCTAAAAAAACATAACACCCAGAAACCCGACTTCTTTGAGAAGTCGGGTTTCTAACATCAAATCAAATCCAGCAGTATCAGAATTATTGCCGAAATTAGGAGACGGCAGTGCCGTGTCCCTACAATATTTTCGGGTAGGGACACGGCAATGCCGTCTCCTCCATCATAAGGAGTGATCAGTAGTCAAGGCTGATTCTGGCTGCGGGGAATTGGTGTAAAAACTGGCAATAATTGCTACCATCAACCACCAAAGCATATTGACTTCGGGGCGATACCAAACTGTATCGACAAAGCCGTGGGCCATCATGCCGATTAAGGTTGCGATCGCGCCGATCGACCAAAATGCCTCTTTTGATTTAGAATTTGGGGATGCTTCCTGGGAATTAAGGTTATTAAATTGTGCATTCCGCAGATTTTTGATCTGCAACAAACCTTGATTTATTGTTACTGTCAGCAGCCACAGGAAGCAAGTCAAACCGAGAAAACCCGTTTCTACCAAAATTTCTAGCAGCACAGAATAAGCGCTCAAGGCGGTGAATTTCGGCTTCATATAAAGCGGATAAACTTTATTGAAAGCTGTGTTTCCGGGACCAATACCGAGAATTGGCCGATCGCGAATCATGTCAATTACTGCTGTCCAAACATTCATCCGAAAATTGTTGCTGCTGTCACCGCGCCCGATAAACATACTCGAAACTCGATCGCGCAGGGGTGCAATTAAAACTACTCCTAAAATTAACGCCCCAGCTAAACTTCCTAACCCTAACGGCAGGGCCCAAGTCCGCCAGAACTTAGGCATCAAAGGACTATACCAGTACCATAGCAAGACTAAAAACACCACAAGTAAAGCGACAAAACCGATCCAAGCACCCCGGCTGTCGGTGTAGCGCAAACAGGCTAAATTCACTACTAACATCGTCAGCGCTAAAGCTCTAGTTGCCCATCCTTTCCACACAAAAAGTGCGGCGGCACTCAATGCAATTGCTGGTAGCAGATAGGAACCAAGCAAGTTGGGATTGCCTAAAAAACTATAAACCCGCGTGACATCGGCTTGAGTTGAAGTTGGATCGTTCCAAGTAGCTAATGGCGGTACTTTATCTATCCACTGCCGCACGCCGTAGAAACTGACGATGAGAGAGACGTTCAAAAAGACGGCGATTAACCACGATCGCAAACGGGGCGATCGCAATATCCTAGCCATTAGCGCAAAAAATAGCAAATACAGTGTTAGCTTATTCCAACCTGCAAAGGCTGCGACTTTCACGGGGGACATGGCAGTGGCTACGGTGGCAATGCCCCAGTATAAGAATACCAGTAGGTGAATGGGTGTGAGGGCGATCGTGCGATCGTCGGAAATAGTCAACAACACCCAAAAGGCAGCGCCAGCACCCATCAACACACCGACTAGGGCATTGTTGACAAAAGGGCCTAATCCAAACGTTAAAGCCAGCAAAACAAAACCTAGCGGTTCTGCCCATTGCATCAGCCAGCTACTTTGTCGCCAACTTCGCAATGAGCCGATCGCAAAATTCAATAAATAACTTCCATTCTGCCACTGTAAGAGCGGCAAATTTGTCAGAGTTAACTGTTGCCAAACTGAATTCATTTTTAGATTGGGAATGGGGAATGGGGAATTGGGAATGGGGAATGGGGAATTGGGAATTGGGAATTGGGAATTGGGAATAGTTGCTTTTTCTTCCTTCTTCCTTCTTCCTTCTTCCTTCAACTAACTTTATCTTTCCAACAACTCAGTAGCATTGACACAAGGAAGTGAGAGCACGTAGCGATAACCAGACTCCGGCGATCCTTGAATCGAGAGTTGGCCACCTTGAATTTCCACCAACTGGCAGCACAGCAGCAGCCCCAAACGTTCTCTCTCTCCATAGCCAGCTAACAACGGTGCGCTATCGGCCACATTCTCTGCCACCAAAGCTGCCAACTCAGAGAAAGAAAGCTGGAATCGCTGCGAACCTTGTACTGCTTGTGGCAGTTGCGGTTCGAGTCCCAATTCTCTGCTGTCGGAGTTCGATGCCGAATTGGAAGCCGATTCAACTTTTAACAAGTAGTCGGAGTAGAGTTTAGCATGGGGCAAACTTTCTCCCAGCCAAGGATGAAAAACCCAAACTCCGATGTTGATACCGTCTTCTTTCCGAGAAACGTGGACTCGAATCACGCTGCCTGCTCCAGCAGATTGAATAATGCTAAAAATTAAGTGGTGGAGCATTTGCTGAACTTTATCCTTATCGGCCAACCAGATGCGCGGCCCG
>JAYSVM010000181.1:0-11350 GCA_043718495.1 Oscillatoriales bacterium | reverse complement strand
GGGTTTCGCCATCAAGTGAAGTTCAAAATATGTAGGTTGGGTTGAGTGTACGAAACCCAACTCTTGATTTAAATCTAATATGTTGGGTTTCGCTATCGCTCTACCCAACCTACGGAATCTACCCAACCTACGGAATCTATTTGAGAAAGGCTATAGCTAATTCAAAGCAAAGAACTAGCATTAATAAAACGACCAGTTAAATCAGCAGGTGTTACATTCAACACAGTTCCCAATAAAGCATTGGTAACGCCAAATCTAATATTAGTAGCTTCAACACGGCCATTGCCATCGGGATCTAGGTCTCGCTGCGAGATACCACCCTTAGCCAGCAAGCTAGTTCCACCTGCCACAGTTGCGGGATTGAGCAGTAAAAGTCTGGGATCGTTGAGGCTATAATTTACCTGTTCAAAGGAGATATTGCTGCTGGCAAATGCTATACTAATGCCAATTGAATCATTGGATTTATCAAAATCAACAATTACTGCATCAGGAACTTCAAACCCAACGATTTTTTCTCCCGCTTGATCGACTCGAAGCACAAAAACATCACTTCCCGTACCACCTTTGTAAATATCAACATCTCTATCACCAATCAATGTATCGTTGCCATCGCCACCAACTAACAAATCAATACCTTGACCCCCACGCAATAAATCATTTCCCGCGACACCATCCAGGAAATCGCTATCTCTATCTCCGGTGAGGAAATCATTGCCAATTTCTCCTAAAATATCATCATCGCCCTTGCCGCCATAAATAGAATCATTGCCGGCACCACCTAAGAGACTATCTTTGCCATCGTTGCCAAAAATCCGTTCTGTATCCGATGAACCTTGAACAGTATCATTACCGCCCACTAGCCAAACTCCCCCCGGAAGATTAGCAACTTGTCCCGCTGTAAGTGTAATAATTTCTGGAGAGTTGTCTCCTACCAAACGAGGGATGCCTGAATTATCTGCCTTGAGTGCCATAGTTGTAATTTTTGTGAGATGTAATAATGAATGTCTGGGAATATTCTGATTTTACAGTGTGCGCGGATTGATTCGGGAGGAATGTGGTAAAAAAATTAACAATTCAATGTTGCTATAAGCTGGATGAAAATATTGTAGATTATAATAAAACTTAAAGGTTAATATGATGCCAATTATCTTGGTTGAAGACTTGAGCAAGGTTTATCCGATCGCGATTAAAGAACCGGGACTGAAAGGAACTGTCCAGCACTTTTTTAAGCGCACTTACCGCAATGTGAAGGCTGTTGATGGAGTTTCTTTTGGTATTGAGTCTGGGGAAGTTGTCGGGTTTCTTGGTGCTAATGGTGCGGGCAAAACTACGACTCTGAAAATGCTGACTGGTCTAATTTACCCGTCTAGTGGTAAGGTCACTGTATGCGATCGCACTCCTTTCCGCCGCGAATCTAATTTTTTGCAAAAAATCACTTTAGTCATGGGGCAAAAACAACAGTTGATCTGGGATTTACCAGTCCTCGACTCTCTCAGAATCAATGCGGCTGTTTATGGTATTCCTGAGCAAGATTATCGACGGCGAGTTGGGGAATTAACGGAGATGCTGTCGCTAGAAGGTAAGTTAAATCAGGCGGTGCGAAAGCTTTCTTTGGGGGAACGGATGAAAGCTGAATTGATGGCGGCGTTGCTGCACCAACCAGAGGTATTATTTTTAGATGAACCGACTTTAGGTTTGGACATAAACGCACAGTTTAGTGTTAGGCAATTTCTGCGGGAATATAATGAACGCTATCAAGCAACGGTGCTGTTGACGAGTCACTATATGGCTGATATTACTGCTTTGTGTAAGCGAGTTTTGTTAATCCATGAAGGGCAGTTAGTTTATGATGGTAATTTAGATGGGTTGCTCGATAAATTTGCACCTTATCGGCAAGTTCAGGTAGAGTTAGCCAGTCCGCTATCTAAAGATCGTGCTTCTATTTATGGGGAGGTAGAGTCAATTGAGGGACAATCGGTGCGATTTTTGGTGAAACGGGAGGAATTGATGGTGGGGGTGGCGAAGATGTTGGCGGAGTTAGAGGTGGTGGATTTGACTGTTACTGATCCGCCTATTGAAGAGGTCATCGGTAGAGTGTTTCGCACGGGAAAAGTGTGATTTTTTTGGAGGGTGTGGGCTGGAGAGCTATTTCCAAGACGGGGAGGGCGGGCACGGGGGCACCCGCCCCTACAAAACGATGATTTACCTGAGAATGAAACAGCCCTGGTCTCTGCGGGGGAACGGGATAGCTTGGCTCGATCGCACTTTTTGATAAATATGTTAAAATAATCAAGATTTGGTGTATTATAGAACAACGTCAAATTTGTGGCGTAACGGCGGCATAGCCAAGTGGTAAGGCAGAGGTCTGCAAAACCTCCACCCCCAGTTCAAATCTGGGTGCCGCCTTTTTAGCAATTAATTCACGGTAGGGACACAGCATTGCTGTGTCCTTACAGGGATAGGGTAGGACACAGCATTGCTGTGTCCTTACAGGGATAGGGTAGGACACGGCATTGCCGTGTCCCTACGGGGATAGGGTAGGACACAGCATTGCTGTGTCCTTACAGGGATAGGGTAGGACACGGCATTGCCGTGTCCCTACGGGGATATTGAATATACCTCATAAACCTGCAATCTGTAACTATTGCAGTGGCAAAAACACCGTCATCACTTCACCCTTTTGAGGACGCTGACGAATTACCAACTTCCCCCCCGCCGCGCGAAATAAATTTTTAGTCACGCTCAAATTTAAACTCAAACTTCCTGTCTCTGGTTGTACCATCAACAGGGGTCCGATCGATCGTAAGGGAGTATTTGCAGCACGTACAAAAGTCGATTCGCCCTCGGTGTCGGATAGATGTTTCGATTCCAACTGCAACTTTAACTGATCGCCAGCCAATATCACCTCCACTTGAATCTGACTCCCCGACGGCAAAGTTCGAGTAAAATTCTCAATCAAACCAGTTAAAACCTGATCTAACATAGTGGGATCGCTGACAACGGCAGGCAACTTTTTGGGAACTATTACTTCCAAAGTATGATTGCGCTGACTTGCCTGTTTTTGCCAGCGGGGAATGCTATGAAGTAGGACTTCACCCAGGGACATTACTGTTAGCTGGACAGCAGAATTTTTGGCTTGCGACATTTCCATTTCTACGGCGCGGAAAATTAAGCCGAAGCGATCGATCTGAGCAGTACACTCTGTATCAATCATTTCCAAACGCTTGATTACCACTGCATCGAGTTTGGGGCGTTTCAGCAGCAATCTAGTGAGAGTGCGGATAGTAGCCAAGGGAGTTCGGACTTCGTGGGCGATCGCCTGTAGCAATTCTACCTCTTTAGTAGCGTGAGGAATCGGAGATTTGCAGTTGAGATTCTTAGCTTGTAATTTTTCATGTCTTCTCCTCCAACCCTCATCAATTATTTCATCCTTAATTCTGCCTGTTTCTTCTTTCCAAATCGGCAAATTATTCAACAGTAAACGGCTGAAATTCGTGACTACTTTATAATCTGGAGCAACAGGTGAAAACCGCTCAAATAGCTCATCTAATTTAGTTGAATTATGAGTTAATTGACTAATAGCTAGATTGATTTCGCCATCAGAATTTCCTAACAAATTTTCGCTATCAGTCACTCTGTGTCGCAAAACCTCCCATGCTTTCGCGACTACTTGCGGATCGAAAGAAAATAGAAAAGCTGGAATGCCGATCGCATTTTCGCCTAAAACCATCACCAGGCTGAAACTAGCTGTTAAAACTAAACAAAACTGCTCGTTAGCCAAGGGATCGCCACTTGCTAAAGCTAGTGCAGGTGCGGCGCTAGGCACTGATATTTGCACATCAGCAGCCGGCAGTAAAGCTAAACTTTGTCTGGCCCGAAAAGACCACAAAGCTGCATCATTGTCTGGAATGCTGGTAAAAATCCAATTGGCAAAGCCGTTCGCCAATGCGGGGTCAGTTAAAACGGAAGATGGGCCCGACAATACTAATCCCTGGCAGGAATTGGGAGGAAGGGAATCTGTTGTTTGTGCTGGTTTTTGCCGATCGAGCATTTGATTCAAAGTTGCGATCGCCCCGTACCATTCCTGTTCCGCTTTCAGCCGGGCAGCCCCGCGACTCCCTGGACACCTCGGACGGCTATTTTCTGCTGCTAACCTCGTGTCCCTGGGACTGAGGTCATTTTCTGAGCCTTCGGAGGCTAAAATATCGCTTATTGTTGGTAAAAAGTAAGTATTCACAGTAGTTATAAACCCACCTTCAGAGGCACGAAGGATGAAGTATTTATTTAAGTTGATGAATGAGGATTCAGGCACCAAAATGATGAAAAAATTCCGCTGAATTCTTGCGCCTTCCTCCTGACTCACAGCATATCCATCTTTGTCAATTCGCGATATTGGCAAACCGTACCAAACAAGTCGCAATCTCCGCGCTTGGACCATATTTTGGATCAATTAGACCGATCGCCCCGGCAAAAGTGCAAAATAGATGCAGTCAAACACCGTGCTTTCCTTATGCCCACCTCGATCGCCGACTCGAAAAATCTGCTGTCTGATTTAATGGCACGCTATCGTAACCAAGTCGATTATCTAGCAATTAGACTCGAAGAAGCCGAGGGCACTGACATCCTGCTGCGGGGCGAAAAAATTGAAACCCTCAGCGAAGGAGTCTCCATTGGCGGCCAAGTTCGAGCCTGTCACAAAGGCGGCTGGGGCTTTGCTAGTTTTAACCGACTCTCCACCCTCGCCGAAAGAATCGAAGAAGCCATCGCCGCGGCCAAACTGATCGGTGAGGAAGAAACGATTCTCGCCCCTGTCACCCCCGTACAAGACATTTGCTTCCTACCACTGACAGGAACAGACCCCCGTCTGGTTCCGCTGATCGAAAAAAAGCAATTGTGCGATCGCTACGCCAAAATCCTGCGTAGCATAGACCCCTGCATCGCCACCGTCTCCGTCCGCTACGGCGACAGCACCCAGCGCATCATCCTCGCCACCTCCGAAGGCACAATGCTCGAACAAGGTTGGGTAGACATGGAAATGCGCTTTGCCGCCACAGCCCGCTGCGGGGAAACCGTACAAACAGGCCGCGAAACCACCGGTTCCCGCAAGGCCTACGAAGACCTAACCGACCTTGATGTTCAAGTTCGCAGCGCAGCCCAGAGAGCCGTAGACTCCTTAGCCTTACCACCCGTCCAAGGCAACAGTTACACCGTAGTAATCGACCCAATTCTCAGCGGATTATTCGTCCACGAAGCCTTCGGACACCTCTCGGAAGCTGACATGGCCTACGAAAATCCCGACATCTTGGAAGTTATGACTCTCGGCCGCCAGTTTGGCCCCAAGGAGTTGCAAATTTTCGACGGTGCCGCGCCTCCAGGACACCGTGGCAGTTATTTCTATGACGATGAAGGCACTCCGGCTACTACTACTCAGTTGATTAAGGATGGTGCTTTAGTCGGGCGACTGCACTCCCGCGAAACTGCTGGGAAATTGGGAGAGTTGCCTACTGGAAATGCTCGTTGTTTGAATTATCATTATCCGCCGATCGTCCGCATGACTAATACTTGGATTGAACGGGGTACAACACCGGTGGCTGATTTATTTTCTGGCATCTCTGAAGGTGTTTATGCAAGTAATTGGCAAGGTGGCATGACTAACGGCGAAATGTTTACTTTTAGTGCGGGGGAAGCTTGGATGATCCGCAATGGCAAATTGGCTGAACCAGTAAGAGATGTGACTCTTTCGGGTAATGTTTTTAGCACTCTAGCCGATATTGAGGCGATCGGGGATGATTTTTATTGGGATGAATCCGGCGGCTGTGGCAAGGGTGGACAAAGCGGTTTGCCCGTGGGCTGTGGCGGGCCTAGTTTGCGGATTCGGAATGTAGTTGTGGGTGGGGAAGCGGCTGAGGATTGATCTCATATCGATTCCGGTTACACCGCAATTATACAGTAGGGAAACGGCACTGCCGTGTCCTAACTCCCGAAGAGGACACGGCAATGCCCATTAGTGTCAACAATCAGGTCAAAACCAGTCACAGATATCCCCCTAGCCCCTCCCAGGAGACCCACCCCTAGCCCCTCCCAGGAGGGGAACCGGATCTAGCTCCCCTCTAGAGAGGGGCGGGGGGTGTGTCGGATCTAGGATAGGTGAATATTTCAAATTTCTTTATTTATTCCTTCATTAAATAACTACAATGTCATCCTCACCCAAGAAGCGATTTCTCAGTAAACTAATCGGCAACGTCCCACTGCGGGCGATTCTGATCGTACCGTTTGTGATCCAGATTGTCGCCGCCGTCGGAACTGTCGGTTATTTGTCGTTTCGCAGCGGACAGAAAGCAGTTAACGACATGGCTGTACAACTTCAGGACGAAGTGAGCGATCGCACAAAACAGCAAGTTCTCAACTATCTAGAACGCTCTACCTCAACCTTAAAAACCGTCGCCGCAGCCATTAAAACCGAACAGCTAGATTTGAATGATCAAATCAAACAACAACGGTTTTTTTGGCATCTGGTAGATCAGCGAAGTATCATTGCAATTCAGTTAGTTAATCCTGGTGGCAATTCGATTTTGGTAGAACGATTCTCCGACCAAATTCAGGCTCGACTTAAAAATAGCAAAACTGAGCCATATCGCCCAGTATATCGTCTCGACAATCAAGGCGATCGGGCCGAGTTCCTGGGAGTACAAAAGAACTTTGATGGGCGCACTCGTCCTTGGTATAAAGCCGCAATTACAGCCAAAAAACCTGTTTGGACGTCGCTCTACATTAATGTCAATAGCTCAGTAGTAGCAATTAGTGCAACCTACCCTATCTATAATCGTGCAGGGCAAATGTTAGCAGTCATCAACAGTTATTTTGATATGACTCAAATTAATACATTTCTGAAAACTCTGAAAATTGGTAAAACTGGACAAATTTTCATTATTAATCCTAAGGTCGAAATCATTGCCAGCTCTAAAATTGAACAACCTTATATCATCAAAGGGAAAGAATTAAAAACAATTAAAGCCGTTAAAAGTGAAAACGCAATTATCCAATCTACAGCCAAACAGTTAACCGCAAAATTTCCCAATCTCACTACTATCACTCAGATTCAACACCTTGATTTTGACATCAATGGTGAGCGACAATTTGTGCAGGTAACGCCGATGAAAGATGACTGGGGTATTGACTGGCTTAGTATAGTCGTCGTACCAGAATCAGATTTCATGGCAGAAATTAATGCTAATAGGCAGATTACGATTTTTTTGTGTATCGGTACTTTGTTGATTGCTACAATATTGGGCTGGTATACCTCGCGCTGGGTCACTCAACCTTTACAGCGATTGAGTCAGGCATCAGAGGCGATCGCAGCGGGCAATCTTGAACAAAACATTGAGCTATCAGGTAAGAATGAACTCGGCCGATTAGCCCAATCCTTCAACCGGATGGGACAACAACTCCGGGAAGCATTCAACCATTTGCAAAACACCAACATCCAATTAGAACAACGAGTAGAAGCGCGCACCATAGAACTCCAACAAGCAAAAGATATGGCAGATAGTGCTAACCTTGCCAAAAGCAACTTTCTTGCCAACATGAGCCACGAACTTCGCACTCCCCTCAATGGCGTTTTGGGCTATACCCAAATCCTCCAGCGCACCGAATCTCTAACTCCAAAAGCACGCAAAGGTATCGATATTATCTATCAATGTGGCTCTCATTTGTTGATGCTAATTAACGATATACTCGACCTCTCAAAAATAGAAGCTGACAAACTGGAACTGCATCCTACTTCTTTTCACTTCTCATCTTTTCTGCAAGGTGTTGCCGAAATCTGTAATATCCGTGCCGAACAAAAGCACATTGCCTTCAATTTTGCGATCGATCCGCAATTACCTGTCGGAGTTAAGGCTGATGAAAAGCGCTTGCGACAAGTATTGATTAATCTTCTTGGTAATGCCATTAAATTCACAGACAAAGGTAGCGTAACTTTCAAGGTAGAAGTAATAGAATGCCAGAAATCACATCCTGAATCTTCAATCAATCAATTAATCTTCAATCAATCTTCAATCGAAAATCAAAAATCAAAAATCGAAAATCGATCGGTTCTCTTCCAGATCGAGGATACAGGTGTTGGGATGACGCCGGAACAATTAGAAAAAATCTTTATGCCCTTTGAACAAGTCGGTAATACTAAAAAACAGGCTGAAGGTACTGGTTTAGGATTGTCGATCAGTCAAAGAATTGTGGCGTTAATGAACACCACAATTCAGGTACAAAGTCAAGCAGGAGTTGGCAGCATTTTCTCATTTCAAGTAGAACTGCCAGATGCCCTAGATTGGGCAGATAGTTCTTGGGTTACGCAACATGGTGCGATCGCAGGTTATGAGGGCAAAAAGCGTAAAATTTTGGTAGTGGACGATCGCTGGGAAAACCGTTCTGTTTTGATTCATCTGCTCGAACCTATCGGCTTTGAACTAATTGAAGCCGAAAACGGTCAAGAAGGGATGAATCGAGCGCTGACTGAGGAACCCGATTTGATCGTCACCGACTTGGCAATGCCAGTGATGGATGGGTTTGAATTCCTTCAGAAGTTGCGATCGTATCCCCAACTCCAAACAATGCCCGCCTTAGTTTCTTCCGCCAGCGTCTTTGAAATCCATCGCCACAAAAGTTTAGCCGCAGGTGGTACTGACTTTCTACCCAAGCCCATCCAAGCCGATATCCTACTGGAGTTAATCCAAAAATATTTGCAGTTGGATTGGATATATAATGAAAATCTAGATAGCAAAGTCAACAGCAAAGGGAAAATTGCGCCCGATCAAATATTGCCCCCTGCGATCGAAGTATTGCAACAGATTCGAGAATTAGCTAAATTAGGTGATTTAGACGGTATTGTAGAGATTGCCCAGCAGATTCAGACTACTAATTCTGAACATTTTGCCTTTGCTGAAGAACTGATTAGTCTTGCCGAAAGCTTCCAAACTAAACAGTTGCGGGCATTCATTCAGCAATATATCGATTAATAACACAAATATCTCAATTAGTAGCAAAGTTTAACCGAATCATGAGTAGAAATCAGAAATATATCCTCGTTGTAGATGACAATCCCACCAACTTAGCTGTCATCTCCCAAGCCTTAAAAGCTGCGGGCTATAAACTCCGGGTGGCAAGTGACGGTGAAGAAGCATTGGCAATGGTGGAACGCTGTGCAACTCTGCAATCGGGACAAGCACTCCCCGAATTAATCCTGCTGGACGTACAAATGCCCGGAGTTGATGGGTTTGAAACCTGTAGTCGTCTGCAAGCAAATACTGCTACAAAAGGGATTCCAGTGATTTTCATGACTGCCTTAACAGATGCAGAGAGTAAGGTTAAAGGCTTGTCACTGGGAGCAGTTGATTATATTACCAAGCCCTTTGAGCAGGAGGAAGTATTAGCACGGGTGAAAGTCCACTGGCGACTCAAAGAATTGACCGATCGCCTGGAACAAGAAGTTGCAGAAAGAACTACCTCTTTACAGCATACTCAGTTGCAACTCATACAGCAAGAAAAACTCTCAACCTTGGGACAATTAGTTGCAGGGGTAGCGCACGAAATCAACAATCCCCTGAGTTTTGTCGTCGGTAACATTGCCCCAGCCAAAGAATATTTGGCTGATATCACCGAACTACTAAATCTCTATCAACAGCACTATCCGCAACCTGTTACTGCTATTGCTAACCAAATCAACAAAATTGATTTGGAATTTGCCTTAGAGGATTTTGCGAAGATTTTGAATTCTATGCAATTGGGAACTGAACGGATTCAGGATATTTCACTGTCGCTGAGAAATTTTGCGCGATCGAGTAATGATGCACGCATTAAAACCGACCTTCATCAAGGCATGGATAGTACCTTGATGCTATTGAAACACCGTCTTAAAGATCAAGGCGATCGGACTGAAATTGAAGTAGTTAAACATTACGGTAATCTGCCAGAAGTGGACTGTTACCCAGGCCCGATGAACCAAGTATTTATGAACTTATTCGCAAATGCGATCGATGCCCTAGAAGAAGCGTGGGAAAAAGATGGGCGTTCCCTAAAAATTCAGATTGATACCGAGGTTTCTCCGTGCGACACGATCATTATTCAGATTGCTGATAATGCTTTGGGAATGACGGAAAATGTCAGACAAAACCTGTTTCAACCGCTGTTTACGACAAAAACTATTGGTAAAGGAACTGGGTTAGGATTGTCGATTTCTCAACAGATAGTAGTAGACAAACATTGCGGTAAACTAATTTGCCAGTCAACTCTTGATAAAGGCACTGAATTTAGGCTGGAAATTCCATTATAGTTTTTGTTAATTGTTGTTGATTGTTAATTGTTAATTGTTGTCTTGACCAATAACAAATAACAAATAACAAATAACAAATAACCCATAACTAATAACCCATAACCAATAACCCATGCCCCATTCCCTATTCCCCATTCCCTATTCCCATGATGACGTTATCTCGCCGAGAACACCCCGGATTCGGAGAGGTATCAGAACAGAGTGATTCCCTATTGTTATCTTTCGCTAATAACAATTGTTGAGATGTCGTGAACTTATTTTGCGAGATTAAACTTTTCTCTGGTTTTTGGGGAAAAGCAATGACGGCAGCTAATACTGTGCTTAATAATACAAATTGCGTCAGAGTAGACATGGTAAATTTTTAGTTCAAAGTTGCTAATCTCATATACGAACTTTTTCGGGTAACTCCGGAAGTAATTGCGGTCAATTTTTACTTCTATAAGTTCTAGATTCAGTAGTTTCCCGAAAAAAAATAGCCAAATCATGCGGTAATAATTCTGTATTTTCCGCTGCTTTTTGGCACAAATTTAAGTGGTTTAGCTTTATCTTCCGCTTCCTCGTTCTGGTAAGCTATCTTTACTGCTATTTGCATCGCTATCTGCGTAAAGGCTCTGATTTTCGACTTTAGCTATTAACGATTCAGTCACAGATTTGTCTTGAGAGAAAAAGGTCGATCGCGTTTCTAGACTTTGAGCGTTAACTGCGGTACTGCTAAGTAACAGGCTGGACATCAGGATGGAAGAGTAGATGCGGATCATAAAGTTCGGTGTTTGTAGTTTCCGCTTCTTGATACGCAGCCTGTACTTTGCTATCAGGATAAAAATGTAATTTTGGCAAAATTACCAACTTTTTTCACGTCTATAAGTAGTGGGTTAAACCCCTCATACAAGTATCGTAATTGTAAATTTTTTGAAGTCTTCAGATTTAATTCATAATTCAATGTTAAAGGCATCAGCTTCATTAAAGATAAGCCGAAATTAGGAGACGGCAGTGCCGTTTCCCTACAATATTGGGGTAGGGAAA